>JBGPHP010000082.1:0-12581 GCA_041484445.1 Gemmatimonadota bacterium
GGGTGAGCTGATCGCGTGGATCATCGGCTGGGACCTGATCCTCGAGTACGCCCTCGGCGCGGTCACCGTCGCGATCGGGTGGTCGGGCTACGTGGTGAGCTTCCTGCACGACATCGGCATCAACGTGCCCTGCGCTCTCTCCGCGGCGCGCGGCGCGGTCGTCACCTGCGCCGACGGATCGCAGTCCACGGCGATCTTCAATCTGCCCGCCGTCATCATCATCGCGCTGGTCACCGCACTGCTCGTCATCGGGATCAAGGAGTCCGCCAACGTCAACAGCATCATCGTGATCATCAAGGTCGCCGTGGTGCTGCTGTTCATCGTGGGCGCCGCCCACGCGGTGAATCCGGCCAACTGGCACCCCTTCATTCCGCCCCAGACGGTCAAGGACGGGGTCCCGGTCG
Source organism: Gemmatimonadota bacterium (assembly GCA_041484445.1). Taxonomy (GTDB): domain Bacteria; phylum Gemmatimonadota; class Gemmatimonadetes; order Gemmatimonadales; family GWC2-71-9; genus DASTHG01. The sequence continues at coordinate 405 of JBGPHP010000082.1, forward strand.
CCGGGGAGTTCGGCTGGAGCGGCGTCTTCACTGGTGCGGCAATCGTGTTCTTCGCCTATATCGGGTTCGATGCGGTGAGTACCGCGGCCCAGGAGGCGAAGAACCCGCAGAAGGACATGCCGATCGGGATCATCGGCTCGCTGCTCATCTGCACCGTCCTCTACATCCTGGTGTCGGGTATCGCGACCGGCATCATGAGCTACAAGGACCTGAACGTCCCCGACCCGATCGCGGTGGTCGCCGACCACGCCGGGCTGGGCTGGATGTCGACGCTGATCAAGCTCGGCGCCATCGCCGGGTTGTCGTCCGTCATCCTGGTCATGCTGCTCGGCCAGTCGCGCGTCTTCTGGACGATGTCCAAGGACGGCCTCCTGCCACAGTTCGTCAACAAGATCCACCCGAAGTTCCAGACGCCCTACATCACCTCGATCGTCACCGGTGTCGCGGTCGCCTTCTTCGCGGCGATCCTGCCGATTCGCGACGCGGCGAGCCTGGTGTCCATCGGCACCCTGCTGGCGTTCGTCATCGTCTCCATCGGCATCCTGGTGTTGCGCGTGCGCGAGCCGAATCTGCCGCGCGCGTTCAAGACGCCGCTCGTCTGGTTCGTGGCGCCGGCCGGCGCGTTTTCGGCCGCGTACCTGATGAAGGCGTTGCCGCCCGTGACGTGGAGACGATTGATCATCTGGTTCGCGGCCGGCATGGTGGTCTACGCGGTCTACGGTTACCGGAACTCGAAGCTGACCCGGAAAGCCTGACATCCGGGCTAGGTTCTCTGGCGGGCGGCCGGTCCGGTTTTTCGGGCCGGCCGCTCGCGTTTAGACATGTGCGTCGCGCATATTCCAGCACGATGCTCTCGCGCCTCCGCGGTCGACTCGGCTACTTCTCGCTCTGGACCCTCCTCGGGCTGGTCTTCTCGACGCAGCTGTACCTCGCCAACCAGCGCTTCTCGACGCATCCGTCCACCTGGTGGCAGGCGCTGCGCTCGGAGCTGCCCGACTGGTACCTGTGGGGAATCCTCGCACTCGTGGTGCGGGCGCTGGCGCGCCGCTTTCGTATCGACCGGGAGAACTGGGAGCGCGCGGTCCCGATCCACCTCGGCGCGAGCCTGACACTCGGGTTCCTGCACCTCGTACTGTCCACGGCGGTGCAGGTCGTGCTGCGCGGCGCGGGGCCGTACCCGTTTCTGCCCAAGCTGGTGGACAACTTCGCCGCCTCCTACCACTGGAACCTGCTGATCTACTGGGCGATCGTCGCCCTGGTGCACGCGCGCGACTACGCGCGTGATGCGCAGGAGCATCGCGTCCGGGCAGCGGAGCTGGAGACGAGCGTCGCCGAGGCCCGCCTGCAGGCCTTGACCCTGCAGCTGCGCCCCCACTTCCTCTTCAATACGCTGAACGCGATCGCCGAGCTGATCCACGAGGACCCGGATGTGGCCGAGCGCATGGTCGGACGGCTCGCCGACCTGCTGCGCCGCACGCTGGAGACCGACGGGGCGACCGAGGTGCCCCTGGCGACCGAGCTGGACCTGGTCGACCGATATCTCGACATCGAATCCGTCCGCTTTCAGGATCGGCTGCGCGTACGCTGGGAGGTCGCGAACGACGCGCGTGGCGCCCGCGTCCCGGCGATGATCCTGTTGCCGCTCGTCGAGAACGCCATCCGCCACGGCGTGTCGTCGCGGCCCGGCCCGGGTGAGGTGGGCATTCGGGCGCGCCGCGACGCTGACATCCTCCGCCTCGAGGTGTGGGACGACGGCCCCGGACTGGGGATCGCCGTGCCCAGCGGGCCGCGTCGCGGGATCGGCCTCGCGAACACGCGGGCACGGCTGCAGCAGCTCTATGGGGACACGCACCGCTTCGAGCTCATGGACGGCGCCACGGCCGGGCTCGTGGTGCGCGTGTCGCTGCCGTTCCGCGCGGAGCGCGTCGCGTGACGATCCGGGCGCTGCTGGTGGAGGACGAGCCGCTCGCCGTGCGGCGCCTGCGCCGCCTGCTGCGTGACGAGACCGACGTAAAGGTGGTGGGCGCCTGCGGCGACGCGCCGGCGGCGCGGGCGGCCATCCAGACCCTCGCGCCCGACCTCGTGCTGCTCGACGTGCACCTCCCCGGTGCGGACGGCCTGTCGCTGCTCGAGCGGCTGCCGGTCGAGCGGCGGCCCGCGGTCATCTTCGTGACCGCCTTCGAGCGCTATGCCGTCCCGGCGTTCGCGCATGAAGCGGTGGACTATCTCCTCAAGCCGATCGATCCGGAGCGATTCCGGACCGCACTGGCGCGCGCCCGGCGCCGGCTGGCCCGGCGGGAACGGGCCGCGGGCGACGGCGCCCCGCTCACCCGCCTCCTCGTGCGCGAACGGGGGCGGGCGTTCTTCGTGCGCGTGGACGAGATCGACTGGTTCGAGACCGGCGGCAACTACGTGCGCCTGCACGTGGGACGGGCGACGCATCGGGTGCGGGTGCCGCTGGCGCAGCTCGAGGCGCGCCTCGACCGGCGCGCGTTCCGCCGCATCAGCCGCTCCCACATCGTGCGGATCGACGGGATCCGCGAGCTGCAGCCGTGGTTTCACGGCGACGGGCTCGTCATCCTGACGAGCGGGGCCCGACTGCGGCTCAGCCGGCGGTTTCGGGACCGGCTGTACGAGGCGATGGCCTGAGGTCCCGCCCGCCGCCCCGATAGTCCGTCTCGTCCCCCGCGGCGCGCCCGGTACTCCGGGAGAGTGGAGATTGCCTGTCCACTCTCTTCCGCGGGGTTACGCGATGTCGCTCCTGGCCACGAAGTCCATCGCCAAGCTGCGCGCCGAAGCCGATGAGGCGAGCGAGACGTCATTGAAGCGGGCCCTGGGCCCGCTCAACCTCGTCACGCTGGGGATCGGCGCGATCATCGGGGCGGGGATCTTCGTGCTGACCGGGCAGGCCGCGGCGCTGCATGCAGGGCCGGCGGTGCCGATCTCGATGGGTCTGGTCGGCATCGCCTGCGCCTTCGCGGGGCTGTGTTACGCCGAGATGGCGAGTGCCGTCCCCGTCGCGGGCAGCGCCTACACCTACGCCTATGCCACGATGGGCGAGCTCGTCGCCTGGATCATCGGCTGGGACCTGGTGCTCGAATACGCGGCCGGCGCCGCCGGGGTCGGGGTAGGCTGGTCCGGGTTCTTCGTCTCTTTGCTCGGGTTGGTCGGCGTGCATCTGCCGCCCGCGCTGGCGGCGTCGCCGACCCTGTGGTGCACGGCCGCCCAGGTGGGCACGATGGCCGCGCCGGGGTGCGCGCATGCGGGGTTCAACCTGACCGGTGCCATCGTCAACCTGCCGGCCGTGGTCATCGTGGCGCTGATGTCGACCGTCCTGGTGATCGGCATCCGTGAATCGGCGCGCGTGAACACTTTCATCGTGTTCCTGAAGGTTGCGATCGTCCTGCTGGTCGTGATCGTGGGCCTGTCGCACATCACCCCGTCGAACTGGAAGCCGTTCATCCCGCCGAACTCGGGGGAATGGGGCACGTTCGGCTGGTCCGGCGTGCTGCGGGGCGCGGGGCTCGTCTTCTTCGCCTACATCGGGTTCGATGCCGTGTCCACGACGGCGCAGGAAGCGAAGAACCCGCAGAAGGACATGCCGATCGGCATCCTGGGATCGCTCGCCGTCTGCACGGTGCTGTACATGGTCGTATCGGCGGTGCTCACCGGCATGGTGCCCTACACCGAGCTCAACGTGCCGGCGCCGATGGCGTACGCCATGGAGAAGGTCGGCGCGCCGTGGGGCGTCCAGGCGGCGATCGACATCGGGGCGGTGTTGGGTCTAGGCTCCGTGATCCTGGTCATGATGCTCGCGCAGTCGCGGGTGTTCTTCGCGATGTCGCGCGACGGCCTGCTCGGTCGCTGGGCGGGCAAGGTCCACCCCACGCGACGCACCCCGTACCTGTCCACGACCTACACCGGCATCGCGGTCGGGCTCGCCAGCGGGCTCCTGCCGCTGCAGCTGCTGGGGCAGCTGGTGAACATCGGCACGTTGCTGGCATTCGTCCTGGTGTGCGCCGGGGTCTGGATCCTGCGCACCAAGCGCCCGGACCTGGAGCGGCCGTTCCGGACGCCGTTCGTGCCGTTCGTGCCGATCATGGGGATGCTCACCTGCTTCGGGCTGATGCTCACCCTCCCGGCCGACACCTGGATCCGGCTCGTGGTGTGGCTGATCATCGGGTTCGCCATCTACTTCGGGTATAGCAGGAAACATTCGGTTCTGCGACAAAAAGGCGTCTAGAAGACATCGTCGAGACGAGAGACGTCGAGAGGAGAGATGTCGAGAAGAAGGGCGTTCGAAACGGTTCCCCTCGACGCCTTCTCTCTCGACGCCATTTGTCTCGACGTATTGTTTTATCTTTGACCATGCCTTCAAACACCATTTCCATTCCCATTGCCGCAAACAGGGTCGCTGCAGCCCGTGAGATCGCGGCCATCCTGAAGCCGGGATACCGTGTCGCCCTCACGACCCACGTCAACGCCGACGGCGACGGCGTGGGGAGTGAAGTGGCGCTGTGGCACCTGCTGCGCGCGCACGGCCTCGACCCCGTGATCGCCAATCCGACCGGCATCCCGGAGCGATTCGGTTTTCTCGTGCCCCCGGGTGCCGATGCGAGCGACCGCGCGGGGCGGGAGATCGCGCGGGCCGACGTGGTGGTCGTAGTCGACATCTCGGACCTCGGGCGGCTGGGCGACCTGGGGAAGACGGTGCACGAGCGGCGCGCCCCAGTCGCCTGCATCGACCACCATGTGAGTCCCGGCACCCTGCCCGACGGACCGCGTCTCGTGGCGCCGGAGGCGACGGCGACGGCGGAGCTGGTGTTCGATTTGGCGGCGGCCCTGGAGTGGCCGCTCTCGACCGAAGCGGCGCGGGCGCTCTACGTCGGGATCCTCACCGACACCGGTGGCTTTCGCTTCTCCAATACGAGCGCGCGCGCCTTGCGCGTCGCGGCGGCCCTCCTGGAGCACGGCGTGGAGCCGGAGTCCATTTACGAGGCGGTCTACGCCAGCGCTCCGGAAGGGCGCGTGCGCCTACTCGCCGAGGTGCTGCAGACCCTCGTGGTGGAGCCGGGGCGGGGGCTCGCCTGGGTGACGGTTCCGGCCGGGGCGTTGGAGCGACACGGCGTCACGCCGGACGATCTGGACGGGATCGTAGAGCACGCCCGCTCGATCGCCGGGGTCAGGCTGGCGTTGTTGTTCCGCCAGATCGCCAACGGTCGCATCAAGGTGTCGTTCCGCTCGATGGGTAGCGTGGATTCAGCCGCCCTCGCCCAGGGATTCGGGGGCGGCGGGCACCACAAGGCGGCCGGCGCGTCGCTCGAGGGATCGGTGGCGGAGGTCCAGGAGCGCGTGCTGAACGCGGCCCGGCGCTCGCTGAACGGCGGAACCGCCTAGTCCGGCCGGCGGGGCGGACGGCGGGCCAGCACCAGCCACGCCGCTGCCGCGCGCGGCGGTCCTGCGCGGGCTCATCGCCCGAGCCACAGTCCGAGACCGCCGGCGAGGGCGAGGGCGGCCAGACCGGGCACGGCCCAGCGTCTGAACGACGTCGCGCCGAGGACGGTCGCGAGCGTCAGTTTCAGCAACGTGTTCGACAGGATCCCCACCGCGATCGCTTCGGCCGCGAGTCCCGCACCGTCCGCGGCCGCCAGCCGGCACATCGATAGCGTGAGGGCGTCCATATCGGTGAGGCCCAGCAGCGCGGCGGAGGCGAGCACCCCGGGCGTCCCCCACAGCTGCTGCACGAACGGAACGGCCGTCAGGACGACCTGGAACGCCGCCGCCATCTTGAGGGAGGACCACAGTCCCAGCGGGGATTGCCGTAGCTCGACGTGGGCGGGGTCGGGCGCCGCCCGGACCACTGCGAGCACCACGAACGTGGCTCCGACGATGAGCGGGGGCAGGATGTAGCGGCCCAGCGGCCAGGTGACGGAGGAGTTGAGCACGGTGGTCAGCACCGCGACGCGGAGAAACAGGATCGTACACGCCGCGAGGACCCCGGTGGCCAGTCCGCGACCGAGCCCCGGCTCACGGCGGCTGAGGCGCGAAAAGCTCCACGTCACGGCGGTGGACGAAACGAGACCGCCGAGGAGGCCCGTCATGCCGTACCCGCGGGTCTCGCCTACGGCGCCGCGCGCCAGGTACCCCAGGAAGTTGAGGCCGGAGAACAGCAGCACCACGGTCCACAACGCCCGCGGGCGGATGCTGTCGAACGGCCCGTAGGGGCCGGTGGGAAGGAGCGGCAGGATCACCAGCGCCAGAACGGCGAATTGCAGCGCCGCCGAGATTTCCCGCTGACCGATGCGGCGGATGATCTGGTGGATCCGGGTCTTTTCCACCAGGGCGAGGACCATGATGGCGACGCTCGCGCTGGTGACCAAGGGGAAGCCCAGCCCGGCGATCGTGCCGAGGGCCAGCACGGTCAACGCAGCGACCTCGGTCGTCCCTTCGACCGCGGGCCCGCCGGGCCGGGCGGCGGCGATGTAGGCCGCGATGGTCAGGCCCGACGCTCCGGCCAGGATGAGCGCGCCCACGATCGGCACGCCGCCGGCCACGAGCCATCCGGCCACGCCGCCGAGCGTCCCGAGCAGCAGGAAGGTCCGCGCGCCGGCGAAGCGCGCCTCGGGCCCGGAGGCGTGGCCCGACCACTCTCGCTCGATCCCCACGGCGAGGCCGGCCAACGCCGCCACGGCGATGCGGCCGGCGATCTGCAGGTCGAAGGTCAGGTCGATCACGGACTGCTAAGATGCGTCTTGGCGGGGTTACGTCCAGCACTCCGGCCGGCACGGAGCACAGAGCAGGCTGCTCCCTGTTCCGTGCTCCCTGTTCGGTCTTACCAGTTGAACCAGTGACTGGCCTTGATCAGGAACGTGTTGTCCGGGTGCTGGTGGAACAAGTTGTCGAAATCACCACGGAACGAGCGGTTCCCGTAGGCCTGATCGAAGTCCTGCCGCCCCTGGGTCCACACGAGGTAGATCGTCGAGCCCGGCTGGTACTCCCAGCGCAGCACCAGGTTCGAGTTGAATTGTTTGAAGTTGAAATCCTTGGCGACCGTCGGGTCGACGAAGGGCTGGTAGCGGTCGGAATAGGGCACAGCGCGCGGATTGGCGAGCTCGCGCACATTCGAATAGTGGCCCTTGGTGACGAACGGCGCGGCATACAGCTGCACTGTGAGCGTCGGGCTCGCCGTGAAATTGAGCCGCCAACTGAAGCTCATGGTGCGTTGTTCCAGATGAGCGAAGGTGTAGTGGGTCGCGCCCCCGAAGGAGGTGTCGAGCACCCACTGCGTGTTGTCGGCATTGCGCGTGGCGTTCAGGTAGAAGGAGGCGGTCCACCGCGAGGAGACCCGCAGGTCGACCCCGGGGTTGAGATTGAGCGAGGTCGAGCGGCCCTCGTCGCCGCGCCAGTAGTTGAACCACAGGGACGGCGTCACCACGCGCCGGGCATCGCCCTGGATGCCGCCCCACGGGGCGACGTAGGAGCTCTGGCGGACCGCCGGTCCCCCCCGCGCACAGCGATCGCAGAAGGTCGAACCGAGCTGCCCGATGGTGCCGCCGAGGTGCAGCCACCAGTGGTTCGACAGCTCCGTATGGAAATTGCTGTTGATGGCGTGCTCCAACGGCAGCCCCGCCGTGGTCCAGTCGTTCCATTCGTTGACGTTCCACCAGAGACGCTGGAACACCGCGTTGGGCTTGTTGAAATTGAGGGACGCCCACGACGCCTGCTCCTGCCAGTCGGCGCGGTTCAGGAATCCGAGATCGTTGATTTCGTATCCCGGGGACACGCGCTGCAGACTGGTCTCGAAGTGGATCAGTCCCGCGAACTTGCCGAGCCTCACCTGCTCGGCGTGACCGGTGAGCGCGGTCGCAGCGCTGTCGACGCGCAATGCCCCGTCGGGGCGCTGGTAGAAATGCGTCGGGCTTTGCTGCGTGGCCAGGATCGCGGCGGGCGACCCGGTGACGCGCGAGCCGGTGGCCGATGCGTCCAGCTCGTAGCGGCCCTGGAGAAAGCGATGCCGGAAGTCCACGCCGCCCACCTGGGCGCTCGCGCGCAGCTGGCTCCGCGACGAATCCGCGAGTGAGCGATTCACGGCGGTGGCGATCACGCCGATCCCCGTCTCGCCGCGGCGGAAGTCCTGCGTGGCGCGCACGACGGCGTAGTTGGTCGCCGGCTCGATGGTGAGATGGTTGACGCCGACCTGCCGCTGGGTGACGGCATCGAGCGCCCCCAGCGACAACCCGCTCGGCGAGCGGCCGGTGAGCTTCACCGCGCCGAGGATGGTCGAAGCCGTCGGGGACGTCGCGTCTCCATAGAGATCGGACAGCTGGGGCGCCCGGCCCACGCGCCGCGAGTAGAACAGGTTCTCACTGCCGCAGTCGCGCACCACGTTGCAGTTGACGTTGAAGCTCAAGAGTCCGGCACCCTCGATGAAGAACGGGCGCTTTTCCTGGAAGAACGTCTCGAACGTCCCCAGGTTCAGGACCGAGGGGTCGGCTTCGACCTGGCCGAAGTCGGGGCTGATCGTCCCGTCCAGCGTCAGGTTGGACGTGACGCCGTACTTGAAGTCCGCCCCGGCGGTGATGTGCTGGTCGCGGTCGAACCCCGTGGCGGTGGGCACCGATACGTTCTTGGTCGAAACGTACGGCGACGCCTCGAGCCGGCGCGGCGACGAGATCCCCTCGATCCCGGTGACCTCTCCGAGCTGGGACGAGAGGCCGGGTTGATTGCGGTGGTACAGCGGCCAGCTCACCCGCTCCTTGAACCGCTCGATGTCACGCCATACGCCGAACCCGAAGGTGTGGCTCGGCCCATTGGCGTAGCGCAGCTGCGACAGCGGAATCCGGAACTCGGCGGTCCAGCCGAGCGAGTCCACCGCGGTCGCGACGTCCCAGACACCGTCCCAGGCATCGTCCTCGTTCCCGTCGTTGTACATCGCATAGTCGCGCTTCACCCCGCCCGGGCTCACCGCGAACTCGTAGCCGGAGCGGCGGTCGTGGTAGGAATCGATGATGATCTTCAGCTGGTCGGTAGGCGGGCGGACGTCGCGCCGCGCCAGGATGCGGAGGATCTTCTGCGGCTCGGGGTCGTACGCCCGAATGAACGCGTAGAAGTTGTGGTCGTCGTAGGCCACCTTGGCGACGGTGGCGAACCGGGCCGATTTCCCTTCGTCGGGATCGAACTCCTGGAACGCCGTGATCGGCTGAGCCAGGCGCCAGACCTCGTCGTCGTCCCGGCCGTCCAGGACCGGGGGCCGGACCGCGCGCGCGGCGCTCGCTTGCGTGACGGGTGGAGGCGTCGTCGGGGTGGAACCCACGGCGACGGTCTGACTGGCTGCGACGGCGGCGAACAGCACGGTCGTTGAGAACACGGTGGACCCCGAGACGGTGGTATCGAGGAGTAAGACAGCTTTCGGGACGAAAGGGTTGTCCCGCTCGCCGATTCCGAGGTCCGGACTGATTGCTCACAGTGGCCGATGGGTGCCGGGGCGGCCGTGCACGATATCATTGAGGCGGAGCACCTTGAACCTGCGAGGGCGACCGATGGACCCGTTCCGACCCGTGTTTCTCTTCGCAACCGCCGCCACTCTGGGATTCGGGCCAGCCGCGTCCGCCCAAGGCCGCTTCCCCCCCGATTCGTTCAAGAACCTCAAGGTGCTGCCGAAGACCATCTCCCAGCGCGCCCTGATCGACACCATGCGGGGATTCGCCCTGGCGCTGGGCGTGCGCTGCGTCTACTGCCACGTGGGCAAGGAAGGCCAGCCGCTCGACTCCGTGAACTTCGCGGCCGACGACAAGCGGCCCAAGAAGGTCGCCCGGGTGATGATGCACATGGTGATGCACATCAACGAAGAGCACCTGGCCGACGTCCCCGACCGGCCCACGCCGGTCGTCGTCGTGCGCTGCGCCACCTGCCACCGCGGCGTGGCCCGGCCCCGCCTGCTGGATGACGATCTGACGCTGATGCTCGCCGACTCGGGGCTCGACGCGGCCGTGCGCCGCTACCGTGCCTTGCGGGAGCGCTACTACGGGAGCGGCTCCTACGATTTCGGGGAGCTCGTGCTGAACCAGCTGGCCCGCGCAGAAGCGCAGGCGGGGAGGCTCGACAACTCGATGGGGCTGCTCAAGCTGAACGCCGAATTCTACCCGGCGTCGACACAGATCCCGTTCCTCGAGGCGGAGGTGTCGCTGCAGCGCGGCGACACGGCGGCCGCCATCGCCAGCTACCGCGACGCTCTGGCCAAGGATTCCACCAACATGGGAGCGCGGCGACGCCTCGCCGCGCTGGGGGCCGCGCCGCGTCCCTAGCGGGCCCCTACGACTTCGTGACCGTGAACTGCCCGCAGGCGGTGAACTGGATCGTCACCGTCGAGGTCGCGCCCTGCTTGGTCACCACGGCGACCAGCGTGCCGGTGCTGAAGCGGGGACGGTCGGCGCACGTCGCGTCGAAGTGCAGCGGTGTGGGGGTCGACACCTGCAGGTCGAACCGCGTCGTGTCGTTCCGCGTGAAGGTCGACGAGCCGGTGATGGTGAGCACGCCGCTGGGGAGCGCGGCGTCGTGCACGATCGATCCCGGCACATCCGCGGTGAAGTCGATCGCCCAGTTGCGCACGTGGCTCGCGGTCGCGCCGTTGCCGAACAGGTAGCCGGTCCGGAAGTCCACTTCGGTCTGCGACAGCTGGGACGAATCGCGCAACGCCTCCCGGCTGCCGTTCACCGTGATCGACGCCGAGTGATCGTGCCGGTCCACGAAGATTCTGGCGAAGTCGGTGAAGACGAGTTTGAGCGACCGATCCGTTCCCGTCGGCGTCGGGTCAATGATATCGATGGAGCCGCGGATCGTATCGGCCCCGCGGCGGAAGCCGATCACGCAGTCGGTGAAGGTCACACGCACCGAGTCGGGCACGCGGTCGGAGTCGGAGTTGACCGCCGGCAGCGGCGAGATGACCGGAACGCACCGTATCGACGGCGACAGGGCGGCGCTCGACGGGGCGCCGGGCACGAACCCGATACCGCTGGTGGCGGTCCCGGCGTCGAGCTCGTTCTCCACGTCGGCGACGACGACGTCGCCCATGCTGTCGGCCTGTGCCTGCGAGAGCGCGGGCGCCTGCGGACTCATGTGATCGCTGCAGGCCGCCAGGGCCGCGCCGGCGGCGATAGCCAGGGCGACCGTAACCGGACCGCGACGGAGCATCATGCGCATAACGACGGACTCCATGAAAGAAGGTGGGCCGTGGGACTCACGGCGTGAAGAAATCGGCCATGTTGGACGCCGTCGCCGCGCTGCCGGGGAAGCTCGTGAGGCCCAGCCCCTCGGCCATGAGGCGCAGCGTGCTCTCGTGCTGGTACAGCGCGGCGGACGTGAAGCCCCGCTTGGCCTTGGGGCTGATCACGGCCCAGACGATGCGGCCCCCTCCGTGCGTGTCGTCCGAATCGGATTCGTCGAACACGATCACGAGCAGTCCGTCGGTCTGGAACGATGGACTGGTGAGCAGCGGGGCGATGTTGGTCTGGAGCCAGGTATCGGCGGTCGGGAGGCTGCAGTCGTGCGCGTCGTTGCACAAGTTCGGCACGACGAACGAGTAGTTCGGCAGTGTGTCACCCGCCAGGTCGATCGCGAACTGCGTGAACGGCACGAGCCGCTTGATCTGGGCCGAGTCGGTCACCACGTCGGAGAAGAACGACAGCGGGTTGTGTTTGCGGGCGTAGTCGCCCGACTTCTGGCCGGTGTAGCCGACCGACGGCAGATCCTCCGCGTAGGACTTCCAGGTCTTTCCGGCGGCGATGAGGTGGCGCACGATGTTGTCGTCGCTGACCGTCGCGGAGTAACTGTCGTTGTTCGTGATGACCTGACCCGCGGTCAGCCAGAAGTAATTGCCGATGGACGGATGGGTGTCGGCGTAGTACTGCGTGGCATACCCGTACTGCGCCATGAGCGAATGCAGGTACGGCATGGCGGCGCTGTCAGCCTGCGCGAAGTCGTGATTCTCTTCGACCACGATGACGGCATGCGTGAAGTGCGGCAGCGTGCCTCCGCCACCGCCACCGCCGCCCCCCCGGCCCCCCCCCCCCGCCCCCCCCCCCCCCCGCCGGGGGGGGGGGGGGGTGGGAGTGGGTGGTGGGGGCCCACGAGGGGGGGGGGGGACGGGGCCGCGGGGGAGAGTTGTGGGGGGGTGAGGGA
>JBGPHP010000083.1:0-12462 GCA_041484445.1 Gemmatimonadota bacterium
AGCGACGCAACAGTCAACCGGCGGCGGCAGGATGAAGAACGGAGGGAGCAATCCCCCGGCTCCGGGTAACCGATGTGCGGAGCCCCCGGGCGGCCTATCGAGCCGTTCCGGGGGCTTCGATTTTCTGGCGTTCCGCTGATCCCACCCGCCTTCACGCCGGTTATTGACGAACTTCCCCATCCGAGGGTCATAGTGCGACTTGCCCGCCCCGGAGGGGCGTTCAACGATGCACGTCGCCCTCGTCACGGAATTCTATTACCCGCACCTCGGAGGTGTGACGGAACACGTCCACCACCTCGGCCGCGAACTGCGCCGGCGCGGGCACCAAACCACGATCATCACGTCGCACATGGGTCTTGACCGAATAGATCCGCCGTACGTCCGGCGCCTGGGGACGAGCCGCGTGATCTATTCCAACGGGTCGTTTGCACGTATCACCACGGGGTGGCGCTTGACGCACCGGATCGCGTCGGTACTGCGCGAGATCGGCGCCGAGGTCGTGCACGTACAGGATGGTGTGGCGCCGGTGCTCGGCCCCTTGGCCGCAGACGCAGCGGGTCGCCTGGGCCTTCCGGTTGTAGCGACTTTCCATAGCTGGTTTCCACGTTCGATCGGCTGCCGCGTGTTCCGCCGGCCCTTGCAGCGGCGCCTCGATCGGCTCGCGGCGCAGATCGCGGTGAGTGAGCCCGTCGTCCGCGCGCTCTCCCGTTACTTTCGGGGTTCCTGGGAGATCATCCCGAACGGCGTAGACGTGGATCTGTTTCACCCCAACGGACGTCGTGAGACCGACTACCTCGCCGGAGGGCCGCGCCTGTTGTTCCTCGGCCGGCTCGATCCGCGCAACGGGCTCGAGACCGTGCTCGAGGCCATGCCGCGTATCCTGCAGCGCCATCCCAGAACGACCCTGGTCATCGCCGGCGACGGACCATTGCGCCGGATGTACGAGCGCGCCGCCCGGCCGCTCGGCCCCGCCGTACAATTCGTCGGGCGCGTGAACGGTGAGCGCCCGGAGTACTACGGCACGGCCGACCTGTACCTGTGTCCCACCACCAAGGCCTCTTTCGGCATCACGTTGCTCGAGGCGATGGCGTGCGGGACCCCGCTCCTTGCCTCGGACATCACCGGGTTCCGCGAGCTCGTGGCCGGGGGCGCGGAGGCCGTCCTCGTGCCGCCCCGCGAGCCCCGAGCGTGGGCGGACGCCGTGGTGCGTCTGATCGCCGATCCGGTCCGGCGAGCGGCGATGGGGCAGGCCGGGCGAACCAAAGCGGCAGACTTCGCCTGGCCCCGGGTGACGGATCAGGTGCTGGCGGTGTATCGGCGGGTGCTGGGATGATCCTGCCGCTCGCGGCTGTCGGCGCCGCCACGGGCACGCTCGCCTGGGGGACCTACGGACCCGCGAGTCCGCTCTTCGGACGCGTAACGGCGCGTGGGTCACGGCGGGGGCGCGTGCTGTATCTCAGCTTCGACGACGGACCGCGACCGGGTGTGACGGAGCGTATCCTCGAGACGCTGGCGCGGGAGTCCGTACCGGCGGCGTTTTTTCTCGTCGGCGCCGCGGTCCGCCGGCATCCGGCGGCGGCGCGCGGCGTGGCCGCCGCGGGCCACGAGATCGGCAACCACACCCGCTCCCACCGCAAGCTGCACCGGCTCGGCCCGGCGAGTATCCGGGCCGAGCTCGTCGGGGGCCATCGGGATATCGTCGAAGTCACGGGCGAGATTCCGCGCGCCTTCCGCGCGCCGCACGGGTATCGCAACCCGTTCGTCGCACGCGTCGCCCGGCGCCTGCGGTACCGGACCTTCGGCTGGACCTTCGGGGTCTGGGACTCCGATCGGCCGCCCGCCGAGGAGATCCGGCGCCGTGTGCGCGCGAAACTCAAGCCCGGCGCCATCATCCTGTTGCACGACGGCGATGGCTACGACCCCGAGGGGTCGAATCCGCGCGGCGACCGCACGCCGACCGCCGAGGCGCTCCCCGGGATCATTGCCGATGCGCGGGCGGCAGGCTACGATTTCCATCCCCTCGCGGAGCTGCTCGGTTGAAACGTTGGATCTGGGGGCTGCTCGTCGTCGTCGGCCTCGGCGCGGCGGTGCGGCTGATGTGGCGGTTCCCGTGGCCCGAGACCGGGGCGGCGATGGCGGCGATGCACCCGCTGCTGCTCTTGGCCGCGCTTGGGGTGAACTTCCTGTCCCCGCTCGCCAAGGGCTGGGCCTGGCACCTGCTGCTCCTGCCCGTCGCGCCGCATCGCTGGCGCTCGGCGCAGGAGGCGACGCTCGTCGGATCCGCGATCAACTCGATCAGCATGGGCGTGACCGGAGACGCCGCGCGCGTGACGCTGCTGGTGCGGCGCGAGGCGGTGCCGGTGCGAACGACCGTGTTGTCGGTGGCGTGGACGCGCGTCGTGGAAGGGGTAGGACTGGCACTCTTCCTGGTCCTGGCTCCCTTGCTCATTCGTCTTCCGGCACCGTTGCGCGGGCTGCAGCTGGGTGCGGCGGTCGCCTTGGCGACGGTGTTCGTCTTGTCACGTTTCGGACGATGGGCCCGTTTGATCGTCCGCTTGCCGCGCGTTCTGCGGGACCCCGTAGCGGTCCTCGCCCGCATGAGCGTGGGGACGCGACTCGTGGCGCCGGTGTTGTTCGCCCTCGCGAACTGGGTCGTGCAATGGGCGACCTACGACCTTGTCCTGCGCGCGGCGGGGCTGGCCCTGCCGGTCGCCGCGTCGCTCACCGCGCTGCTGGCGGTGAACATCGGCGGCGTCGGCCGGCTCACGCCCGGCAACCTCGGCGTCACGCAGGCGGCGGTGGTCGGGGCCCTGCTGCCGTTCGGCGTGGCGCCGGAGCGGGCCGTGGCCGCGGGTCTCGCGCTGCAGGCCATCCAGGTGCTGCCGATCCTGGGCCTCGCGGCCGCCCTGGTGGGGTGGTCCGGCCTGCGGCGGCTGACGACCGCTTCGGCGGAGCAGAAGGAAGCGCTTCGGGCGGCCGCCTAGAGCTCGACCTGCGCGCCCACCTCGAACACCTGCGTCGACGGGATCTGGAAGAACGCCGTCGCGCGTAGCGCGTTGCGCGACATGAAGGCGAACAGCCGCTCCCGCCACCGCGCCATCCCAGGTCGGTCCGTCGACACGAGCTCCTCCCGGCCGAGGAAGAATGTCGTGCCCTCGAGCGGGATCATGAGCCGCCGCTCCTTGCAAGCAGCAATGATGTCCAGGATGTTCGGGTCTTCCATAAAGCCGTACCGCACGGTGACGCTGTGGAACCCCTTGCCCAAGTGCTTCACGGTGACGCGCTCGGCCGGCGACACGTGAGGCACTTCCTCGGTCACGACCGTGAGGAACACCACGCGCTCGTGCAGCACCTTGTTGTGCGCGAGGTTGTGGACGAGCGCGGGCGGCGTGCCTCCCGGGTTCCCGGACATGAACACCGCCACGCCGGGGACGCGCAATGGCGGGTCGGCCGCCAGGTCAGCCATCAGGATGTTCAACGGCACCGACTTCTCCTGGAGCCGCTTCGAGAGGATCTGCCGTCCGGTCTTCCAGGTAGACATCAGCGTGTAGATGCCAGCCGCGATCAGCAGGGGGAGCCAGCCGCCCTGCGGGATTTTGACCAGGTTGGCGCCGAAGAACGAAAGGTCGATGAGCAGGAACGCACCGGCCAGGGCTGTGGCGCGCCACACACTCCAGCCCCACACCTCGCGGCTCACGACGTGGAGCAGCAGCGTCGTGATCACCATCGTGCTCGTCACGGCGACCCCGTAGGCGCCCGCGAGGCCCGTAGACGAGCGGAACCCGAGGACCACCGCGATCGTCGCCAGCATCATCCACCAGTTGACCGACGGGATGAAGATCTGCCCGATCTCCGCCGACGACGTGTGCTCGATCGAGACCCGGGGGCTGTAGCCGAGCTGCACCGCCTGCCGGGTGAGTGAGAACGCTCCGGAAATCACCGCCTGCGACGCGATGACCGCGGCGGCCGTCGCGAGCGCCACCATCGGATACAGCGCCCACGAGGGGGCCAAATGGAAAAAGAGGTTCTCGGCCGCGCTCGCGTCCCGCAGCAACAACGCGCCCTGTCCGAAGTAGTTCAGCAACAGGGCGGGCAGCACCAGGGCGAACCACACGAGACGGATCGGCCGGGCGCCGAAGTGTCCCATGTCGGCGTACAGGGCTTCGGCACCGGTGAGGATCAGGAACACGGAGCCCAGAATCAAGAATCCGGGAAACCGGTTGCGAACGAAGAAATCGACCCCGTGCCACGGGTTGATGGCGCCCAGCACCTCGGGGTGGCTCACGATCGCCGCGAGGCCGAGCGCCGCAATAGCGGCGAACCAGACGAACATCACGGGTCCGAAGATCGCTCCGACGCTGCCGGTGCCGCGCTGCTGCAGCAGGAACAACCCCACCAGAATGATGACGGCCAGCGGCACGATCCAGCCCGCGAACTCCGGCCGGCGCACCGTGAGTCCTTCCACGGCGCCGAGCACGGAGATCGCCGGGGTAATCACGCCGTCGCCGTAGAGCAGCGCCGCGCCGAACAGCCCGAGCAGCAGGATGACGTAGCGGGGTCGGCGCCCACCGCCACCGCCGGGATGCGTCAGCGCCATCAACGCGAGGATGCCGCCCTCGCCGCGGTTGTCGGCGCTCAACACGAAGGCGAGGTACTTCACCGAGACGATCAGCACCAGCGACCAGAAGATCAGCGACAGCACGCCGAGAATGTTCGCGGGCGTCGGGGCGATCGTGTGCGGTCCGAAGCAGTCCTTCAGCGCGTACAGGGGACTGGTGCCGATGTCTCCGTAGACGATGCCCAGTGTTGCGATGGAGAGCTTCCGCAAGTGCGCCCCTTGCGGCTCAGCCGGACGGACGCTCGTGGTCACCGGGTGCCGTCGTGCGTCGCGGTCGTGCTACGCGCGGGCGGCGGGGGCAGGCCTGCCCCAGTCGCTCGCGCCGCGGTAGGGCCGACGGTTGTCCAGCTGCCAGACCCGCTTCTGCGAGATCGGGCCGTCCGCGAACGCATCGGCATCGTGCAGCGCCTCCGCCATGCTCGCGGTCCGGGCGCTTGCGTTGTCCGCCCAGTGCAAGACTTCGGCTTCGAGGGTGAGCGGCGGCACGGGGCTGCCGTACTCGAGGCGGCCGTGGTGCGACAGGATGAGATGCAGCAAGAGCCGCCGTTCCGCCGGCGTACACGGCGGCTCCGGCGCTTCATCGAGCCGTCGTTCGAGCATGGCGGCCCCCAGCACCACGTGGCCCACGAGGTAGTGGGCATCGGTGTAGTCGAAGACCCCGTCCCAGCTGTACGCTTCGATTTTGCCGATATCGTGCAGCAGCGCACCGGCGAGCACGAGCTCGGTATCGGCACCGGCCGCGCGGGAGATCGTGCGCGCGATGGCGCCGACCTCGACCGTATGCTGGAGCAGTCCGCCCAGGGTGGCGTGGTGCCCGGCGACGCTGGCTGGACAGCGCTCGTAGCGGCGGCGAAAATCGGCGTCCGCGTAGAACAAGTCGACCACGGCAGCCAGCCGGGGCGCGCGGATCTCGGCCCGCCAGGCGTCCACCGTTTCCCACAGCCGGGAGACGTCCCCGACGGCGGGCATGAGCCGGCCCAGCTCGACGCTGGCGGGCGGCAGGAGGCGCAGTGAGCTGACCCGCAGTTGCCGGCGGCCGCGGTAGTCGGCGACTTCACCAAGCACTTGCACCACGTGCCCGCGCCGCACGCCCTCGACCATGGCCTGTTCACGATCCCAGAACGGCGCGCTTGCGAGGCGCCCGCTGGCGTTGCCGAACGTGAGGACGGTGCAGGCTCCACCGTCGAAGTTCTTCTGCTCGGCGTCGAGCACCAGGAAGGTGTCCTGCACCCGCTCGCCGGGGCGCAGGGATGGTAGGTCGAGGACGCGGGACATGGAGGCGGGGGGAATATACCGAGCCGTGGGGAGTGGGGAGTGGTACCAAACATTGCGCATCGTACCTCATTGCTGCGCCGTCACGTACCGCTCCCCGCCCGTGTCTTTTAGGGTCCACGCTCTCCCGTTTTCAGGCGCGGGAGATCCGTCTCTCGATCGTGCTCCTTGTGGAACGGCAGGCGGGGCGCCCGAATGGGGACCAGGTGCGCGATCGAGTTGGCGTAGTACTCGAGCAGCGGCCGGCCGCGCGGCAGGATCACGAGGCTCGTGCCCTCCGCGACCACCAGGCGACGCAACCGCAGCATGCGCCAGGCCCGGTCCCACACCTCCTCGATCCGCGCTCCGCCCCGCACGACTTTGCCGTTCACTTCCAGCAGGCGGTCGCGCAGGGTATCCATGCGCTCGAGCAGGGCTTCACGGCGGACCACCGATTGCTCGAACGACAGCAGGGCGGCCGCGACGAGCGGCACGGGCGTCACGGGAATGATGGCGCCGATGCGGCGCAGCATCTCGTCGGCCAGATGCTGCAGCTCGGGGAGGCGGCGTTCCCGGGGCCACTCCAGCAGGCCGGGTGGGGCGGTGGCGAGCCAGGCGCGCAGACTCTGGGGGGTGCCGAAGTTCACGGCGACGCGGCCATAGCGCTTCAGCCGCCCGGTCACGAGCCGGGCGGTGTTGCCCAGGACATAGCTCGTCACCGTGGCGAGCTGGGCCATGAGGCCCGGCCGGTCCCTCGGGTCCGTCAGCTCCCGGATCAGTGAACGGTCTTCCAGCACGCGGTCGTAGTTGAGCGCCACCGGCACGAACCACACGTCCCGCTCGAAGGAGGGATCGAGCACCGACCGGCAGATGTAATCGAGCAGGCCCAGCTTGGGCGGGCGCAGCCGGCCATCGCGCGTCAGCCCACCCTCGGGGAAGATGCCCTGGGTCACGCCGTTGGTCGTGATGAGCTGAACGTAGCGCTCGAGCACGGCGTGGTAGAGCGGCTCGCGGAAGCGTCGCCGGATGAAATACGCGCCGAACGACTTGAAGACATACTCGAGCGGCCACGCGCGCGCCCATTCTCCCACGGCATAGCTGACGTGCGTGCCGCGTGCGAGGACGTAGGCGACGACGATGTAGTCCGCGTTGGAGCGGTGGTTCATCAGGTAGACGACGACGTCCCGTTTAGGAATGCGGGCCAGCGCGTCCTCGTCCTGGTAGTCCACGCTCACTTTGTACAACAGGTTGACGAGCAGTTTCGCGGCGTTATAGCCGATCTTGTAGTAGGAAAGCACGCTGAGGTAGGGGACGATCTCGTCGACGTACCGCCCGACGAGCCGCCACACGCGCGCCTCCGGAACCTGATGCTCGCGCGCGTGCTCCGCGACCGCCACCCCGATGACGGGATCGTCGAGCAGCGCGGCCTTGGCGAGCCGCCGCTGCTGCAGATGGTAGCGAGCGAGGCGGGCGCGAAACCGGAGCACGGCACGCTGGGCCATGCGGCGGAGGCGCCGGCGGGCGACGTAGAGGAGGCCGCCCCCAAGCGCGAGCGCCAGAACGCCGTCCAGAGCCCACGACCGGGCCGTCACGGAGCGCGCTCCGTCAGGTGGCGGGGAACTGCCCCTCGGCTTTGAGCCGTTGGTACGCCATCCCTTTGAGGCGGGCGATGCGCGCGGCCATCGGCGGGTGGGTCGCGAGCAGGTTGGCCATCCCGCCCTCGTGCAGATTCATGCGCCGGCCCAGGGGATCGGCGATGCACAGGTGCGCCGCCCCGCGCTTGATCGAGCTCGTCGGAGCGTCGGCGCTCTCGATCTTCTGGAGCGCCGTGGCGAGCGCCATGGGGTTGCGGGTGAACTGGGCCCCCATGGCGTCGGCGAGATACTCCCGCTTTCGGCTCACGGCCATCGCGAGGAACTGGGAGATGATCGGGGCCAATATCCAGGTGATGATCCACAGCACGAGCAGGATGATGGCCAGCTGGCCGAGGCCGCCCTTCTTTCCGCCGCGCGAGCCACCCCCGCCACTCCCCCCCCCGCCGACCCGGAATCCGCCCTGCATGAGGCGGCCCATGCCGTCGTGCATCAGGGCCACCGCACCGACCAGCGCCGCGAGGGTGGTCATGAGCCGCACGTCGAGGTTCTTCACGTGCCCCAGCTCATGAGCGATCACGGCCTGGAGCTCATCCCGGCTGCACAGGTCGAGCAGGCCCTGCGTGACCGCGATGTGAGCATGCCCTTGGTCGAGACCCGTGGCGAACGCGTTCGGGTCGGCGTCGGGCACGATCCAGATGCGCGGACGGGGGATCCCGGCGGCGATGGCCATCTCCTCCACGACGTTGACGAGCTGTCGTTCCTGGTCGGTGGCCGCGTCGACCACCTCTCGGGCACCGGTGGACCAGAGGACCTTGTTCGGACCGGTGGCGAACCCGTACCGGGCGATACCGGCGCCGACCGCGGTCATGAGCAGCCCGAACCACGGGAACGTGTGGTGGTAGGTCTCGGGTCCGGTGTCGGCCGTCGCGAGATAGTAGATGAAGTCGCCGCCAAAGCCGAGCCAGGCGAAGAACAGCACGAAGCCAATCACCAGGATGACCGTGCGCCGGCGATTGGCTTCCTGCTGCTGAAACAGGTTGAGCGAAGTGTCGTCCGTCACGCCTTCGGCTTCATCGAGAGATCGACCTGCGGGACGGCGCGCTCGCCTTCATCGGTGATCTCCCACAGCTCGGCAGGCGAAGCCTTGGCGATCCCGGTGACCAGGTTGGTCGGAAACTGCTGCTGCTTGGTGTTGTACTGGGTCGCCGTGTCGTTGTAGGCCTGGCGCGAGAAACTGATGCGGTTCTCGGTCGATGTGAGCTCTTCCTGCAGCTGGCCCACGTTGGCGGTGGCCTTGAGCTGGGGGTATTGCTCCACGACGACGTTGAAGCGGGACAGCGCGGCGGTCAGCTGATTCTCCGCGGCGGCGATCTGCTTCACCGCGCCCGGCGCCGCGTTCGCCCCGGCGGCCACCGCCTGATTGCGGGCCTGAATGACGGCCTCGAGCGTCTGGCGCTCGAAGTCCATGGCGCCCTTCACCGCATTCACGAGATTGGGGATCAGGTCGTGCCGGCGCTTCAGCTGCACGTCGATTTGCTTGAACGCATTGAGCGTCTGGTTCTTGAGATTGATCAATCCGTTGTAAGCGCTGACGCCGTACAGCACGACCACCGCCAGGATGATCAGTAGAATTACCGTGCCGCCCATGATTGCTCCTCGAGGAAAAGATTGATTACGCGGGCCACTGCGGCAGAAGTTTCGCGAGCGCCTGCCGCACCACCTCCGCCACGCCGGCCTCTTCGGGCCCGAGACGGGCGAGCGGGTGGTCCGCGTCGAGATGCAGCTCCACGCCGCGTGACACGGGAATGCGCCGCCAGCTGGTCGGACCCCCGGGCTCGCGTTCCACGTCTCGGGCCAGCCAGGCATTGATGGCGCGCCCGGATCTCCCACGCGGCAGCCCCTCGCTCCCCCGCAGCGACAGCCGGTCGGGCGGTGGGAGCACGGCGCCCAGGGTCTGCGCGGCGCGCCGCTCCAACACGTCTCCCGTCTGGTCGTGCATGTCCCGGGTGATGGACGCGAGGGTCGCCCCTTCCATCTGCCGCAACTTGATGCAGAGCAGCTGCAGGAAGTGCCGGTAGGTGTACGTCGCCGCCGTGCCCCGGCCCTCCGGAGGGGACACGAGCCCCTTCGCGACGTAAAACCGAATGGTGCGCTGGCTGGGCGTGGCGCGCGCCGCGGCGTTGATCGGCGTAATCGCCGACGCCTGCAGGACGGCCCCCACGACCACGGACAGGTCATGGAGGTTCCATGGGGCGAGGTTACGATACTCGCGCAGGGTGTGGAGGGGATCGCGCTGCGGCGCGGCGGTCATCGGCTCCCAGTCCGGGCACTTGCTTGGACTGCAAACAATAGCGTCTCCGGGTCCGGGGGGTTAGCCCGCCGCGGGCACCGCAGCGCGGGGCTTTTCGGGTCATGACGGCGTGATTCTGATGACGCACGCCGGTCGGTGCCCGTGTACCATCGGGCCATGCAGCGGGGATTCACCCTGATCGAGCTCGTCGTCGTCCTCGTGATCCTGACCGCGGTGATCGCGCTGGGGGTGCCGCGTCTGCAGCCCGCCTTCGACCGGATCGCCACCGATGGGGCGGCGCGCGACCTCACGACCGCGATCGCCGTCGCGCGGGCCGCCGCCGTCCTGCAGGGGACGCGCGCGCGCCTCCGCATCGGGGTCGACTCCCTGCGGGTGGACCGCGAAGGGGCGCTCGGCTGGGAGCCCTACGCCCGGTGGGCTGGCCCCGGCGCCGCCGGTGTTGCCCTTGAGGTGACCAACCCGGAGCTCGTGTTCGGGCCCATGGGGCTGGGCTGGGGTCCGGCCAACACCCGGGTCGAGCTCCGCCGAGGGTCCCAGCTTGAAACGGTCACCACGTCCCGCCTGGGCCGCGTAAAGCGGAACTGAGCGGCCCGGGGGGCTGCAACGGTTCGGTGGGACGCCGCATCTAAGATGGTGTAACGGCAGCTGCAACTATTCTCGAGGGGCCTGCGTAGGATTGGCGCCTGACATTCATGGATCCAAGAGGTCGCGGCCGGAGTGTGACGGCCACTTCGCCCGACCCACCAGCCCGGGGTGCGCAAGCCCCCGGGTTTGGTCTGTCTAGACCCCTTCCGCCCCCTCGAGAAAGACCAGCGAGCGTCGGCGCGTCACCACCTCAGCCAGCGCCGCGAAGACCTTCGGGTCGAGCACGGTCCCGACCAGCTCTCCCATCCGACGGATCGCCTGGGCGGAGGGCATCTTCTCCTGGTAGGGGCGGCTGGTGCACAGGGCGTCGTAAATCTCCGATGCACCGATGATGCGGGCCGCGATGGGGATTTCCTCGCCCCGGAGGCCATCCGGATACCCGGCCCCGTCCCAGCGCTCGTGGTGGCTCCGGACGCCCCCCAGGACGGGTCCGAGGTGGGCCAGCGGGGACAGGATCTGCGAGCCGATGATGACGTGCTGTTTGATGTGCTCGTACTCATCCGGGGTGAGCGGCCCCTGCTTGTTCATCACCGCTTCGCGCGTGCCGATCTTCCCGATGTCGTGCAACCGGCCGGCGAGGCGCACCTGCTCCACGTCATCGTCGGAGAGGCCCATGTGGGCGGCAATGGTGGCGGCGAGGTCGGCGACGCGGGCGGAGTGGCCGCGCAGGTACGGGTCCCGCGCCTCCATCGCGTTGACCAGGGCCTCGAGGGTCGCCACCGTGAGGCGGTGGGCGCTGGCCCGCTCACGCTCCCATTCGGCGGCGCGCGCGGCGAATTCCTCCTTGAGCTGGACATCGAGCTGCCGGCTCTCCGTCAGGGCCGCGCGACGTCGCAGGGCCCGCTGGACGGCCCGCGCGAGATCGTCGAGCTCGAGCGGCTTGGTGAGATAGTCCATCGCCCCGCGCTGCATACAGAGCGCGGCGGTCGTGGCGTCGTTGATCGCCGAAAGCATCACGACCGCCAGATCCGGCGCGACCTCGAGTGCCTGAGGGACGAGATCGATGCCGCTCATTCCGGGCATCCGGATGTCGGCGAGCATGAGGGCGATCTCCTGCTCGCGAAGCACGGTGAGGGCTTCGCTGCCGGAGCTGACGGCGTACACCGTGAATTGTTGCCCGGTAAGGAACCGTTTGAGGGCGTTACGAATCGGCTCCTCGTCGTCCACGACCAACAAGGCGACGGAGCTTCGGTTTTCCACGCGACACCCCTCTGGTGAGGGGTCGAAGTTATCCGGCGATGAAGCGCAGCGCCACGGGCGCCGGCAACAGTCCCGCGCGGAACCCGCGATCGAGCAGCGCGGCGACGGCCGTCCGCCCCCGCTCGCCGTAGTCGACCGTGAAGTCGTTCACGTACATCCCCACGAAGCGATCGGTGTTGGCGGGGTCGAGTCCCCGGCTGAACGACTGCGCGTGGGCCAGTGCGTCGGCGCGGTGGGCGAGCCCGTACTCGATACTGCCTTTCAGGTCCCGGGCGATCGCCGCGAGCAGCTGCTCCCCCAGGTCGCGTCGCGCCACGTTGCCCCCCAACGGCAGCGGCAAGCCGGTTTCCCCGTGCCACCACTCTCCGAGATCCGTCCAGAGGTGCAATCCGGCATCGGCGAAGGTGAGTTGCCCCTCGTGGATCAGCAACCCGGCGTCGGCACGCCCCGCGGCGACGTAGTCCTCTATCTGATCGAACGGGACGACGACGTGCCGCACGTCAGGCTGATACAGCCGCAACACGAGATAGGCGGTGGTGAGCTCGCCGGGCACGGCGACGGTCCGTCCCGCGAGGGCCAGGCGCGGATCGGCGGGCGGCGCCGCGCGCGCCACAACGCGCGGGCCATAGCGGTCGCCGATCGAGGCGCCGTGGGCCAGCAACGCGTACCGCTCGGCGAGATAGGCGTACGCGTGCAGGGAAACCGCGGTGACTTCGAGCTCCCCGGCGAGGGCGCGCCGGTTCAGCGACTCGATGTCGCCGAGCTCGTGGGCGTAGCGGCGGTCGCCGGTGTCGATCTTCCCGGCCGCGAGCGCCCAGAACATGAAGGCATCGTCGGAATCC
>JBGPHP010000084.1:0-12230 GCA_041484445.1 Gemmatimonadota bacterium
ATGGTACACCTGGAGCGCCAGCGACTCCCACCCGCCGGTCGAGCCTCCCGTGAGCACCCGCGCGTACGGCTGCGCGATGATCCGGAAGTGACGCTCGAGGTAGGGGATCAGCTCGGTCATGATCGCGTTGCCGTACGGACCGTCGTTCGCCGAGTTGACCGCATAGGAGTCGTCAAAGAACGGCGTGGGATGCTGGAACGTCACCGCGATCATGCGTGGGAACGCGGGCGCGGTCCACGCACGGCCGAACTCCGGGCTCGTCTCCAGGTTGTAGTTCTGCATCACGTCGCGTACGACGGCGGGCCACGGCGTCGTGTCTTCCGTGAATCCGAGCGGCGGATCGAGGCCGAAGTGGCCCTGCTCGTAGATGACCGGATAGCGTGTGGCGGGATGCGTGTCGTAGTCCTTCGGGAGCAGGACCACCGCACCCAGGAACACCGGCCGGCCCCAGAACCTGGTGAGCAGGTCGCTCTGGAACTTGACGTGCTTCACCCATTTCGTGTCCGCCGGCAGCTCGACGGGAGGGATCTCCGTGGTCAGGGACAGCGCCACGTCGAAACCCGCCGGCGGATCGAGGTGCACCTTCGTCACGGCCGAGTAGAGGTTGCCCGGAGACAGGTTGAACTGCTGCCCTTCCCACTGGTCCCAGTGCACCCAGAGCGTCTTGCCGTCGGCGCGGTGCACCTCGGTGTACAGATTCACCAGCGCCTGGACGTAGTAGTCGCCCGCGGGGAGATCCTTGAGGCTCTTGAACGGCCAGCCGAGGCACGTGTCCCCGATCGCCGCCACGTCTCCCGGCTTCCAGGCGCTGACGTCCAGGCCGAACAGCGGAGTGCCGCGTCCGAACGGATGGCCGTTGAGGCGCGGCTCGGGGCTCGAGTCGTGACTGATGAAGACGAACACGCGGCCGGTGATCGCCTCGGCGTGTACCGCGGCGGGGAACGAAATCGCGAACCGCGCCTGTGCCGCCACGGCGGGCGCGGCTCCGATGGCGAGGGCGAAGGTCAACCGGAGGCTCCAGCGCACGTCGACGACTCCTGAGTGGTGGTGGGGACTCAGAACTATCCCTGCACGCGGACGGGGGCGGCGCGGTCGATCGTCGTGCCGTCGCCCAGCTGTCCATAGCCGTTGTAGCCCCAGCAATAGGTCACGCGGCTTGTCGTGAGACCGCAGGCGTGGAGCTCTCCGGCGACGATCTGGGCGAACTGCAGGCCGCCCGTCACGACGACCGGCACCGTGCTGCTGGTACCCGCCGGACTGCCGAGTTGGTGAGTGTCGTTCGCGCCCCAGCAATACCCAGTGCCGGCGGCGTCGAGCCCGCAGGTGAAATCGGCGCCGGCGGTGAGCGCGACGAACCGCAACCCGCCGGCCACCTTGACGGGGGCCGACCGGAACGTTGTCGTGGAGTCGCCCAACTGGCCCGACGCGTTCTGACCCCAGCAATACGCCAGGCTGTCGGTGGCGATACCGCAAGCGTGCTGGAAGCCCACGCTGAGGGAGATGAATTTCAAGCCGCCGGTGACCGGCGTTGGATTCGGAAAGGTGCCTAAGCCACAATAGGCGACGCTGTCGATGCCTATGCCACAGGATCCCGGTCCTCCCGACCCGCCAGCCAGCGAGATCAAGTTCACGCCCACTACGGCGATTGGAGTCGACTCCGTGTTACCCCAGCAATAGGCCAAGCTGTCCGCAGCCAGCAGGCATGCGCTCTTGTGCTCAACGACAACGCTGCGCGCGGTGTGGTTGCCGGCTACCGGGCCGGGGACAGGCCGGTTCGCGAGCGAGCCGTTGCCCTGCTTGTTGTGGTCTCCGGCCCCCCAGCAGTACACCAGCCCGGAGGGCGACGTCACGGCGCAGGTGAACCCGGCCCCCGCGGCCAGCGAGCTCATCGGCCCGGGGCTCAGAACCCCCGTGGGGTAGGCGAGTCCGCCCGTGAGACCGCTGGTGAGTGTGCCGTTGCCGAGCGCTCCTTCGATGTTGTCGCCCCAGCAGAACGCCGCACCTGCGGCGGTGAGGCCACAGGTATGCCGCGCCGATTCTCCGGCGACGAGCGCCACGAAGATGGGTTGCGTCACGACGATGGTCGCGGGCGCGGACGTCACGCCCTCGCTCGACCCGGTGATCGCGGTCGCTCCTACTTGAGCGGCGGTCACGGCACCGGAGGCGGACACACCGACCGTCGCCGGGGTCTGGCTGGTCCACGTGATGTCGCGGTCGCTGAGCGTGCTGCCGTCCACCCCCGTGAGCAGCGCCGTGAACTGAATGCCGCCGCCGGGAACGAGGGTGGCGCCGAAGGGCGAGATGTCCACGCGCGCTACCGGAACGAGCACGCGCACCGCGGCCGTGCCGGACACGCTGTCGCTCGTCGCGCTGATCGTCACCGGACCGTAGTTGCGGGCAGTGACGAGGCCGGTGGCCGAGATGACGACCTTCGTCGTGTCGGAGCTGTGCCAGGCGATCGGGCGGTCGGGGAGCGTATCGCCGGCCGAGTCCAACAGCACCGCGCTCATCTGCAACGTGTGCCCGATGCGGATGCTCACGCTGTCGGGCGATACAGAGACGGACGCAACGCTCCCCGGGACGGGCGCCGTGGACTCGCCGCACGCCGCGACCACGAGGGTGACGATGGCCAGGCCGATCCCGTAACGCATCCTCAGGACACCCGTCGCGTCTTTCTCCGCATGAAATCCATCAGGATGAACTGCCCCAGCGTCATCGTGTTCGTGAAATACGCCTTGCCGCGGCAGATCGCGCTCACCGTCTTCACGAACTCCACGAGACTCCGGTCGCGCGCCAGCATGAACGTGTTGATGAGGATCCCCGCCCGGCGGCACTCGGCTACCTCGCGGTAGGTGGCCTGGAGGATCTGCGGGTCGAGCCCCATCGAATTCACGTAGATGCGACCGTCGGGCATGGTCAACGCCGACGGTTTGCCGTCGGTGATCATGATGATCTGGCGCATGTCCTTGCGCTGTGCCAGGAGGATCCGGCGCGCCAGCTTCAATCCCTCGGCGGTGTTCGTGTGGTAGGGTCCCACCTGCGCGTGCGCGAGCCGCGCCAGCGGGATCTCCTCGGCCGTGTCGTGGAACAGCACGACCCGCAGCGAATCGCCTGGATATTGCGTTCGGATCAGGTGGGTCAGAGCGAGCGCCACCTTCTTCGCCGGCGTGAAGCGGTCCTCGCCGTACAGGATCATCGAGTGGGAGCAGTCGAGCATCAACACCGTCGCCGACGACGAGCGGTACTCGGCCTGATGCACCTTCAGATCCTCGTACTCGAGGTTGATCGGGACGCCCAGCCCCTCGCGCTCCAGCGCCGACGAGAGCGTCGCATTGACGTCGAGGTTCAGCGTGTCGCCGTACTCGTAGGCCTTGCTCGCCCCTTCGGTCTCGATCCCCGTGGCCAGGTGCTCGGTCTCGTGCGCGCCGAAGCTCGACTTCCCGATGCTTCCCAGCAGGTGTTTCAGCGTCTTGTAGCCGAGGAAGTCGATGCCCTTGTCGGTGAGGGAGAACTGCACTTGTTGCGCCGCTTCGCGCGCCATGCCCCCGGGCCCGAACATCGGCTGCTGTCCCCCGGGCATCTTCGGCGCCTCGGATACGTTCAGGTAGCCCTCGTCCATGAGCCGCTGGACGATCTTGTCGAGCAGCTCGGCGAGCTGGTGCTCCAGCTCGGCGTCGCGCTGGGTGTCGCCGGTGGACTCGCCGCGCAGCACCTTGAGCATGTCCGGCGTGAGCTGCCCCGAATCCATCAAGGCCTGGAGGATCGCCTGGCGCAATGCGTCCATCGAGCGGTCGGCGTCGTCGCCGCCCACCTCACCCCAGAACGGGTGTGTGTACGGTCCGCCCGCGAACCCCGATTGCAGCAGGAAGTCGGCGAGCTGGTCGAGCAAGCCCTGGAGGTTGATCGTGTCGGCCAGCTCGGGGAGGTACTTCGCGTAGGTCGTGGAGCGCATGTCCTACGGAATGTGGCGTTGGCGGGGTGCCGAAAGCAACTAGGTCACCCAGCTCGCGAGCTTGAACGCCGCAGCCGCGACGACTCCGTAGAAGCCCTTGGCGACGAGTCCGAGCCAGACGAGATCGACGGCGAACAAGATCGACGTCGTCGCGGCGTACAGCTTGAGGAAGCCGGTGGGCGTCATGGGAGGCGAAGATGCTACTTTCCCCGCCATGACGGAAGCCGCGCGCGAGGTGGGCCTGGGCGCTCTCGCCCATCGCAACTTCCGCCTGTTCTTCTTCGGGCAGGGCGTGTCTCTCATTGGCACGTGGATGCAGTCGGTGGCGCAAGGATGGCTCGTCTTGAGCCTCACCAATTCTCCTTTCTACGTGGGACTCGTTTCGGCGCTGGGGTCGATCGGCGTGCTCACCTTCACGCTCTACGCCGGCGTGATCGCCGACCGCACCGACAAGCGGCGCACCGTCGTCATCACCCAATCGCTGTCGATGCTGCTGGCGTTCATCCTCGCCGGGCTCGCCCTGACGAAGGTGGTCACCGTCTGGCAGGTGATGGGCCTGGCGACGGTGCTCGGCGTCGTCAATGCGTTCGACATCCCCACGCGGCAGTCGTTTCTCATCGAGATGGTGGGGAAGGAGGACCTGATGAACGCCATCGCGTTGAACTCGTCGATGTTCAACGCGGCGCGGGTCGTGGGGCCGGCGATTGCCGGGGCGCTGATCGGCCTAGTCGGGGTGGGGATGTGCTTCTTCCTGAACGGCGTGAGCTACATCGCCGTGATCGCGAGCCTCCTGGCGATGCGGCTGCCGCCGTTCCAGCCGCGCCCGGGTGCGGCCTCGGCGTGGAGCGGATTCCGCGAGGTGCTGGCGTATATCCGCATGCACCGGCGCGTCGAAACGCTGGTCGTGCTCACGGCGACGCTCAGCGTGTTCGGGTTCCCCTTTCTCGTGATGATGCCGGTGTTCGCGCGCGACGTGCTGCACGTGCAGGCGGCGGGGTACGGGGCGCTCACCGCCGCGGTGGGTGTGGGAGCGATGCTCGGGGCGCTGGCGATCGCCGTGAACTCGCGGCGCATCGTCCGCCGCGGCCGCCTCATGACGCTGGGCGGGACGGCGTTTGGAATCTGTGTGCTGGCGTTCGCCTTGTCGCGCAGTTTTGCCGTGTCGCTCGCCCTCCTGGCGCTGGCCGGCTGCGCGATGATCGTGAACAACGCGCTGACCAACACGCTGCTGCAGACCCTCGTGCCCGACGAGCTGCGCGGCCGCGTCATGGGGTTCTACTCGTTCGTCTTCGTGGGATTGTCCCCGCTCGGGGCGTTCCAGGCGGGCGTATTCGCGGAGCACTTCGGGGCGCCGGCGGCCATCGGCACGGGGGCGACGATCGTTGCGCTGGCGGTGATGGTGGCGGCGTGGCGGGTACCCGAGCTGCGCGAGACCTGAGTCAGGGAGCGGGATCGGGGGCGACCAGAGCCAGCCGGTCACCGCCGGGGCTCACGGCGAGCCGCGTGACTCCCTGCAGGCCGAGGGCGCCGAGATCGGCGATAGGCACCCACGGTCCGCCCGCACGTGGATTCCACTGATACAGCGACGCGCCGTCACTGGCCAACACCAGCCCGCCGGGCGTCCAGGCGTGAAAATCCGCGCCGCTCGGCAGCCGCACCAGGCGCCGCACCGCGCGGGTCTCCGCGTCCACCTCGGCCAGCCACGACTCAGTCGAGTCCACGCGCTGCACGAAGCTGACGGCGTGGCGGCCGGGAATCGATTGCGGCGAGCGGCCGACGTTCCGGGCAACCGTGTCGACGCGGCCCGTCGCGACGGCCGCGACCACGAGGGCGTTAGGATCGCCCAGCACGAACAGTACGAGGGTGCCGTTCCCGGCCCAGGCGTGGTAGCCGACGGGTTTGAGCCGGTCGAGCACCAGCGCCGGGTTGGTGCCGTCGGCGTCGAAGCGCCACAGGCGCTGGGTCGAGTCGGGCTCCACCCGCACGACGGAGATCCCGCGGCCGCCCGGGATGGGCGTCGGCGAGTATTCGCTCTCCGGGGTCGTGGTGATGGAGCGAGCCGCGCGCGCGGCGAAATCGTAGCGCCACACGTCCGCCTGAGCGTCCGCACCGATCCGCGTATACAGCAGCCCCGAGCCGTCGGGCAGGAACGCCGGCTGGTTGTCGTAGCCCGGGCGGGCCGTGATGTTCACCGGCGCGCCGAGCGTCAGGCGCCCGTCGCGTAGTGACAGATCCGCCACCCAAATGTCGGTGCCCGGAGGGCTCTGGGCGGCGAGCGTGGGGAGTGGGAGCGCACCGAGCAAGATCAGCAGCAGCGGGGTTGACCGGGCCATCGGCGGGAACGTACACGTCGCGCCGCCGCCGCGCGACGGCGGGAGGCTCTCCCCAACTGCTGGTTTTGCTGCATCTTGAAGCGCCATGACCGGGGTTGAGGGGCTCCGGGCCGCGCTCGCCGGGCGGTACGACGTCGAGCGCGAGGTGGGGCACGGGGCGATGGCGACCGTGTTCCTGGCCCGGGACCTTCGCTACGACCGCCAGGTCGCGGTGAAAGTGTTGAACCGCGAGCTGGCCGCGGCGCTCGGCGCCGAGCGGTTTCTGCGCGAGATCGACATCCTCGCCCGCCTCAACCATCCGCACATCCTGCCGCTGCTCGACTCCGGCGACGCCAAAGGATCTCTCTACTACGTCATGCCGTTCGTCGCCGGGGAATCGCTGCGGCGGCGGTTGGAGCGGGAGACGCAGCTGCCCGTGGGCGACGCGCTCGCCATCGCGCGCGAGGTGGCGCTGGCGCTCGACTACGCGCACCGGCAGGGGTTCATCCATCGCGATGTGAAGCCCGAGAACATCCTGCTGTCGGACGGCCTGGCGCTGGTGGCGGACTTCGGCATCGCGCGGGCGGTGAACCAGGCCGCGGACACAGATCGCCTCACGGGGAGTGGATTGTCGCCGGGGACGCCGCCCTACATGTCGCCGGAGCAGGCCTCGGGCGGGACGGTGGACAGCCGCTGCGACATCTACGCGCTGGGGTGCGTGCTGTACGAGCTGCTGGCAGGGCAGCCGCCGTTCCCGGGTCCCACGGCGCAGGCGGTGCTGGCGCGCCATCTGGCCGATCCGGTGCCGCCGTTGCGCACCGTACGGCCTACGGTGCCGCTGAGCGTCGAGCGGGCGGTGTTGAAGGCGCTCGCGAAGGTGCCGGCCGACCGATATGCGACGGCGGGGGAGTTCGCGGCGGCGCTAGCCGCCCCACAGATCGAGGTGCGGGCGCTCGAATGGCAGAAGCCGGCCGTCCTCATCGCCGCCGGCGCGGCGGTCGCGGCGATCGTCTGGTTCACGTTGCGTGTGGGGTCGGCGGGGGAGTCGGGGGCGGGGGCGGCGGTGGATTCAACGCGCTATCTGATCCTTCCGTTCACGCGTGATTCAGGCGTCCACCCGTTCAATGAAGATCAGCTGCTATATGACGCGTTGACGCGATGGACCGGGATCAGCGTCGTGGATCAGTTCCAGGCGAATGACGCCATCGGCCGGCACAGGAGTGGTCCCTTGACGCGTGGCGACGCCCTGCGCACCGCACAGGAACTCGGCGCCGGTCGATTCATTCGGAGTGAAGTGTCGCGGGTAGGGGATTCGATTCGAGTTCATTCGAGCGTATACGATGCCTCCCGGAGCGGATCGCTCGTTCAGGAAAGCACGATCAAGCTCCCCCGCGGGCGGGCGCAACCAGACTCAGCGTTTGCCGTGCTTGGGGACGGTCTCTTGTTCCGCACGACCGGACCGGGCGCCAGTCTCGAGCGCGGCTGGGGAACGAGGTCGCGCCCAGGCCGGCAAGCATTTGCGGAGGGACTCGATTCTGTTTACACCTGGAACTTGACGGGAGCAGACTCCGCGTTCGCGGCGGCGACTCGCTACGACAATCAATACGCGCAGGCGTTTCTCTGGTTGGCACAGACGCGGTCTTGGATGTCGGAGAACCGCTCCTGGAGCAATGCCTCGATGGCGACCTGGCAGTCCGCAGCTCAGCGGGCCGCTGCGGGACGGGCTCAGTTGTCAGTCAACGATCGACAGTTGGCGGAGGCACTGCAGGCGTTGTCGGGTGGGGACGTGGCCGGCGCCTGTCGTGCCTGGGATCACTTGACGGCGCGGGAGCCGTACGACTTTGCCGCCTGGTTCGGCCTGGGAAACTGCTTGAGTCGCGACGATGCGGTCGTGGTCGATCGTACTAGCCTGTCCCGGTGGGGATTTCGTAGCAGCTATCGACGGGCCACCCAGGCCTATGACCGCGCCTTCGAGCTGCTGCCGTCCATCCACCGCTCCTTGCGTGGCGGATCCTACGAAATCGTGCGTCGATTGCTATGGACCAGCGAGAACGGGTTGCGTGCCGGTCGCGCAGTTCCGCCGGATACTACGGTATTCGCCGCGTATGCGTCCTGGCAGGGGGACACGCTGGCGTTCGTGCCGTATCCGTTGCAGCAATTCGGGCAATCCACTGTCGTCCCGAAAAACGCGGGCCTCGCGGTACGTCATCAACGAGAGTTGTTCCACGACATCGCAACGGCCTGGGTGACGGCGTTCCCGAAGAGCGCGGATGCCATGGAAGCGCTCGCGATCTCCTTGGATCTGCTCGGAGACCCATCGGCACTCGACACCCTGAGGCGTGCTCGCAGCATGGTGAGGGGGCCCGAGGAGGGGCTCCGCGCAGCCAATGCGGAAGTGTGGATGCGCGTACGGTTCTTCACCCCCGCCGATCTGGGCAACATCCGCGCGGCGCGGGGTCTGGCCGATTCCTTGTTGGACGGCTCCTCGTCCGGTGAGGCGCGGGAGCCGCTCCTTCTGGCGGCTCTGGCCGCGCTAACCGGGCGTGCGGCGCTGGGGGCCACGCTCACCAGGAGTCCGTCCGCGAGCGCCGACCGTGGCGTGCCACCGGCCCTCACGCGAACTGCGCTGCCGTTGCTCTTTTTTGCCGCACTCGGTGGACCCGTGGACAGCATCGAGCGTCTCGAGCGACAGGTGGACTCAGCCATTGAAGCGAGCATACCCGCGACGCAACGGCTGCGAGCGCGACTCGAATGGTTGGCGCGTCCCGCCACCCTCGTCTTCAGCGACTTCCGTCTGGAGACGCTCCCAAAGCTCTTCGGCACTGGCGACGACCTGCTCGACGCGCAAGAAGCTCTGGCTAGGGGAGACACAACGGGGGTGCGCCACAAATTCGCTGAGTGGCACTTGGCGCGGCGATACTCGGACCCAGCGGAGCTCCCGTTTGACGCGCTCCTACCGGAGGCCAGGCTGCTGGTGGTGATGGGCGACGACCGCGGTGCGGCCGGCTGGCTTGATCCGACGCTTTCCTCCCTTCCCGAAACGGCGCCCGAGATGTTCGCCGACCTTCCGCGCGCCGGGGCTCTGGTGCGGGCGTTCGCCCTCCGAGCCGAGATCGCCGAACGACTGGGCGACCGGGCAACGGCGAAGCGATGGGCGGCTGTTGTCTCGGAATTGTGGGCTAATGCCGATCCATTCCTGCAGCCTTTGGTTCGACGGATGCGTCGGTTGGCGGGTTGAGCATGTCGCCCGACGCGATCACCCTCAGGAGGTGTCGATGAATCCCAACGTCTTGCGCGTGCGGTCAGGCCCCGGAACCTGCCTCCTATTCATCATGGGTGTCGCTTGCCTGGCCATCGGTGTCGCCGCCTGCCGGCGTACTCAGCAGGCTGAACGACCGGAATGTCCGGTGGACACGGCGGCTTGGGTGATGAAGGGCGATCAAAGAATCACCCTGACCCAGATCCCGATCGCCGGGCCTATCTCGAATATTCCAGAGTTTCATGATTGCCAGCGGTTCGTGAAAGACACCCTCTACGATTCGCTCTACGCGATCTACGCCAGCTTTCGACTCGCGTCGTTGGATTTGCGGCTTGATTCTCTCGCCGACACGACCATTCACCCGGAGTTCATAGGTAAACAAGTGGCCGTGCCCGTGGCGACCGTTTTCAGCTATGGGGGGACCTATGTCCCGCTCCGCATCGAGCCGGGCTTCAATTGCCTCTATCTGTGGCTCGTAGGGAAGGCCTGGCACGCGAAGATGGTCCCTATGGGGCCATCTGAACCACGCTGCGGAGATCCGATTGTCGATCCGGAAGGCGCTCCTGGAAAGGAGTTGCTCGTCCTCCCGCCCGGCGGAGGCCCGTCGCTCTCTGTTCCAGCAATCTCTCGCTGGGATTGGGACTCCGTGAACGCGAAGCAATACGTTGGCATCAAGTGCGGGAACGCCTGGTGCGAAATCGGCGACTCGGATCTCGTTTCGACTCCTCCCTATTCCGGTACGCTGGTGTTCGATCCCGTTCCCGTCGGCACCGCATCACCGACCGCAGTGCTGGCTGTCGCGCGGATCAAGGGGTGGAATGACGTGCAGCGCCTCGCCGTGAAGGACGGCGACCATGTGGTGCCCAGCATGATCTGGGGAACGATCGTCCCCCACCCGCTGCTCGACAAGTTGGATGATCCGGCGAAGTTCAAATCCTGGGTGCATGTCGCCGACGAGGTGGTCGAGGGCCCCGCAGCCTCCTATCCCAAGCTCAACCTCACGGCGGGCGTCAATAAGGTCTATCTGTGTCACAACATACCGTCAGCCTGCGGTATCACCTCACCGCCAGCCTGTGCGGCGGATCCGACCGACGGTATTCAGTGGTGGGCTCGAATCACGTCCGGCAT
Source organism: Gemmatimonadota bacterium (assembly GCA_041484445.1). Classification (GTDB taxonomy): domain Bacteria; phylum Gemmatimonadota; class Gemmatimonadetes; order Gemmatimonadales; family GWC2-71-9; genus DASTHG01. Next base: position 10,652 of record JBGPHP010000084.1, read on the forward strand.
CGGGGCATCGGTCGATCGGTGTGTGGTGCGCCGCACCCACACGGACCCCGGTGTGCCACCGATCCCGGGAGCCGCCAGGTGGCGTTGGCAGGCCAAGGACGAGACCAACTGGATCAGATGTCCCACCGGATGTTGCGAGATCAAATGATCACCGCTGTGCGCGCCCCGGCTCGAGCCGGGGCGCGTCGCGTCAGGCCCACCGCCTCCTTCTCGCCTCCGCCACCACCAGCGCCGCCGCCCCCTCCAACCCGAGCCGCTCGGCGTTCACCACCAGATCGTAGTTCGCCGCGTCCCGGCGGGCCCGGCCGTAGTACGTTTTGACGTACTCGTCGCGGTGGCGGTCGGTCTCCTCCAACACCTTCTCGGCCCGCGCCGGCTCGATCCCCATCCGCTCCACCGCAAACCGCACGCGCCACGGCTTCGACGCCACCACGTAGACGTGCAACGCCTCCGGCCGCTTGGCGAGGATCGCCTGCGCCCCGCGCCCGACCAGCACGACCCGGCCGGCCACCGCCGCTTCGTGGATGATCCGCTCCGTGATCGTGTGGATCGTGGCTTCGTCGCGCTCCGCCTGCGACACCTCGGGGCCGGTGAACAGCTCGGGCGACGCGACCGCCAGCGTGCGCGCCAGGCGCTCGAGCAGCCCGGGAGCGCGCTCCTCCCGCTGCGCAACCTCGGCGGCGGGCAGCCCCGCGCGCCGGGCCACCGCGTCCACGAACTCGTTGTCGATCACCGGCCAGCCCAGGCCCTGCGCCGCGAGCTGGGCGACGTCGGAGCCGCCGGACGCGTATTCGCGGGTGACGGTGATGAGAGGAGCAGCCATCAAGAGAAATAGAACTTCGCTATCGGCTATCGGCCATCGGTCTGAGCCGATAGCTGATAGCCGATAGCTGATGTCGTCAGCTGAACAGGTTCGGTCCCGCCCCCGGACCCGGCTTGCCGTAGCCCGGGCTCTTCGGCTCCGGACGGGCCCGGACGTAGCCCAGCTCTTCGGAGCGGGAGATACGGCGCAGCGCCACGAGGCCTTCGAGCACCAGCTCGCTGGCGGACACCATGTGGGCCGGATCCTTCTTACAGGCGAGGCCGACGCGGTCCACGAGGTCGAGCAGCCCGGGCACCACGCTGAACCCCTTCAACAGCGCCTCGGAGCGCTCGTCGGCCGAGATCTTCAGCGCGCCGCCCTCGTCGAACCAGTGCACGATGTCGTCCACGTTCGCCCCGCCCACCCGAGCCTCGAACGTGTCGCCCGCGGCGCGCTTGATCAGGTCCTTGGCGACGGTGTCGGCCCCCTGCAGCTCGCCCTCGTACTCGAGCTCCAGTTTGCCGGTGATCGCCGGCAACGCCGCGTACACGTCCGACACCCGCGGCACCACCGCCTTTTCCTTGGTTGCGATCGCGCGCCGCTCGGCGTTGGACACGACATTTTCGAGCACGCTGATCGGCAGCCGCTGCGAGACACCGCTCTTCTTGTCCACCCGCTTGTCGAGGCGCGCGCCGAAGGCGATCCGCTCCACCAGCTCGGCGATGAAGTCCGGCACCCGGATCGGGCGGCCGTCGCGCTCCACCCAGGCTTCCTGTC
>JBGPHP010000085.1:0-12014 GCA_041484445.1 Gemmatimonadota bacterium
GCGGAAGAAGGGCGTGGTCGGGAAGTTCGTCGAGTTCTTCGGCCCGGGCATCGCCACGCTGCCGCTCGCCGATCGCGCCACCATCGGCAACATGGCGCCCGAATACGGCGCGACCTGCGGCATCTTCCCCGTGGACGCGGAAACGCTGCGCTACCTGGAGCTCACCGGACGCCCCAAGGAGCAGGTGGCGCTGGTGGAGTCGTATTGCAAGGAGCAGGGGCTGTTCCATACGCCGGACTCGCCCGCCGCGGCGTATACGGATACGCTGTCGCTCGATCTGAGCACTGTGGAGCCCAGCCTCGCCGGGCCGCGGCGCCCGCAGGATCGCGTCGCCCTGGGCCAGGTGGGAAAGACATTCCTCGCCGCGCTCCCCGGGCTCATGAAAGCGACGTCGCCCATCGCCCCGCCGACGCCCGTCAACGGGGGGCGGTGGGAAAGCGAAGGCGGTGGCACCGCGATCGCGGTCGAAGCCCCGCCGCGGCGCACGCACGTGTCGCTGAAGCTGGACGGCGAGGACTGCCAGCTGCATCACGGATCGGTCGTCATCGCGGCGATCACGAGCTGCACCAACACCTCGAATCCATCGGTGATGATCGCGGCCGGCCTGCTGGCCAAGAAGGCGGTCGAGAAAGGCCTCGCCAGCCGCCCCTGGGTGAAGACGAGCCTCGCCCCGGGCTCCAAGGTGGTGACCGGCTACCTCGACCAGGCCGGGCTCACGCCCTACCTGGAGAAGCTCCGGTTCCATCTCGTGGGCTATGGCTGCACGACCTGCATCGGCAATTCCGGGCCGTTACCCGAGACCGTCTCGGCCGCGGTAACAGAAGGTGAGCTGGTGGTCGCCGCCGTGCTCTCGGGAAACCGGAACTTCGAGGGCCGCATCCAGCAGGAGGTCCGCGCCAACTACCTCGCCTCCCCGCCCCTCGTCGTCGCCTACGCGCTCGCCGGACGCATCGACATCGACCTGCAGCGCGATCCGCTCGGTACGGGCAAGGACGGCAAACCGGTGTTCCTCCGGGACGTCTGGCCGACCACGAAGGAAGTGGATGAGGTGGTCCGCACCTCCATCAAGTCGAAGATGTTCCGCGATTCCTACGACGAGGTGTTCGCGGGTGACGAGCGCTGGCGCGGGCTCCCGATTCCAGCCGGCGATCGCTTCGTCTGGGAGCCCGACTCGACCTACATCCGCCGTGCGCCGTATTTCGACGGCATGCCGCCCACCCCCGCGCCGGTCCGCGATATCACCGGCGCCCGCGTGCTGGCCGTCCTGGGCGATTCGATCACCACCGACCACATCTCGCCGGCCGGCTCCATCAAGAAGACGAGCCCGGCGGGGCAGTACCTGGTAGGGCACGGGGTCCAGCCGCTCGATTTCAACTCCTACGGCTCGCGCCGCGGCAATCACGAGGTGATGGTCCGCGGCACGTTCGCCAACGTGCGGCTCAAGAATCTGCTCGCCCCCGGGACGGAGGGCCCCGTCACGCGACATCTCCCCGACGGGCGTGAGATGACGATCTACGAGGCGTCGGTGCAGTACCAGGCCGAGGGGACGCCGCTCGTGGTGCTCGCCGGGAAGGAGTACGGTTCCGGCTCCTCGCGCGACTGGGCGGCCAAGGGCCCGCGGCTCCTGGGCGTGCGGGCCGTGATCGCGCAGAGCTACGAGCGCATTCACCGCTCCAACCTGGTCGGGATGGGGATCCTGCCGCTGCAGTTCCAGCCCGAGCAGAGCGCTCAGTCGCTCGCGCTCACCGGCGAGGAAGTCTTCGAGCTCACGGGGCTCGCCGGGATCCTGGCGGAGGGGTTCCCGCACGGCAAGGAGCTGACTGTCCGCGCCGCCCGGGCCGACGGATCACGCGTAGAGTTTCGCGCCACGGTTCGCATCGACACACCGCAGGAGCTGCTCTACTACCGCCATGGCGGGATTCTGGAGTTCGTGCTGCGCCAGCTCGCCGGCAAGTAGACCGGCGCGGTCTCAGCGCGCCGTGGAGATTTGCACGAGCCGCGCTCTGACCGGCGGACTCGCCGCTTCCAGCAGCGCCGCCCACATGCGACGCCAAGCAGATTCGAGCCAGGGGACGAGGTCCGGCGGGAGTGGTGAGCGCCCGAGCCCGTGCCCCACCCGCCGCGCGATCTCCCCTGCCGCCAGATCCAACACGGCACCCAACCGCCCCTGCTCCGCTGAATCCGGTTCTCCGACCACGCGCACCAGCATCGTGAAATAGGCGGTCGCCCCAGCCGCGAGGGCGAGTGACCGCCCGGCGTCGGCGGAGAGTCTGCCCGGCGCCGCAAACCCCAGCCGGGCGCACGGCAGCGCCCAGTTGTCGGTCTCATAGAGACCGGCCGGATTGTCGAGCCAGATCCAGGCGTGCGCCACCGCGAGACGCGGGCCGTGGGCGGGGGCATGGGTGTGGTGAACCCCAGCGTGACTCAGCACGAAGCTCTCTTCGTCCACGGTCCCAGAATGGGTGTGCCACGCTCCGGGCGGCACGGGGAGTCCCGGCTGCGGCGCGGAGTCGGTCACCAGCGCGGCGTACGCCACGCCGACGAGCCGCGGCTTGCCGTCGATGGTGGCGTATTCGAGCACCGGGGGGCGGGCGGGATCGATGGTGGCGGTGAGGAGCAAGCCCATGTTCACGTAGTGCTCCCCCATCCCGGGGAAGTCGGGACCAACAGCTCGGTAGCCCTCGTCGATCGCGACCGCCCGGTCCCGGTAGCGCGCCGTCCCGGCGCGGGCCTTCGCGACCAGATCCGCCTGCGCGGCGAGACCGCCTGCCATCGCACCCCACACTAGCCCGGCCAGCGCGCTGCGCACCAGCATCAATGAACCGTCTCCACCGAATCGCGGCCGTAAGCGGCGAGCAGGCCGGCCAGCAGGTCGCCCGTCACACCGGAGGGATAGCGGCTCAGGAGCCGCAGCCGTTCCCGTGTGCCTCCACTCGGCTTGCCGGCAAAGGAGCCAGCGCCGCCGGCGAGCAGACTTCCCGACAGCACCGCCTGGTTCGGCACGAGGAGGATTCTGCTGGAATCGCGCACCAGCAGACCGCTGTCTTGTACGGCGAGCAGCTCCCCCGTCATGACGCGCTTGCCGCGCAACCGCAGCTGGATCGTCGCACCGGCCGGCTCGCGGGCGGGCGGGAATTTCTCCGGTCGCGGTCCCACGCTGCAGGCTACCACGACGCCGAGGATCAGGACTCCGGATAGTGGGCGCATCGGATCACCTCACCGGGACACGGGTGGCGCGGAAGCTGCGCTCGAGTGTGTCTCGCACCTCCCGGTAGCGGGCGACCGCTTCCGCCAGGGCGCCGTCGTCCGGCGTGAACGTCGTCCCGCGGCGGGGCTGGGCCAGCCAGCCGCGGCGGATCCACTCGATGTAGTAGCCTTGCGAGACGAGAAAGAAGGTGCGCAACGAATCCCGCGGCGCGGCGGGGATGCGCCACCCGATGCTGAACCGCTGGCCCGACGTGGTCTGGAGGTAGCGCTGGTCGGCCGCGAAGAGACTGGCGAGCGCGGCCGTGTCCGTCGCTCCCGCCGCGTCCACGACCTCGGACACCGGCCGGACCTGGGCGACCGGCCGGCGCACGCCGAACCCCGCCGCCACGCGGTCGATGCGCCAGTTGTCCACGACATAGGTGAGCCGCACCCGCAGCGTGCCACCCGGGGGGACCGGCACAACGGCGGCAATGTCTTTCCAGGCGACCGGCCCGGTGTCCCGCAGGTGCGCCGCTTCCTTCCAGACGCCGTTCTGCCATACGGCGATTCGCATACCGAGGTGGGACGCATACCACTGCCCGAGCTGCAGGGCCGGGCCGACCCGCTCGAGGTCGCCCGCCTGCCAGTCGAGCGAGCGGGCACCGGCGTCGCCCAGCATCACGTCGTAGAGCAACACGGTATTGAGGAGGCTGTTGCGCATGCGGAATACCACCGCGGCGCTGTCGGCCCTCCCCGCGCGCGGCTCCGGAAACTCGAGCTCGACCGTGTCTTCGAGATCGCCCAGGCGGGCGGCGGCGAGGGTGCGATCATCCGTCCGCATCACCCGGCCGTCGGCGGTCGCCAGCTCGGCGCGAACGTCCCGATGGCGGCGATCGCGCGCCACGGCGGGACTGGTGAGCCCGCGGACCGCCAGGAGGTGGCCCTGCCCATCCGGGACCACGACCTCGTCCGCGGCGTGTCGGGCCTCGAGCAGCGCCAGCTGATTCAGATAGTGCGTCTCGTAGGCCTCGTTCCGGACTTCCAGCCGCAGCACGCCGTCGGAATCGGGCTGCGCCCGGAGGCGATCCACGTCTCGCGCTTCGAACAGCGGTGCGATGCTGTAGCTGAATCCTTCCGCCTGCAGCACCTCGGTCCCAGCGCTGTCCGTGTAGAAGGTGGGGCACGACCCGAAACACTTGGGGTCGATGGCGCAGGCGATCGCCACCCCCAGACCGATCGTTCCCGCCACGCTCAACGTGCTGAACACGAACGTCTGACCGCCGTCCAGCACCCGCCGGAACGACTCCATTCCCAGCACGCTGTCGAGCGGCAGCGTGCCGGCCGGTCCAACGGGCTGCAGGCGCAAATCGTAGCGCGTGCCGGTCCCGAACAGCGAATCGCGCGCGAGGGTCACTCCTGCAGCGTAGATCACCGTGTGCCCGCCCAGCAGATGCGCCTTGACCGGCGTGGCCACGTGCACCGAGTCCGCGGGCCGCCCTACCTCCTCGACCACCACTCGGTGCACCAGCCAACAGCCGCTGGCGATGAGGCATGACGCGACGATCACCAGCACCCGCCGTCCCTGGGATTCCAGCCACCGCACCATGCGCGCCTCTCGAGAAAGGATGCCGCACCAATCATGTGGGGCCTGGGTCAAGGATGTGTCAAGCGCTTCAGGGTGCATTTGTGAAGGCTTCACGCCGGTGCCTCTACGTTGGGATTCGGACACCTGCGGAGGGTTGGACCATGCCGGACCTGCTGCTCGAACCCTATGTCGAAGCGCTGGATGAGTTTCCGATCACGGGGACGACTGCGGACAAGTTGCGCGCCGCGGTGCGGTACGCGATACGCGCCCCTTCGAGCCACAACAGCCAGCCATGGCGTTTCATGCTGGCGGACGGCGCGCTCGAGCTGCGGGCCGACCGCTCGCGCGCCCTGCCGGTCGTCGATCCGGACGACCGGGAGCTGGTGATCAGCTGCGGCGGCGCGCTCTTCCACCTCTGCCTCGCCCTACGCCATTTCGGCTCGACCCCGCACGTCGAGCGACTCCCGAGCGTCCGGGACCCCGATCTGTTGGCCCGCGTGCAGGTGACCGGGGCGTGGGAACGGACGGCGGAAGACGAGGCTCTGTTCCATGCGATCCCGCGGCGCCACACCAACCGCCAACCGTTCGAGGATCGGCACATGCCGGGGGAGCTGGGGCGGGCACTCGAAGCCGCGACCCAGGCGAGCGGCGCCTGGCTGCACGTGTTCCGCACCCCGGAGGCACGCGGCGCGATCGCGAGCCTCGTCGCCGAAGCCGATCGGATTCAGATGGCCGACAAACGATTCCGTCGGGAGCTGGCCGCATGGCTCCGTCCCAACTGGACGGATCGGCGTGACGGGATGCCGGGCTTCGCCCTCGGATTCGGGGACGTGATGGCGGCTGCGGGCCCCCTGATCGTGCGGACCTTCGACGTCGGCCCGGGCCGCGCCGCCCACGACGAAGAACTGGCGGAAGGCTCGCCGATGCTGGCCCTGCTCGGGACGCCGCGCGACACGCCGTATCACTGGCTGGAGGCCGGCGAGGCGCTCTCTCATGTCCTGCTGCGGGCGCAGGTGGATGGCGTGTCGGCATCCTACCTCAATCAGCCGATCGAAGTCATCGAGCTGCGCCCACGGCTGCAGCTCGTCGCCGGACGGCCCGGGTACGCGCAGATGCTGCTGCGGCTCGGGTTCGGGCGTGAGGTGCGGGGGACGCCGCGGCGGCCGGTGTCCGACGTGCTGGCCGGTTGACCGGCTCCCGCAAACGACAACGCCGGGATCGTGTCCGATCCCGGCGTTTCCCTGTTCTCTTCGATTCTCTCGACTGCGGATCGCTCAGGCCTTCAGGGCTTTCACCGGAGCGACGTCCACCTTGATCTCGCGAGCTTTCGCCTTTTCGAGCTTCGGTAGCACCATCGTCAGCACGCCGTGCTCATAGGTCGCCTTGATCGCGGCGGGGTCCACGGTCCCGGGCAGCGTGAAGCTGCGCTCGAAGGTCCCGTAGGTCCGCTCATAGCGGTGCACCTTCTCGGCCTTCTCCTCGGCCACCTGCTCCTTGGAACCCTGAATCGTGAGCACGTTGCCCTCGACCGAGATCTTGAAATTCTCCGGCTTCACGCCGGGGATCTCGGCGACGATACGGATGTGCTCCGGCTCCTCGAAGATGTCCACCGCCGGCACCCAGGCCGTGCTGGCCAGCTCCGGCACCGCCCAATCGGTGTAGACGAGCGGCTCGTTGAAGATCTTCCCCATCCGCCGCTCGAGGTTGTACAGCAGATCGAGCATCGGATCACGCGGGGTCTTGCGGGTAACTCCTAACATGTGTTCTCACCTCCCCTCACGCCCGACAACCTAGATTCCGCGCCGTGAATCGGCGCTGAATCGCGCGTGAGACTTCGCTACCGCCCGGCCGGCGCGACCCGCTTACCACCCACCGTCTGCAGATACAGCAGAATGTCGGTACTGACCGCGCCACCGGGCGGCTGGACCTGCATCCGCTCCATATTGCGCTCCATCCGCGCGTACACCGCGGGCCAATCGGTGGCGGAATGGACGCGCGGATCGGGCAAGGCGTGGCACTGGCTGCACACAACCGAGAATTCGTCGCGTCCCTTGCCGGGCGGCAGCACCGAGCCGCTCACCTTCAACGCATTGGTCATCAGGTAGCTGAGAATGGTGCCCCGCTCGGCCGGGGTCGGCGCTTTCACGCCGAGGGAGGGCGGCAGCCAGTCCATGCGCAGCCACATGCGCCGGGCCACGCTGGGCCAGTCCGTCCCGCTGTGCGCCATCGGAGACGGCAACCCATGACACTGACCACAATAGGTGATCACCAGCTGTGCGTCACGCGAGGCGGGGTCCGGCAGGTCCCCGGCGGCGAGGCCGGGCGGCGGCAGCGCCACCTTCGCGGCCGCCAACAGCAGCTGGTCCGCGCGGCTCAGCCCTCCCGCGCCGGCGTCGGCTGTGGCCTCCTGGGCCGGCGGCTTGGCGGATCGGCATCCCGCGAACGGGGCCAGCAACAGGGCCAGAGCCGGGACCACGACAGTGCGACGCATTCCCACCTCCTGCGGACTTGGAAAGGAGTCTTCATCTAAAGGAGAACTGAAACCACTAAAGGAGACCTGAAACTACGATGAAAAGGCTCAGTTCGGGATGTTCGTCCCATGGCACGCGGTGCACATCTGCGGGTTCTTGCGCCGCAGCCGTGCCGCATCGAAGCCGGGTCCATGCGGGTTGAAGCGCCGGCCTGCGAACGACCCGTGACAGCTGACGCAGTCGCGCTCCACATGGCATCCGGTACATGACTCGAGATCCTGGCGGGCCGCTTGCCCGTGCCCCAACCCGAAAAACCGTTTCGCATCGTGATAGCCGGAGGCGCCAAGCAGCTGGGTCCGTGCCACAAGTCCCACCTCGGCGTGACATGTAACGCAGAAGGCACCGGTATTGTGGCAGTCGCTGCAGTTCGTCTCCCGGCTGTACGCGGCAGCGGGGTGCCGGGCGAGGAAGCCCGCGGGGTGGTAGCCGGAAGCACTGGCGGCGCTGGGGCGGTGGCAGCCGAGGCAGTCCGCGCGCGTGTGGCACCCGGCGCACGTCGCGGATCGCGCCGCTGCTTCGCCCGCGTGCCGCTGCGCGAAGCCGCCGGCGTGGGACGCCGGCAGATGCCGCGTGATCACCGCCCCGGCCCCCCGGCCCGGTCCGGCGGCGTACAATCCCGCGGCGACCCGCGTCATGCCCGCGTGGCAGATCAGGCAGCTCTCGCGGGTATGGCAGGTGGCACACTGACGGACGTCGGTGCGCACGGAGCGGCCATGACGCTCCAGGAAGTCCGGGGCCGAGTGCGTCGCAGGCGCCGCGAGTCGCCCGCGGATGGCGCTCGAGCGCGAATCCGGGGCCAGCGCCTGGATGACCGCCTGCTCGGGCGCATCCACGTGACAGGTAAGACAGAATTCGCGCGCGTGGCAGGTGGCGCAGCTGGCCGCCACTCCGCCGCCCGCCCCCCCCCCCGAGGCCAGCCGGCCGTGCACCGCCCCCGTGGCGAAGCCCGGCGCACGGTGCGAGGGCGGCGTGTCGATCGCCGCCACGTCCGCGCGCGTGAGCCGCGTGGCCTGAGCCAAGGGGAGGTGACAGGTGGCGCAGTCGGCGTCGGTCGCCGCGAGATGCTCGGTCTTCAACCCGTGGCAGGCGAAGCAGCGGGTGACGACGGGTGGCTGGACCGCCATCCAGCGTGCCCCGACTTCGCCGTGGCAGTCCATACACGCCGGGGACGTGGCCCCGGTCGAAACGGCGCGATGGGCCTCATGCGAGAATCGCAGGTTGGTCCGCAGCGATTCCGGATATTGCCAGGTGACCCGCGGCTGCACGTCCCCATCGTGACACGCGGCGCATTGCGCCGAGTCGGGCCACAGTGGCTGATCGGGCTGGTCCACTCCCGCGTGGCAGGCCGTGCAGGTCGGAAACAGGCTGCCGTGCTTCAGGTGGTCGAAGCGCTGGGGTTGCTGTGCCGCGGCGCGACCCGCGACCAGCAGGCCGGTCAGCAAGGTCAGGCTTACGAGACGGCTCATGGGGATCCGCCCCCGGTCGGAATGCGCCGTACCGCCGGCGGCAGCGACAGGAGATCCGCCCCTCTGCCGAGCGTGAGGACCGCGCTGGCGCTCAGCCGGAACTGGTTCCAGTCGAGCGCCAGCGCATCGGGACGCCGCCGATTCTCGGTGTAGTACACACCCCCGAGGCCGAGGCGCAGCAACGCCGTCACATCCGCCTGCACAGTGAAGCCAAGGCTCTTGAGGCGTGATTCATCGAAGCGGAATTCCAGCGGGCGCTGCAGGGTGGCTCCCTGGAGCGTGACGAGCAGCCGTGGCTCAGCCGGCGGTGCATATGTCACGCTGCCGGTCCACCCGGCAGCCGAGGCACCCGGTCCGAACTCGGCCTGGTACCCGGCGTCGACCGTGAGACCGTGCGACATTCGGCTGGTGCCGCCGAGCTCCCAACGCCAGCCCTTGGTCTCGGCGTCGACCAGGGCCGTTGAGACGTCGGCGGCCTCGTAGCCGTACCGTTCGCCGCGGGCGCGCACGTCGAGCCACCGGGTCGCGCGCACGCCGACCTGTGCATAGGTCGCGTGATACGGGACGGGGCTGAACGCGCCCCAGATGGTCCAGAGCGCGAAGTGCGGCCGATAGCGGCGCGCGCCGGCGGTGGCGCTCACCCGTGAGCGAACGTAGGTGAGCGCGGCTTCCGCGCTTCCCCACAGACCCGCGGCCAGGTCCCAGTCCGAGCCCGCCTGCAGCGTGAGTCCTTCCACCGGCCCGCGCACCACCGCCTGCACGCCGACGCGCTCCGAAACGAAGTAGTGCACGTCCGGATCGACCTCGCGCAGGTAGTCGGCGCGCACGTCGCCCCAGGTGCCCGACCACCCCGCCCCCGCCCCGGCCACGATCTGCCGTCGGACCGGTTGGAAGTCCCCCAGCGGGTTCACCGCCGGACTGGTGACGGGCAAGGCGACGCCGTTCGTGAGTCCCCACCCCAGGTAGCCATCGGCCTCGAGTCCATGCCGGGCGTCGCGCACCAGCAGACGGCCGCCGTCGAATCCCTCGTACCCGAGTCGCGAGGTCGTCAGCTGCCGGCCCACGCGGGCGGCCAGTCGAGACCGGGCGTACTCGAGGTAGCCTTCGAGCAGCTGGAATCGCGGTGTCGTTCCGGGCCAGATGCGCGCGCTGCTCATGTCCCCCGCGGCCCGCGCCGACACGCGGGCCGAGAGACCCGTGACGCCCAGTCCCCACAGCGAGAGATCCGCCGACGCCACGATTGGCGCACCGTGCAGCACCGGCCCTGACCGGTAGAAGTGACAGTAGGCTTCACCGGGCTGGCACGTGACCGCGTAGCCGTCCGCGGTGGCGGGCCCCCCGCCGGGCCCCGTGACCGTGTCCGTGACACGCACGCTGTCGGCCGTCAGGCCGCGGAAGGAGAGGGTCTGGACCCGGGTATCGAGGCGAAGCCGATAGCCCACCTGCGCGCCCGCGGTAGCGGGCAGCGCGCCGAGCACCAGGACCAGCCCCGCGCGGAGGGGACTCAATGCAGCAACGCCCACACGACGAGGAAGATCAAGACGATGCCGACGCCCAACGCGGTGAAGCCCAGCCACATGGACCAGAGCGTCGCGACGCGCGAGGCCGGCGGGGCGATCCGGGCCTGCAGCTGGCCCTCCCGGCTGGCGCGCTCGTACTCCAGCGGGTGCTCTTCCTTCATGTACTCGGTGGTGGCGCGTCCCGTAAAGATCACGTTGTCGATCGGGAACTTCTCCGGACGCAGGTGCACGTTGAAGAAGTGAATCGTAAAGATGAACGCCGTGGCGAGCAGCGCCTCATCGCTGTGAATGATGGTCGCGACGTTGAACGCCCACCCGGGCAGCAGTTGCGCGAAAAATTCCGGGAACCAGAGCAGCAGCCCGGAGCCGCCGATGATCGCCACCCCCCAGAACACGGCCCAGTAGTCGAACTTCTCCATGTAGCTGTAGCGCTCGAACCGGGGCCGGGACGCCTTCCCGAAGAACCATTTGAACTGCTGGACGATGTCCTGGAGGTCCTTGAGCTGAGGCACCATCGAGTCGGGGCCCCAGAACGGGCGCCTGCGCTGCGGGCTGGTGATCGCCCGGTAGGTGAGGGAAAAGAGGTGCGCGGCGAAATACCCGAACGTGATGATGGCGCACAGCCGGTGGATGTAGCCCGCCACCTGTAAGCCACCGACCAGTCGCACCAGCACGCGCGCCCAGGGCGCGTAGGCGAACTTCAGGGGCAGGCCGGTGATCACGAGGCCGAAGAACGAAACGATCATCGCCGCGTGCAGCGCCCGGTTGAGCGGTGAGAATCGCCAGAGGTAGGGCCCGGTGCCGCGGTCGGCGGCGTTCAACGCGCGCTGGGTCATGGAGTGCTCCTGGGCTCCGTCGAGCCGCCCCCGCCGTGACCGACGCCGCGCCTACGGTCCAGCGCGATCCGCATCACCCACAGGGCGGTGTGGAGGAGAAAGAACGCCATCACGCTGATCAGCAGGACCGTCATGAACAGCCACGGCCAGAACAACACCGGGTACCGGGTCCGGTTGCGCGGATCACCGTGCGCGTAGTACTTCACGAAATTCCAGGTCGCCCCGACGTGACAGCGACCGCACGTCTTGACGAGGTTGAGCGGGTATACCGAAGACCGCGGGTCCGTCGCGGGCCGCATATCGTGTGCGGTGTGGCAATCGCTGCACTTGGCCGCGAGGTCGAACCCGAGCCGCGTCACCTTGCCGTGATAGGTGTCGAAGTAGGTCTCGTACAGGCGCTCGTGACAGCTGCCGCACTCCTGCACCACGCCGAGCAGCCACTGCGGCTGGTCCGCGCGAACGATGGCGTGCGCCGAGTGGCAATCGATACACACCGGACGTCGCTGGCCCTCTGTGGTCGTCCGGTGCTGGGCGGGATAGACCGGCCCGTGCGCCGAGGAATCGTACGTCGTGACGATCCCCGCGTGGCACGTGCCGCAGGTCGCGGGGATGCTCGCGATATTGACCGAGGACCCCGCGGAATCGGCGGGGAGCACGCGGTGCGCCCGGTGGCAGTTGCTGCAGGTCGCCGAAACGATCAGCCCGTCCCGGGTCAACGCGGCGCCGTGCACGCTCTTGGGAAACTGGGTGGTGGCGATGCGGCCCTGGATCTTCTCCGGGGTCGCGAAGTACGTCCCGATGATGCGCGCGTCGCCGTGGCACCGGCCGCACATGGCGGCCACGTTGAGCGGATAGACCGGGGAGCGGACGTCCTTGACGCCGTACACCAC
>JBGPHP010000086.1:0-11988 GCA_041484445.1 Gemmatimonadota bacterium
GCAGCGATGTGGACGCGCACGTCCCCAAGACTCGCGTGGACGAGAGCGCCGCGCTGTTCACCCGCATGGGCGCCACGGTGACCGAGCGGATCTATCCCGCGATGGGGCACCTGGTGAACGACGACGAGATCGCGTTCACGCGGGACCTAATGGCGGAGGTGCTACCGTTCACAACGACGTGAGGCGCTCGGTAGCCTAGAGGCCCCGACTCACTTGGCTCGGGTCTACCTTTAGCACGTGGCACGCTGGTATGACGCTTGAGAGGACGGCAACCAGAACGCTTATCAACGCTACCAGCGGCAGTAACTTCCCGTTGGAGCCATGCATCGTAGGCATCATCCGCTCGACGACTGGCCAAGCCGCCACGGCGGCAGCTGCGCCCAGTACTACTCCTGCGACCCCTATTAGGAGGCCACGAGTTAGGTGGGTTCGAACCAAGAGAGGTCGAGGCGCGCCCAAGGCGAGGCGTATGGCGATGTTGTACTCATCCTCCCGAACCCTGAAGCTCAGTAGACCATAGAGCCCCACGGCAGTTATGATGACTGCCATCGCGCTAAACCCCCCAACGATCAGGAACAGGTACCGCGTAGGCCGAAGCGAATCAGCAAGGCTGTCCTCCATCAACGAGATGGTCGGCGGGGGCTGGGCGGGATCGATGTCGCTGACGGCGCTTCGAACGACAGGTATGAGACGTGCCGGGTCTCCCCGGCTGCGGAGGACCACAGACATAGCGAGCCACGGGGCCTGGGCGTAGGGCCTGTAGACTCGCGGCTCAGCGTCAACCTCGATCAGACCGTGTCGGACGTCCGACACCACTCCGACGACCCGCACCAATTCGTCTCGTCCAAAACGCAGTTGTGCACCAACAGCTTTCCCCTCCAGCCAGTACCGCATGGCCATGGCTTCGCTCACGACCGCCACGGGGGGCGAGCCGACTCTGTCGTCCGTGGTGAAACCGCGCCCGGCCAACACGCGGATGCCGATCGCGTCGAAGTAACCCGTGCTCACCGCCGAAAACCAAGCGGCGGGCGGCGTAGTCCCTGATTCACCAGCTCCCCCTACAATGGAGAAGTGCAGGCCAACCTTCCCCTGGTGCAAAGGTACGTCCAAGCCCGCTGCCGCAGCCTCAACGTCCGGACGAGCTGCCAATCGGGCGAGCAACTCGTCGAAGAAATCCACGATTCTCGCTGGCTGTGAGTAGTGTTGATTGGGGAGCACGAGTGAGGCAACGAGCAACCCTTCAGGGTTGAAGCCCAGGTCGACGGCCCTCAATTGAAGTAGGCGGCGACTTAGCATCAGGCTGCCGAGTAGCAGTAGTACCATTAGACTGACTTGAACAACCAAGAGCGTTGTCCATGCAAGCTCCCGGTCTCGGCCCTGCCCGTGAGGCCCGCGGCTTGCGAGAATAGGTCCGGGATGAGAGCGCATCATCCTTAGTCCAGGCAAGACACCCGCTAGAAGGCTCGCGACTAGGCTTGCCCCAGCGGCGAACAGCAATACACCAACATCCAATGAGACCTGTTCGCTTCGTCGCATCAGAGGAGCCAAGGACATGAACAGGTGAACACCTTGGATCGAAGCCACAGTACCGAGTACGCCTCCCGCTGTTGCGAGCAGGAGTCCGTCTGCAAGACGGCTAACAAGTACCTGAGCGCGGCTTGCTCCCAGGGCGACTCTGATGGCGTCCTGGTAGGAGCGGCTGATGTTGTGACCCAGGAGCAACCCTGCAACGCTTAGGCACACGAGGAGGAATACCAGGCCAACACCTGCTGACAGAACCAGTAGCTGATTGTGGGCATCCCCAACGACCAACTCCTTCATGGGTCTGATGGAGAAATGCGTGTCCACAAGGTTGGCGGGGTACTTCTCCACTATTGCCCGTCCAGCCGCCTCCACGGCGGCCCGCGCGGTGGCGGGCTTCCAACCGCTGTGCAGCCGTCCGACTATGGTCAGGTAGGCGAGGTCCCGCCGGACCCTCAGGTCCGGCCCCATAGGGAACGGGGGCTTTGGTAAACCTTGTGGACCGGGGACCCAGAGATCCGCCTCTAGAAAAGCGAGGGCCTTGGGCATGACGCCCACCACCCGGTAGGTGTGGTCGTCGAGGAGGATAATCTTGCCCACGACCGCCGGATCACCGCCGAGTCGTGTTTGCCACAACCGCCAAGAAAGGACCACCACATCCGTTCGGTCGTCCCATCCTCTGAAGGTCTGGCCGATAAGCGGGGTCGCGCCGATGGTCTCGAAGTACTCAGGCGTGACGCTCGCCCCATTCACGTACGTGGGCTCGAGCGTCCCGGTCATCAGCGATCGGAAGTTTGCCTTGGCGCTGAGTGCGGAGAACAGATCCCTCCGCTCCCGAAGGTCAAGCAGATCCGCGGGCGAGTGCATAAGGGTAGCCTCGCCCTCGATACGACGCTCAACGACTACCAGTTCCCCCGAGTTCTCAAGGGGGAGGTCTGCCAGAACCACAGCGCGAGCCACGGTATAGAGAGTAACGGTGGAGCCCAGGCCCAAGGTAAGCACGATTAGCGCCGCGAGGGTTGGCCCCGGACTCTGGGCCAATCGACGCGCCGACCACCTGAACTCCCTTGCTAAGCTAAACACCGTGGTAGGAACTCCAGTGTTTCCTATTTCTTGGAGGCCCGCAGATGATACTCGTATAGTTCCAGTGGCTCAATGGAGTCGTTAGGTCCGAGAATCGCATTGCGCACGACATAAACCGCGCCGCCATCCGCCCCTACGATGTGTCCGCCATGTGGCACGTGTAGCCCTTCCGCCGCTATGTGCCCGTCCCATCGGTAAACGTTCGCGAAG
This sequence comes from Gemmatimonadota bacterium, assembly GCA_041484445.1. Taxonomy (GTDB): domain Bacteria; phylum Gemmatimonadota; class Gemmatimonadetes; order Gemmatimonadales; family GWC2-71-9; genus DASTHG01. Next base: position 2,815 of record JBGPHP010000086.1, read on the forward strand.
TCCTGGGTTTCCGCCAGACCGCGGCTCGCGAACAGCGTCACCAACAGAACATCCTGCGTGAGTGCGTAAGGGCGACCGATGTGAATGAAGCTGTCCCACCACTTTTCATGCGCCGGCCGGTAATCATAGGGGTCCAGTCCGCGTGGAAAGGCTACGGGCTCGGGCGCCCACGAATCGTCCCCGGCACCCCGAAATAGTTCAAGGATTCTTAGACTTGACGAGAGGTGCACTAGCTCGAAAGCGGACGGCTGAAGCCCGAACAGATCTCCGTTGGGACCCTGCGTGATACCTCCCGTCTGAACCCGTCCATGGAAGATCCGCAGGTTGTCGTCGCGCACGTGGTAGACCGCCGCGACCTCCCCGCCTCCTTGGTCAAACTTCCGAAAGACCTTCTTGTCCGCCGGGAAGTAGGTGACGATGTCGCCGCCACGAAGCGCCAGCAACTCGGCTACAGGCGTGGAAAGCTGGAAGCGACGCACCACGCGATACCCAGACCGATCAAGAACGGTCACCCAGCGGCCGTCCCTGTCGAAGGCGACCACGTTGCCATCGGGGTCGACCGCGATGGGACCCAGCGAGGAGAGCTTGAACGAGCTGTCATCTCCTCGGATCTCATGAACCAGTCTGCCCTCGGGGTCGAAAGCCAGAATTCTCTTGCCACGACCATCGGCGATAAAGAGCGTCCGCGCCTTCCCCACGACGATCTGACCCACTTGAAGGAGCGGAGGTCCAGACTGGGGGACCTGTAACTCAATCTTCCTTTCCGCAGTGAAAACTTGGTTCCAGTCGCCCACCACTTCTGTTTGGTCTGCCGTGAATCCTCGCACGATCGGGGATGGGTGGCAGCCCATGATCGGCACTAGACTAGCCGTTAGGATAAGCGCGTCCAACGACGCGCAGCGGCGCTCGGAACGCGCGATCATTGTTGAATCGCGGCTAGCCAAGCGTCCAAAAGTGCTGGCCGCCGTTGATCTGCTTGAAAGGCCGCCTGGATCCTGAGGTGCTCGTCCAGCCGCAGGTAAATCGGCTCGTCAGCGAACTCGTTGCCCATATGTCGGAAAAGCGCGCCGAACAATTCGTCGGTCGGCACGAATGTGATAGGAAACGTGAGGAGTCCGTCCTCGCGCAAGAGCAGCGCACGTTCCCGGTCACGGGGGCTTCGTTCGCCAATAAGAGCGTGGAGCGAGATCCCGTGCCCTCTTAGGGACCGATTGGTGCGGAGACTCTCTAGACCCTCATATAGACAGCGCGAGCAAACCGTGTGGGTGTAAGCGACCACAAGAAACCCGCGGCCCTGGCCCGCCATGTTCTGGGCCAGCCGTTCTGGTAGCAAAGTGCCCTCGAGAGCACTCAAATCGATGTTGCGTCGCAGCGTGGAGTCTGGAGTCTGGACGTTGGACGTTGCGACAGCTAGCTGCTGGCGCAACCGCCGGTTCTGCGAGCTGACGAGCGGGACAAGCACCATACCGGCGACTAGTGCGAGCACGATCACGGCGTCGGCACCAGCCATGAACCACTTTCGGCGACTGGAGCCGGCAGCAGAGGATGTCGGAGGAAATTCCGCAGTGGTGCTGCCTAGAATGCGGTCGCTCATCAGCTCGCGCTTTTCGAACCCAGAGGTCTAACTCTTGCAACAGCTATAGGGGCCAGTGCCTAGGCAATAGTCCCCGCCTACGCACTGAGGTCCGCAGCAGACCTCCCCCCAGTGGCCTTGCTCAGCCCGAGCTGCGGGCGGCGCAACCCCTAGGGCCATCGCGACAAGGGCTAGCGCCGCAAGCACCGTTAGTGCTGCCTTCATAACCTCCTCCTTATTGCTTAGAGGTTCCTCCCATTCTACCGTTGCTGACTAATCGATGCTCCTCTAATGCGAGTTAGGGTACCACGGGGGTGAACCTAGGGTCGTAGCTCAACAGCTCGCACATCTCCAACCCCGAGGTCTAACTCTTGCAACAGCTATAGGGGCCAGTGCCTAGGCAATAGTCACCGCCTGGACATGCAGGTCCACAGCAAACATCCGCCCAGTGGCCTTGCTCAGCTCTGGCTGCACGCGGAGCAACCGCTAGCGCCATCGCGACGAGGGCTAACGCCGCAAGCACCGCTAGTGCTGGCTTCATAAACCTCCTCCTTTCTTCTCGTCTCAGAGGCTTCTTCCATTCTGCCCCCCTCCCAACTAATCGTTGTTCCCTCAATCGGAGTAAGGGTACTACGGGGGTGCGCATCATTTGGCCAACCTGATGCATTGGAGCCCTACGTCTTGGCGCCCTTGTACTGCGCAAGACGCGCGCGCAACTTTCTGCGCGCCCGGCGCAGTAACTCCTTCACGGTGCGTAACGAGATTCCCAGTGCGGTAGCAATCTCTGGGGAAGGGCACTCATCGAGCCAATGCAACCTCGCGATCTCCCGCTCACGCGTTGTTAGGCCTTCGAGACCTTTGGCGACGTCGCGAGCTAGGAGGAATCGCGCACCAAGTTGCAAGGCGTCCAGACAGTCGGTTGACGGCTGATCCTCCGAAAGCGGCGCGAAGCGAGCCTCACGCCGGTTGACATGGCGCGCTCGGTTCTGAATCACACGCTTAATGAACGCTACGACCTTGGGTGCCGTGTCCGGAAGCGTTGGGAAAGCACCGTCGCCGATGTTCATGATCACGTCGGAAACAATGTCCTCCGCGTGTGCACGTGCATAGCTGAAGAGGGCCCTTTTAGCCGTCCACACGAACTCGCCCCGGTGGTGGGCACAGACCGACTCCGCCCAGTCCAACGTGGACCGGCCGCTCTCGCCCTCTGATATGCCGACGCTGTCCTTCGACATTTGGAATCTCAAGTTCGCGCATTAAGGCTGGCTTCTTACGGCCCGACACCGCCCGCACCGAGCTGCCCACGCGGGCAAGCGGCTCCGTTTACTGCCCCCCTTTCACCGAGCACCAGGAAATCGTGCGTTCTCGGCCAGAAGGGGTGTCGGTGCTCGCGCAACGGACACCGCCCCTGTAGACCGCCTGGTTTGTGACATCGCTGCTGGTCGCCAGTGGCTGCGTGAACCCTCCTGGCGTGAGTGAGGGGCAGTATCCTGTGACAACGGGGTCCGATCCTCGGTGGGCGTCGCGGCGACGCGGAACAAAGCCATGCTGGGAACCCGCTTACCGATGAATTGGTGTGACGCATGGGTCCTGCTCGAACGAATCCGGAGGTCGCACGGCCGAACCTACGCACCTTCCCAGCCAGCTAATGACGAGTAGAAACGAATCTTTCAAGACAACGAATGTGATCCCCAGTTGGACTAGGGTCAGACACACAGCCCTAAGCGTTCGGTAGGATGGACGGCGCGTCGCCCTGCATCTCGAGAAGTCTGGTCAAGGTTAGGAGCACGCTCAGCACACTGCTAGGGTGCTTTTGCGGCGGGGTAGAGCGGAAACGCGACAAGCATTGTCGGTCATTATCCTACGGACGATTCTCTAATTGGCCGAGACTTTGTGGTACGCCTATCAACAGACTCTCAAATGCTCCTACTCCCAGATTGCTCCTATGGAGGTGGACTCTACGGCCGTGGTCCAAGTGGACGGTATCGAGCCAATCGATACAGCAGCATTGGTCACACCATCGTCGGGCCTGCTAGGGACAGGTCTAACCTGCGTAACCTCAAGATAGAGTATGGAGGCAAGTACACACTCACTTCATTCATCGGCCTTTGCTCCGTGACGCGTCCGTCCACTTGCTCCGTTTCGGCGGCTGGTAGGCCGCGAATCTGGTGAGCAGCGCCTGGGGTTCGGATTCGATCACGAGCATCCCCCGATGCGCCGCGTTCAGGAAGCCCGCGGCGAGCGCGTGGTCGAGGAAGGCGACCAGCGCGTCGTAGTAGCCGGCCACGTTGAGCAGGCCGACCGGCTTGCGGTGCAGTCCGAGCTGCCCCCACGTCCACGCCTCGAACAGCTCATCCAGGGTGCCGGCACCGCCTGGGAGGGCGATGAAGCCGTCGGACAACTCCGCCATGAGCGCCTTGCGCTCGTGCAGCGTCTGGACGATCCGCAGGTCCGAGAGCCCGGGGTGCGCGATCTCGCGCTCCACCAGCACGCGTGGGATCACGCCGACCACTTCGCCGCCGCTCTGCAATACGGCGTCGGCGAGTGCCCCCATGCAACCGACGCTCGCCCCGCCGTACACCAGGCCGATCCCGCGCTCCGTCAACGCGCGTCCCAGCCCGCGCGCCGCCTCGAGATACCGATCCCCGTTGCCGGGGCTGGAGCCGCAGAACACGCACAGGCGCATCGTCACGGCCCCCGAGGGTCGCGTGCTCCGGTGATCTCCACTTCGACCCGTTGTCCGAGCTTCAGCGGCGTCGGCTCCGCGAGCGCGATCTTCACGAGCAACACCCTGGTGTCCTGCGGCCGGCCCGGGTCCTGCGGCTTGAGACGCCGCCACTGCACGACGTCGGGGATCTCCTCGACCCGCCCGGTCCAGGACCGTCCCGCATAGCCCTCGGCGGTCACCTGCACCGTGGCGCCGAGCCGGATGCTCCCCGCGTCGAACTCGTCCACTTCGGCTTCGACCCGCGTGCGCGAGAGGTTCGCCACCCGCGCGATGGAGTCCCCGGCACTGACGGCTTGTCCCACCCGGACTGGACGCTCGAGCACGATGCCGTCAAACGGGGAGGTGATCAGTGCCTTGCGAACGACCGCGCTCAACCGGTCCACGCTGGCGCGCGCGACGTCGAGCCGCGCGCGGGCGCCATCCCGGTCGTGTACCGCCCGGTCGAGCGCCTGCTGGGAGGCCAGCGCGCGATCCTTGAGGACCTGCACTCGCTCGACATCGGACTCGAACAGGCGCAGATCGGCCTCCGCCTCCACGGTGCGCGCCTGCGCCTCGGCCAGCGCCGCCCGCTCTTCGGAGGCGTCGAGCTCGACCAGCCGCTCGCCGCGCCGCACCCGGGCCCCCTCTTCCACGAACACCCGCGCCACGATCCCCTGCAGGTCCGTCCCCACCATCACGTCGGCATCCGGATACGCGACCAGCCGCCCTTCGGCGCGGATCAACGGAACGGAGGCCGCGGCGGCGGTCGCCTGGGTCACAGAGCCATTGCGTTCCCGGACCCGCAGGACGAACGCCGACAGCGCCCCGAGCGCGGCGAGGGGCAGGATCACACGTACCATCACGGTCATCGCTTTCATGGTCTTACTCCGTCCTCATGCGGCGGCATCGGTGATCAACTGGCCGTCCCGGATCGTCAGCACCCGGTCGGCGATGGCCCGAACTTTTGGATCGTGCGTCACGATCAGCAGCGCGCGGTTCTCCCGCTTCGCCAGGTTCCGGAACGTCTCGAGGATCTGCATCCCCACCTGCGAGTCGAGATTCGCGGTGGGCTCGTCGGCGAGCAGGATCGGCGGGTGGCCGGCGAGCGCCCGCGCCACGGCGACCCGCTGTTTCTGGCCCCCCGAGAGATCGCGGGGCAGGAAGTCCTTGCGCTCCGTCAGCCCCACTGCCTCGAGCACGGCTGCCGCTTCCCGCCGCGCCGCGGCCCCCTTCACGCCCTTGATGTTGAGCGCGTACTCCACGTTCTCGAGCGCCGTGAGCGCCGGAAACAGGTTGAACTGTTGGAACACGAACCCGATCGATTTCCGGCGGATACCGGGGAGCAGCTCCGGCCGGGCCGAATCGACCGGCACGCCGTCCACGGCGACGCGCCCGGCCGAGGCCGTCAGGATGCATCCCAGGATCGAGAGCAGGGTCGTCTTGCCCGAGCCCGAGGGCCCTTCGAGCGTGACGATCTCCCCGCGGTCCAGGGTCAGCGTCACTCCGCGCAGCACGTGCACGGGGTCGCGTCCTTCGGTGAACGTCTTGGCGACGGATTCGGCGCTCAGTACGGTCATGGTCCTTGTCCTCAGGTCCGGAATACGAGGGCCGGATCGATCCCGGCCACTTTACGGAACGACACCATCGACGCGCCCAGGCAGAGCACGATCGTGCCGACGAAGACGAGCACGACGAGCGGGAACGGGATGATCAGCTTCAGGCCGGCGCTCGCCATCGCCGGGCGCAGCGCGAACGAGGGCAGCACGCCGGCCACGAATCCCACTACCGCGGCGATCGACGCCTGTTTCGCCAGGATCAGGTAGATGTCCCGGTTGCCGCCGCCGATCGCTTTCACGGTGCCGAATTCCTTCAAGTGGTCCATGGTCGCGGTGTACAGCGTCTGGGCGACCACGACGAGCCCGACGAGACAGCCGAGGAACACCGTGAGCCCGGCGTTCAGGCCCAGTCCGGTGCTCACGATCCAGTATTTGCGCGACTGCGCCGCCCACTCCGGCCCGGTGTGGACGTCGTTGTACGGCAGCCGCCGTTGGATCTCCGCGCGCACGCGCTCGACGTCGGCCCCGGGCGCGAGCTTCACCAGCATGTAGTTGGTTTGCCCGGCGAGCAGCGTGCCCCCGATGCGCTGGGCCAGATCGAAGTCCATGAACCCGACCGGCGTGGTCGCGAACGACAGTGCATCCGCGGTGCGTCCGATGATCTCGATGCGCGCGTTGTTGACTTCGCGATAGTCGCCGACCCGGAACGCGCCCATGCGCTTGGCCGCCGACTGGTCGAGGAACATGTAGGATCCGCGGCGCAGGTCGCCGAGATCCCCCTCGAGCACCCGCCAGGGCACGTTCCAACGCTGGTGATCCTCGAGGGCGTAGATCTCCGTGCTCTCCTGGGCCCCGTTGGGGAGAGTCACGTTGTAGTAGCTCATGATCAGGTTGTCGGCCCGGGCCACGCCCGGCACCGACCGCACGCGCTGCACCAATCCGTCCGAGAAGGGATGCGGAAAGTCGATGTTGGGCGTGTTCTTCGACGTGACCCACAGGTCCGCGTCGACGTGCGAGATGATCACCGAGGCGTTGTCCATCAGGCCGAGGAACAGGCCCACCTGGACGAAGACGAGCATCACGGCGAACGCCACCCCCGCTACGGTGATGGCGAAGCGCAGCCGGTCGTGCAGCAGCGTCTTGAGGGCGAGGTCGGTCATGGAACCTTCTTCTCCGTCGTCAGTCCATCGATCAACGCGTCGATGAGGAGCCGCGTCCGCTGCGCCAGCGGCCGCCACTTGACCCAGGGATCTTCCTCCGCCCGGACCACCTGCAGCGCCGCGATGCCGTGGACCCCTGCCCAGAACACCTGCGACAGGAGATCCGGATCGTCCAACCCCGGCCGGAACCGCCCGGCCGCGAGCGCCTCCACCACGCTGCCGCGCAGGAAGGCGTAGGCGTCCTCTTCCGGATTCCCCTGCCGCAGCGTGGACTCGGCCGGCGTCGGCGCGTCCGCCGGCATCGGCGTCATGAACATCAGCCTGTAGTGGTTCGGATTGCGCTCCGCGAATTCGATGTACGCCGCTCCCGCGCGCCGGATACGCTCGATCGGATCGCGCACCGTCATGAGGTCGCGAAAGCGCTGAGCCAGCGCGAGGAAATCGCAGTTGCACAGCTCGCGGATCAGCGCGGCCTTGTCGGCGAAGTGAAAGTAGATCGCGGTGGGCGAGTACTCGATCCGCTTGGCGATTTCCCGCATCGTCACGGCCTCGTAGCCGTCCTGGGCGAACAGCTCGCGCGCCGCGTCGAGGATCTTGGCGCGGATCTCCTGCCGTTCCCGCTCGCGCCGTTCGGTGATCACCATGAGGATTCCTTGTTATTAACGTCGTTATAATACTTAACGATGTTAAGTCGCGTCAAGGTTCATTCTACAAGACGTTGTGAAATAATGCTTTAGCTAGGATGACTTGGCGCGGGCACCCGGGAAGTACCCGAGGAATCCCAGGATCAGAAACGCGAAGAAGAAGCGCTGATCGAACGTCGCGGCGAACGCGGCCGCCCCGCTGGCAAACGCCCACATCGCGAGCTCCCCCATGAACGCCTGGCGCCACTGGGGGCGCGCACCGCTCGCCGGCACCCGGGGGGAGAGCGCCGGCCACAACCGCGGCACCCGCGCCCGATATTCCTCGAAGGCGTTGCCCTGCGTGTGGGACAGCGCGGCCTCTTCGCGCCCGATCAACCGCAGCACCACGATGAGCAGCCCACCCACCATCACCAGGAATCCCAAGCGACTCGCCATCAGACCGAAGCACACCGCCAACAACAGCGTTCCGAGATACAGCGGATTGCGGAGATGGCGGTAGGGACCGTCCGCCACGAGGCGATCGGCATGCAGCGCGTGGTCCTTCACCACTTCGGTGTGCAGGTACGCACTGGCCCAGGTCCGCACCGCGGCGGCCGCAGCGGCGAGCAGCGCGCCAGCGCCCAGCACGAGGTGCACACCGGTCGGGTTGCCGCGGACCAGCGTGCTGGCCGCGTTCTGATGATCGATGAAATAGCAGGTGAAGCCGGCACTGAAGACGGCGGCGATCACCCAGAACCGGTTGCGGAATTCGAACTCGGTCGCTTGCATGGGCGCAGACTACGGAGACTGGGCGGCGGGGTTTCGCCCGCGGCTCAGGCGGCCGCGGTGAGCTCGATCAGCGTGATCTCGGAGGGCGCCCCGAGCCGCAGCGGCGGGCCCCAGTAGCCCGTCCCGCGGCTCACATAGAGCCACATCTCCTCCAGGCGGTGCAGACCGGCGACGAACGGCTGGAACAGCCGCACCAGCAGATTGAACGGGAAGAACTGGCCGCCGTGCGTGTGGCCGGAGAGCTGGAGATGGAACCCCGCGTCGCGTGCCGCATAGGCGCTGCGCGGTTGGTGCGCCAGCAGGACGCGCACGTCGCTGTCGGGAGCGCCGGCGACCGCCGCCACGGGGTCCGGTCCGGCGCTGAGATCGGTCACCCCGGCGAGCAGCAGGCGGCCGTTGCCGCGGACCAGGAGCCGATGCTCGTTGGAGAGCACCGAGAGACCGAGCCGCTCGAGCTCCCGCGTCCAGCCCCGCGGATCCCAGTAATACTCGTGGTTTCCGGTCACGAAGAAGCTGCCGAGCGGCGCCCGCAACCGGGCCAGCGGCGCGACGTGGTCGCGCAGCTCCGGCACGAAGCCGTCGGCCACATCCCCGGTGACGACCACGAGATCCGGAGCCAGCGCGTTCGTCGCGTCCACCACCCACTCCACGAAGCGGCGCCGGATCGTGGGTCCGACGTGCAGATCTGAGAGCTGGACGATGCGCAGCCCGGCGAGATCAGCGGGCAGATCCACGATCGGGATCGTGACGCGCACCACCCGCGGGC
>JBGPHP010000087.1:0-11861 GCA_041484445.1 Gemmatimonadota bacterium
CACGAGCTGGGCGCGAGTGGGAACGGTCACGGGAGCGGGAACCATCAACATATCTTCAGCGCCTCGAGCCGTATTGCTGGCGCTGCCGGGGCTGGGAGCCGAAGCGGTGGACCGGATCCTCTATCGCCGAGCAGTGGGGCCGGGGTTCGCGAGTCTCGACGCGCTGGCCGCGGATCTCTCGCCACCCGGTCGGGCGGCACTAATGGCTCGCTATGCTGATCTCGCGCGGCTCGTGACATTCGCCGCGCCACAATTGCTGGTGACGGCGACGGGATGGGTTGTTGGCCAGGCGCCGGTCGCCACGGTCGAGTCGTTGGTCGTGCCCCTCCCCGACCGGCTCGCGGTCGTGCGGCGGAGAATGTGGTGAAGCGTGTCCTCGGCATGAGCGTGGGCGCCACGACGGTGCGCGCGGTCCTCGTGCAAGACGGGACGATTGCCTGGGCGGGGGAAGCGGTCCACGCGAAGGCGGATCTCCCGACGGTGATTGGGCATCTTGCTGCTGAATCCGGCAAGGTGGTCCGCCGATCGCGGGTCGTGCTGGAGCGGGACGTGGTGCAGCTGCGAACCGTGAGTCCAGCACCGCCGCTCAAGCCGCGCGCGCTGCGGCGCTATGTCGCGCTCGAGTCGCCGCGCCTGTTTCGCAAGAACGGCGCCCCGATCGTGACGGACGGCATTCGGGTGGCGGGCGAGACGCAGGGTGGCGTGCTCTGGGCCGCTGCCGCAGAGGAGCCGTTGCTCGAGAGGATCCTCGCCGGATCCGCGGAGGCTGGCCTCAGCGTCGAATCGGTAGGACCAGCGGCGGACGTCTTGCCAGCGGCGCTCGCGCACCAGCCTCCCCCCGGCGATATCGCCTTCCCAAACGGCGGCACGACCGAGGTATTGACGGTCGGCGCTGAGGGGACCTGGCGCAGCCGGATGGTCCGCGGCGCGACGAGCGAACCGCCGTTGGATTCCTGGCTACCACCCCTTGGTGCGCTTGGCGCCGAAGCGCCCCACTTCGCCGCCGCCTACGCGGCGACGCTCGCCTTGCCACGCCTGGAGCTTTGGCCAGGAGAGGCAAGGGCGACTCGGGCGAGAGACTCGCGTCGCAGACTCACCACGTTGGCTGCGGCCGGGCTCTCATTGTGGCTGCTTGCCGGCACCGTGTACGTCGGACGTCTTCTCTCGACGCTTCACTCCTCGACGCAGTACCTCGACGCGGTCTCGGCTCGGTTGGACAGCGTCCTGGCGGCGCGGCGCGATCTCGACGCCGGCCGTGCGACGCTCGCGAGCATGGCCGCTGCGGAGCGCACTCGGAGCCGTCATCTGGAGTTGTTGGCCGGCGTGACGGCAGCACTCAGCGATTCCGCATACCTCGCGACCTATCAGCTGGGCGCCGACGGGACGCTTCGTCTCTCAGGCAATGCGCCGAGCGGCGCGCGGGTGCTCGCGGAAATGGAGCGCGTGGGTGCGTTGCGCCGGCTTCGTCTCGAAGGCCCCGTGAGCCGGGAATCGAGCAACGGGGGCCCGATGTTGGACCGGTTCGCCATCGTCGCCGAACGGGTGAGGGCACCGTGACGCCGCGGGATCGGCGAGCGGTACTGCTGGGCGGCGGCGCCATCGCCGGAGCGTGGTTGCTGTTACGCGCCATTCCCGTCGGCGTGCACGCTGTCGGACGGCTACGGGCTCATGCAATCGAAACACAGGCCACGGTGGCGCGGGCACGCGAGGTGCTGGCAGTAACGCCTTCAATCAAGGACTCGTTGAGCCAGGTACTCAACGGCATCGTCGCGCTGGCGCCGAAACTCGTCGAGGGAAAGTCGCCGCCCGAGGCACAGGCGAGTCTCTCTGGGCTCTTGAACGCGGTTGCGGCTCAGCACGGTTTGAAGGTGATGGGACTCGATCCGCTCCCGGACTCCGCCTTGGGCGTGCTGGCTCGAGTGGGCGTACACGCAGTCCTCGAAGGCGACCTCCGCGAGCTGGCAGGGTTCCTTCGGGCGATCGAGACGGGCGATCCAGTACTCACCGTTCCAACGCTGTCCATTTCTGCTCCCGATCCGATGTCGCGCGCCGGAATCCCGGAAGTGCTACGTCTCGACCTCGAGGTAGCCGGGCTGTTCTTGCCGAGGGGGAGTCAATGAGGGGCATGGGGATGTGGAGCCTGGGGGCGTGGGTGTTGCTCGCGCTGGGGGCCGGTGCGTTGGTGCGCGCGGCGACCACCCGTCTTGCGCCTTCGGAACTCTCCTCCACCAACCTCCACCAACCTCCACCACCTCCACAATCGGCCTACCCCGTCGAGTCGCTATCCCAGGTCGTCGTCGTACGCGATCCGTTTCGCATCACGCGCCGCCCCGCGGATGTGGCTTACGATCCGCTGCGTGCCGCGTCCCCTGCAACGAGCGATGCAGGTCCGAAACCGACCCTCGTGCTATCCGGGATTGTATGGGGGGCTGTTCCCGAAGCTGTCCTCGAAGGCCTCCCCGGTTACGAAGGATCTCGATTGGTGCGCGTGCGGGATCTGGTCGCGGGCCTTCTCGTGAAGCAGATCCAGCGCGATCGCGTCGTCATCGCGGGAATGGACACGGTGTGGACGCTGAGGGTGAGGGAACCATGGAAATAGCGGCGGATAGGCGGTTGGCCGGATGGGCGGATGGACAAGCCAAACGACTGACGTTGCGGGCGATTGGGGCTGGGCTGCTTCTGCTGTCCGCCAATCCGCCAATCCGCCTATCCGCCCAGGACACCGCAACCGTCCGCATCGCCAATGACAGCGTCAGCGTCCGATTCGTCGATGCGGATCTCCGAGCGGTCGTATAAGCACTGGGCCGGTACCTCCCGAAGCCTGTATTGGTTGGGGCGATTCCCGTGCTGCGCGTGTCGCTCGAAACGCCCGCACCGGTGCCGCGGGTCGGGATCGCCGCCTTGCTCAAGGGACTGGTGTCATCGCAGGGCCTCGAGTTCACCGAAGACTCCGCGTTCTTTCAGGTCGCGCCCAAAGCACCCGAGCCAGCGGCGCCGTCCGGGGCGCGAGTCCAAGACACGGCAGCGGTGCACCTGTTCGTCATCCGTTTGAAGCATGCACGGGCCGCCGACGTCGCGGCCACCGTCAACCAGCTCTTTGGTGGTGGAGGAGAATTCTCCGGTTCGGGCGGTCTTTCGGGAGGCACACTTTCAGACGAATTGCGTCGTAACGTCGTTCCCCCGCAGGGCGCGCCGCCTTCGCCACACTCCGTCACTCCGGCTGTCCGGCCATCTGCCTTGAGCGGAGGTGTGACGATCGTTCCCGATGAGCTGACGAACTCGCTTCTGATTCGGGCGTCCAAGGTGGACTTCGACGTCCTCAAGGAGGCCGTGGATCAACTCGACATCCGTCCGCTCCAGGTACTGATAGAGGTCCTGATTGTGGAGGCTCGGCGGGACCGCAGTTTCTCGCTGGGGACCAGTCTGCTTGTTCCGCAACAGTCTGTCGACAAGGGCGACGGCACGGCCGGCGGCAGCGTCGCGGGGGCGAGCCTGGGCGACCTCGTCATCCGCCTCATGCATCTGGGTCACGCGCAGATCGACGCGACCCTCACAGCAGCTGCTAGTCGCGGGGACGTGGAGATCGTCTCTCGCCCGGTGCTCCTAGCCTCGAACAACCAGGAAGCGAGGATCCTAGTGGGCTCGCAACGCCCGTTTGTCCAAGTCAGCCGAAGTCTCCCGACCGATGCCCCGAGCCGAGACCAAGTCGTCCAGTACCGCGATGTCGGCACTCGGCTCACAGTGAGACCCACGATCAACGAGGACGGGTACGTGTCCTTGCTGATTCAACAGGAAGTCAACCAGGCGACCAGTGAGGTCGCGTTCGATGCGCCGGTGATCTCGACGCGCGAAACTGCGACCCAAGTCCTGGTGAAGGATGGGCAGACCATCGTGCTGGGTGGCCTAAGGGATCGCCAGCGTGACGTCACCAGACGAGGAGTCCCGTTGCTCTCCAACCTGCCAATAGTCGGAGGGTTGTTCGGGAGTGCGAGTCGCCAAACAAGCGAGACAGAGCTGTACCTGTTTCTCACACCACGGATTCTCCGGACGGATGCCGATGCCGATAGCGTGACCGGCCCCCGATTGCCGAAAGGAGCAAGTCGGTGACTGGATGCACCTCTCCATCTCCGATTATTGGCAACAGCCCGTCCATCCAGCGCGCGCGAGACCTGATCTGTCGATATGCCACAACCAGGCTCCCGATCCTGGTGATGGGGGCGACCGGCACGGGGAAGGAGTTGGTTGCCCAACACATTCACGCACTGAGCGGCCGTCCAGGGCCGTTAGTAGACGTCAACTGCGGGGCGCTGCCCAGGGACATGGTCGAGAGTCTCTTGTTCGGGCACCGCAGAGGCTCATTCACCGGCGCAGTCGAGTCGGTTCCCGGTTATGCCGAGCGGGCGAGCGGCCGGACGTTGTTTCTGGATGAGCTATCGCACTTGTCCGTGGAGGGCCAGGTGAAGCTGTTGCGGGTGCTGGAGACCCGGGAAGTGGAACGGCTCGGCGAAGCTCTGAAACGCCAAGTCGACCTCCGGGTCGTTGCGGCAGTCCAAGAGGACCTCGCTGAGCGCCTGCGGTCCCAAGCGTTTCGCAGAGACCTGTTTCAGCGGCTCGCGGGAGTGGTCATCGTCCTACCGCCACTGCGAGACCGGATTGATGACGTGGTTGTCCTGGCCGAGCACTTTGCGCAGCTCGAAGGGCGCAATCTCGAGGAAGGCTGTCGTCACGTGCTGGCGAACCACGGATGGCCAGGGAATGTGAGAGAACTGAGGCTGGCAATCGAGCGCGCAGGGCAGCTAGTCGAGAACGGCACCATACCACCATCGGCCCTCGCGGAGTCGATTCAGTTGGGCCTACCGAACGATGGTGAAGGCGCGTCGACAGACGTGTCGGCAGCGCCCGTCGCTGGTCTCCCGTCAGCTCGACAACGGATGCTGCGACTGTGCGCCGATCACGATTGGGATTACCGACTCATCGCAACTGCCATGTGCGTCGGCAAGAGCACCTTGTACCGACGCCTCTCCCGGCTCGGGATTAGCCTGCGTGGAGGTGGGATTTCCCACTGATTCCCATCCATTCCCGCCGTTCCCGATTATTCCGATCCAGTCTCAAGGGTAACCTAGTCCCACACCCCGCTAACCGATTGTCTCAGGATTGGTTGCCGCACCGACGGCACCGGCACGTTGAGTGCTTGAGTTCACGGTGGACCTTTTCACCGGAGCCCAACGTGGCCGCCCGTCGCCTGATCCAGATGCTCGGACTGCTGATTTCGTTCCTCGTTGTTCCTGGCCGCGGCGCGTTCGCTCAGGCCCAGCCTGATTGCCAGACCGGGTGTACGGGCGGCTGGAGCGTGGATGTAACCCCGGACAACGCGATCGAGGCTCACAACCCGACCATGGCCAAGGACACGGCCTCCTTCGTGGTCAAGAACACCGGCACGAATGCTTTGGAAGACACCTACACGATGGCATGTGTGTCGTTCGGGGGCGTCTCTTGTTCTTCTGTCACCCCAGCCTCCGCATTCCTCGACGCTGGCGAGTCGACCTTCGTGACAGTCATCTACAACGTAGGCAGTTCGGGAGGGCAGATTTACCTGACGGCGACGGGGCATGCGTCAGACCAAGGATATTACAACGTCCGATTGTTGGCCAAGCCTGGCGTCGCCTTCCGCAACTACAACGGAGACAATCAGGACCGCTCGTTGTGTTTGACGTCAGGAGCGGGCGAAGCCGGGATGTGGGAGTGCGGCGACCTGGTCGTCACCCATGGGCTACCTGGGTATGCGACGATGGGGCGCGAGCGGTCGCTGACCCTGCTCTACAACTCGGCGCAAGCAGTCCCCAGGCCGACAGTTGCCGTCGCGATAAACGAAGGCACGGCAGCGCCGCCCACAAGCGTGTTTCTACGTCTGTCGTTGAATGGGATCGCGCGGGATTCAGCCACTTTTACAGGGTGGGGGACAACGACCCCGTGGGTTCGGCAGGCGGTACTCATTCACGACGGCACGACGGATTCAAGCGGGATCTACCCCTTCACGCTCCTGGTTCGGAATCAGTACCCCACTGCGACCTATGACTCCGTCATCTCGGATACGATGATCATCGTGAACCGAAGCGCGAGCAGGTACGGGGCGGGGTGGAGTCTCGTCGGGGTCGAAGAGCTACGCCTGGCGCAGCCAGGGAACAAGATTCTGTGGATCGGCGGGGACGGGTCTGCCAAGGTCTATCGGAACGTGTCGACCTATGCGTGGGTGGCTGCGGCAGGCGCTTTCCGTGACACGCTGTCGTACGTCGTCCCAGTGCCTCCTGCGACCCCCTTCTATTTCCGCACCCTGCGGCACGGGGTCCAAGTGAGGTTCGACGCAAACGGACAACACATCCAAACCACCAATCGCACTGGACAAGTTTCCACCTTCACGTGGACGGGATCGCCGGCGAAGCTCACCAGCATCCAAGTTCCTCCGAGCGGGGTGAGTGGAAATACCTACACGATTGCCTACGATGGCGCCGGTAAGCTGGATCTGATGACTGATCCCACCAGCCGAGTGTTGAACGCGACCGTAACCAGTGGGCGGCTCACGACCCTGCTCGATCCGGATACCTACAGTGTCCTATTTGGCTATGACGCGGTCGGCCGCATGACGACGCGAACGACACGCCGAGGATTCACCACGAAGTTCTTTTTCACTCAAGGGCTCAGGGTCGACTCAGTGAAAATCCCCCTGAATCGACCCGGTAACAGCCCCCCCGACACGGCGACGACAATCTTCTATCCCTGGGACGAGAAGGGTCTGGCGGTCGGGTTGACGGGGCAGACGGCCGTTGATACGGCCCTCGCATACACTAAGGTCGATGGTCCACGCCCGGCGCCCGCGGTGTACGATACTGCTGAGTTTCGGGTCGATCGCTGGGGCGCACCGACCAAGATCACCGACCCGTTGGGGAACGTGACGACCATCCTGCGCGGCAATGCTGTTGTCCCGGCGCTCGACACGCAGGTGACCTCTGCAGATGGCCGGATCGTCAAAATGTACTGGGACGCTCGAGGCAATCTCACCCAGATGCGAGACAGCACGTCGCACCTTGGGGCGGCTGGTTTACCGACAGCGGTGACGAGCTGGACCTACAATTCGCCGAACACCAAAGACTCTCCGGACCAAGTCACAGATCCCGAAGGCGTCGTGAGCCATTTTGCTTACAACAGTTGGGGGATTCTCTCGGACGCGACGGCGCCCAACAATCATGTCACGCACTACGACTTCGTGACTACAGGGCCTCTCATTGGGCTCGTGCGTGCCGTGACGGAGCAGCAGGTCCCCGCTTGGGATACCCTGACCAAGACCAAGCCGCTGACGAACCTCATTACCCGGTTTGGATTCGACGTGCTGGGAAACGTGGTCGCCGACACCTCACCCATGGCCAGGATCCGCACCTACACACGGGACAACGTTGAGCGGATTACACATGTCTACGATCCGGCCGGGCACCACACTGAATTCGCCTATGATCAGCTCAATCGAGTGACCCAGTCCAAGCAACATGTGGAAGCCTTCGATTCGGGCTATTCGGCACCGCTCGTTACGACGCAGACTTTTGCGATTGACGTTCTCACTTCGATCAGTGATCCACGCGGTGTCGCGCGCAGTTATGTTTACGACGCGGCCAACCGGGTGGTAGCCGAAAACAACGACTACTCAGCGGCGGAGTCGACTTGGTACAATCGTGCCGGGCTCGTGGACTCGGTGAGATCCCGCCTAGGACTGGTGAGGCGCAACGTATGGGACGCCGGCGGCCGGTTGAGCAGGCTGGCGTGGCCCGCACGCAGCCCGCTGGCCAAGGACTCGATCCTGTACACCTACGACGTCATGGGGCGTGCGCTCACGATGACGGAGCCGGTCCGCGACCGCAAGATCACGCGGACCTACTTCGCCAGAGGATTGCTGAAGATCGAGGTGCAGGCGTTGGTGAACGGCACCTCTCCCAACACCATGACCTACGCCTATGATCGGGATGGGCGGCGGACCTACCACATCATCGGCACGGTAGGTAATCTGAGCAACAGCGACAGCATCTGGTATCACTACGCGGCGGGAAGTGGGGATCTGTCTGTCGTGGGAGCGCGTTGGCGGAATCCTCCTACAGGCAGCCCTCCGACGCCGGACTCGGTGCAGTTCGTGCGGGATGCGTTGGGGCGGCGTAGCCAGGCGAGTTACCGGAGGGGCGTCGTCATCCAGTACGCCTACGATGGTGATGGACTGCTTCGACTGGTGTGCGGAACCCAGAGTCCAGACAACCAACAGGTTGGCTACAACGCGTTCAAGTTTACGGTTTACCATCAGACGGTGGACATCGATGGCCAGATCCGCCGCACTATCAATCAAGCGTCCGGGCTGTCGGGCTGTGGCGACAACCTGGCGATGAACGACGTCGTCACGGCGAGTTACGACAGTCGGCACCAGTTGCTGATGCAAGTGGCGGGAACTGACTCCCTCGTATTTCGATACGATTCGTCGGGGAACCGAACGGTCAAGCGGGATTTCGTGCGCGGCGGCACCCTCTTGGCACACGACGAACTCAATAAGATGAACGCGAACCACAACCGTCTACGTATGTCGGTGGATCTCCTTTATCCCGGGGATTCGACGGTCTACACTTACGATGCGGACGGCGCCCGTTTCCAGGAGATGCCCTACCACAACGGGCAACAGCAACTGACCTGGGTCGGGTACCGAAACTACTTCTTTGATGCAATGAGCCGGTTGGCCGGCACGGCAGAGAACTTCGCCGTTCCCCAGCCGGGAGGTGGGACCGTCATTGAATACATCTACAACAGCACAGCGTGTTGGTACGATCCGGTTGGGCGCACCTATAACCCATGCGAGAATGGGGCGCCGCTCTTGGGCATGGACGGGCAGAACGCGGTGCGGACCGGTCAGGACAGCTACGCCTACGCCTATACTTTTGTCCAAGGACCGAATAGTGATGATCCGCTGTTTGGTTACAACCCGGGGCTCCCAAAGTACCTGTATTACATTACCGATGGGCAGGGGCGACAGTACGTCGTCGCTGATACGCTAGGTGCCAGCATGAGCGGGGACATTGCCTACTACGGCGCTACTAACGGCGGGAAGTATGCCGGGGGCACGACCAATGCAAGCTCCTTCGGCGCCTCCCGCAATCCAAACGAGCTGGGCGCTGCTGGGCTCAGCGCCTTCCGCAACCGCTTCTACGATCAGCGTACAGGCCGCTGGACCCAAGAAGACCCGATCGGTGTTGCTGGCGGCCTCAACCTCTATGGTTACGTAGGGAACAATCCCGTCGCGTTCACGGACCCCTTCGGGTTGTGTCCGCCTCAGGACTCGAACGTCGAGACGTGCAAAAAGGACAACCTAGGCAAGTCATGGAGGATCCTGGCAAAGTCCGCCGCTGGGCGATCAGTGATTGATGCCTATGTTGCTATCACCGTTTCGGTTGGTACGGGCTCTTGTGGTAGGGTTAGCAACGTCGCGTGCAGCGATTGGGCAGCCATGACCGTGACGGTTCCCAAGTCAACCAAACCAGGTGCTGGCGCTGTCTCTCTTGCCCATGAACTACAGCACCTAATGACGAGGCCACTACGAGGAACTGAACGGCAAGTGCTCGACGAGGGGGCTGCCTACGAAGCGAGTCGGCCTGTGTACGATGCCCTTACGGGGACAGACAGGAGACAAGCAGAATCAGTATTCAAAGCAGGCTACGATTTGCTTGATAGCAACCCAAGTGAGTTCTACAACATTACCCGGTGTATTCTCCGTAATATTGGCTGTTGATAGGAGGCCCCTGATGTTTTCCGTATCCGCGCGCCGAACGAGAACGCTCCAAGTACTACTACTTCTCGTTATGGCGAGTTCGGAGGTCCGTTCCCAGGGAATGCCGGAAGAAGAGGCGATCAAGAAGCTGCGTACCTCTCTGGGAGTTAGCCTTGCCGACTCGCTGGTGCTGGTGCGAGACTCCAGTCCAGGCCTGTTTCCTGGTGTGCTGTTCATTCAGGCAAACTGGGACAACCATGGCGCACAGTCGTACTTGCGACGCGCAGCGGTCGTGAGTGTCGACGATCAATGGGCCCTCGTTGAGAAACCTGCCGATGTCGCTTCACTCACTGGTCTAGGGGGACCGTTCGCCGAGCCGCAACGGTTTCGCGTTCTTGACGCATGGGTTGGCCTGTTGCGACAAACCTTGCTTATCTCTCCGGCCGCCCGCGTGATTCGATCGCCAGCCGAGATCGGTCTGGATCAACAGAAGCGGCTCGTACCGCAAATGGCTGTGAATCAAGTTCGCCCCCCGAAAGTGAACACGGACAGTGAGCGGTCAGAGGTGAGTTTCTTCGTCTATGATTCGGGCGAGCTTCTCATGATCCATTGTCGGGCGGGCAAGAACTCCCCCTTGAGGGTCGATATTAAACGAATTGCGAGACCGATCCTGCCCGGACTCTAGGTCCTGCCATCTAGCTAGTGTGCGCGATGGGTGCCAACCTTGAGTGTGATTTCTTCAGCCTCTTGGCGCCGGCCATGGTTATCGTTTGGGCTTTTGTGTCTTGAAGGCGATGCCCCGTGTGGCTAGCAGAGTCCATTTTGTCTACATGGTCTGAGGACGGTGGATTCGGACTTGGACGGTTCTAGGCATCAGAGGCCGCTCGTGTTGGCGCAATAGGCGACTTAACGAGTCTCGGCTTACTAGATTGGGACACGCGCCAGTTGGGTTGAGCCATGCACTCGGCGGCAACATCGATCGTGTAGTCTGTCGAGTCGAATCCTAGATGGTTTGTGTACGCCATAGTCTGGCACGGGTGGGATGGGGATTCACTTCGTGAACCTTGCCAACCAGAAGGCCGTCTCAAGGTGGGCTAGCTTCGCTCCCGGCTACCGTCGGAAGTGCCTGCGACCCGCAATTCCGCGCGGGAGTAGTATTCTTGCGCGCGCGCGGGCACTCATAACATCGGTCCTATTCCTGACAGGAGCTTGCGACAGTTCGACCGGCCCAGGCATCGCCCGTCTGTGGCCTTCGGTTGCTGCCGGTGCGGGTTTCTCGTGTGGTCTCATCCGGGACGGAGCTGCCTACTGTTGGGGAGCCAACAACGGCGGGAGTCTAGGTATAGGATTGGATTCCAGCACCATTACGCCGGTAAAAGTCTCGGGTCAAGGCACCTTCGCTCAGCTGAGTCCGGGCAACCATACCTGCGGCATTACGACAAACGGGGTCGCCTATTGCTGGGGGATCAATCCGTTTGGAGAGCTCGGAGATGGCACTGACAGCAATCGACTTGCCCCGGTAGCAGTCTCGACGACGCGCCGATTCGACACCATCAGCACCGGCGACTTCCATTCGTGCGCCCTCGCGATCGACGGCACAGCGTTTTGCTGGGGACGTAACGACATCGGCCAGCTCGGTGTTTCAAGTGGTACCTTCCAGCTCCTCGTGCCGACGGCCGTCTTCGGTACGACGAAGTACCGTTCCATCAGCGCTGGAGAGAGCTACACGTGCGCCGTGGCGGCCAATGGGGACGGGTCGTGTTGGGGCTACAACGGGGAGGGGGAGCTCGGAGATTCCCTATACTTGTTTGTTCGCTTTCCAGTGCCCGTCGAGGGCGGACTGAAGTTCGCATCCATCGCCGCTGGGACAAATCACACATGTGGTGTGACCACCGCCGGGGCGGCCTATTGTTGGGGCGTTGGTACGGCAGGCGAGCTGGGCAACGATACACTCGGCGTGTTCCTCATTCCTCAAGCAGTGAGCGGCGGGCACTTGTTCGCGTCCGTGGGGAGTGGCGAACGGTTTTCATGCGGTCTCACGACGGACGGGGTAGCCCTCTGCTGGGGCGACGGG
>JBGPHP010000088.1:0-11848 GCA_041484445.1 Gemmatimonadota bacterium
CCCATGTAGGCTGCGACGACCGTGGTGACCGATTGAATCGTGGAGCCGAAGGACTGGTACAGCAGGCGCACCCACAGGAGTTCGTAGACGAGACCCGTGGCACCGGATAGAAAGAACAGCAGGCTGAAGCCGAGGACCGGCTTAGAACGCATGCAGCTCGCGCATGGACTGCGCGAGATCCTCCACCTGCGGAAGAATGAAGTCCTCGAGATCGGGGGCGTAGGCGACGAACGTGTCGGTCGAGGCGACGCGCCTCACGGGCGCATCGAGCCAGGGGAAGCACTCGTCGGCGAGGCGCGCCGCGAGCTCCGCGCCATAGCCCCACGAAAGCGAATCCTCGTAGGCGACGATGACCTTGTTCGTCTTCTGCACCGAGGCCGCGATCGTGGCCCAATCGACGGGCGACAGACTGCGGAGGTCGATGACCTCCACGCTGACGCCATCCTTCTCTTCCAGCTCCTTCGCCGCGACAAGCGTGCGCTGGACCACGGCGCCGTAGGTGACGACCGTGAGATCCGTGCCGGCGCGGGCGACCCGGGCCTTGCCGAACGGAATCATGAAATTCGGGCCGGGGTTCGGGGCTTTGTTGTATGTCTGGCGGTACAGGTGCTTGTGCTCGAGGAACAGCACCGGATCGTCGCAGCGGATGGCGGTGCGCAGCAGGCCGTTGGCATCGAGGGCGGTGGAGGGACACACCACCCGCAAGCCGGGGACCGACGTGAAGATCACGGCACCGGTCTGCGAGTGATAGACCGACCCGCCCTTCAGGTAGCCGCCATACGTGACTCGCACGACGACGGGGCAGCTGAACGCGTTGTTGGAGCGCCACCGCATGGTCGCCAGCTCGTTGCGCAGCTGGTGGTAGGCGGGCCAGATGTAGTCGAAGAACTGAATCTCGACGACCGGCTTCAGACCCCGCGTGGCGAGTCCGATGGCGCGACCCGCGATGTTCGCCTCGGCGAGCGGTGTGTTATACACCCGGTTACCGCCGAACTGGCGTTGCAAGCCCCAGGTGACCTTGAACACTCCGCCCTTTCCCTTCACCTCTTTCAAGAAGCGCTCGCGGCTGACGTCGGCGACATCCTCACCGAACACCAGAATGCGCGCGTCGCGCGCCATCTCGTCTTTCATGCACGCGTTCAGCAGGTCCACCATGGTGGTGGGCTCCCCGCTGAAATGCGGATCATCCTCGGTGTCGAACTGCTCGGACGTCGGATCCACGTCCGGTGAATAGACGAACCGCAACGCGCTCTCGGGCTGCGGCTGGGGTGCGGCGAGGGCCACATCCGCGGCGACCTGCACCTCCTCCTCGACCTGCTGCCGGATCACGTCCAACTCCGCCGCCGTGGCGATGCCTTCGGCCTGCAGCCGCTGGGGGAAGGTCAGGACACAATCCCGTTTGGCGTCTGCTTCGCGCTCGGACGGGGGTCGATACAGCACTTCGTCGTCGGACTGGGAATGCGAGTAGGGCCGGGTCACGTGGGCGTGCACGAGCGCCGGGCCGCGGCGGGCACGGCAGTGGGCGGCGGCCCGCGCGATCGCTTCATAAGAGGCGATCGGGTCGCAGCCGTCCACCTCTTCGAGATGGAGATCGGGGAAGTTCGCCACCAGGGCGGACACCGAGCCCCCGGCGGTTTGCACTTCGACCGGCACCGAAATGGCGTACCCGTTGTCTTCGATCAGGAAGAGCACGGGCAACTTCAAGTTGCTGGCCGTGTTGAGCGCCTCCCAGAATTCCCCTTCGCTCGTCGTGCCTTCGCCGGCCGAGCAGTAGGCGATTTCGTCTCCCTGGATGGGCTTCTCGGAGACCCCCTCCAATCGAGAGTAGCGCAGCCACGCTTCAGCGCAGCCCACCGCCTGGAGGAACTGGGTCCCCGTGGGGCTCGACTGACTGACGATGTTGAGCGCTTTGTGACCCCAATGGGAGGGCATCTGCCGCCCACCCGAATTCGGGTCGTCGGCCGCTCCTACGGCGGAGAGGAGCATTTCGGTGGGAGTCATGCCGAGCGTGAGACACAGGCCGCGATCGCGGTAGTACGGATAGAACCAGTCGTAGCTCGGCTTCAGGACTTTCCCGGTGGCCACGAGTACCGCCTCGTGACCGGCGCCCGAAATCTGGAAGAAGATCTTGTTCTGACGTTTGAGCAGGAGCTCCCTGTCATCCACTCGGCGCGACAGGAGCATGAGCCGGTAGATGTCGAGCAGCTCGGCCTTGGCGAGCGGTGGCCGGGCCGGACGGGGGGGGGCGGACTGCGCTTCACCGCGCGGGCGCGTGCGGGGCGTTGTCATGCGTCAAAACATAGCCTAGGGATGCGGCGCTGCCAAAAGCTCCGGGAGTCGCGAGAAGTAGCCCGTGGCGGCCCGGACGTCCGGGCTCGTCCGCACGAGGAATTCCTGCACGGCGTCGGGGCCCCAGCGTACCTCGGCTACCCGTGCGGCGAGGATCCGGGCCAGTCGTCCGTCGAGGGCACTGTCGGTTTGGGCCGCGACGTGGAGGCGCGCGCGCACACGGGCCAGGAAGGGAGGCAACAAGGTGGCGCGCCAACGACCGGGCGTCTCGAGCCAGGCGGCCCGGGCGGCGGGGGTCGCCGGGAGGGTCTGGGCCGCGCTGTCGGAGACGGCATCGTCAAAGCCGGAATCGGCAGCGACGCTCCACCACACCGGCAAGGGCGGCGGCTTGGGCAGATCGTTGTCGGGTTCGATGCCGCCGCCGCCGCGTACCAGGCGGCCGGTGTCGGTGTGATACTCCTTCAGGGTATCCGATTCCGCACCGGACTTGCCGGCAAAGGCGTAGTACTGCTCGACGGCGAGCCCGCGGTAGCGACGCTGGATGAAGCGGCCGCTGGGAGAGAGGACGTAGCCGATCGTCAGATGCAGATCATCCCCCATCGGCATCACGATGAAGTCCATCTGCATGAGCGCCTTGCCGAAGCTGCGGCGGCCGAGCAGCAGCGCGCGGTCGTGGTCCTGGAGTGAGGCGGACAATGCCTCCGCCGCACTGGCGGTGTTCTCGTCGATCAGTACGACGAGCGGCAAGGTCGCGTAGGATCCATCGCGTTTCGTGGTATACGTGGTGTCTACGTCGCGCTTGCGGCCGCGTGTCCGGAACACGACCGTCCCGCGCGGAAAGAACTCCGACGCCAGCTCGACCGCCGACACGACGTAGCCTCCGGGATTCCCCCGCAGGTCGAGGATCACGCGGCGCATGTGCTGGCCCTTCAGCCGATCCAGGGCGTCGTGGACCTCCTTGGCGGCCTCGGCCCCGAATTCCTCGAGACGGACGTAGCCGGTGACGGAGTCCACCATGCGGACGAGCGAGACCGAGTGGAATTCGATGAAGCCCCGCTTGATGGTCACCCGGAACGTATCCGGCTCGAGCCTGGGCCCACGTTCGAACTGCAGCCGGACCTTCGATCCCTTGTCGCCGGCGAGCCGCAGCTCGACGCTGCGGACCTCCAATCCGGCGACCGACGTGTCGTTGACCGATACCAGGCGATCCCCGGGTTGCACCCCCGCCTTCGCGGCTGGTCCGCGAGCCGCTACCGCGAGGACGGTGATCGCGCTGTCGACTTCCTCCAGCGCGAGGCCGGTCACGGCCAGCTCGCCGCGCTCGAGGGCGGTGCGGCGCTCGAACTCCACTCGCGAGTAGAACGCGCTGTGCGGATCGAGCGCGTGCAGGACGCCATCGATCGCCGCGTGCACGAGCTTCGAGTACGCCACGGTGTCGGGGTAATTGAGGCGGATGTAGTTCAGCACGCCGCTGAACGCCTGGAGCTCCTCATAGGCGGACGTCTGCTGGGCGGGGAGTGCGGGCGCCCAGCCGCCGACCGCCGTCAGCACGAGGAGGATCGCCCACCCGGGCGAGTGGCTATTGGAGGCTGGAGAGGCGCTGCTTGGCATTGGTGACCTGCGGACCATACCTGGTCGGTGCGAGGGAAATGAACCGGGAAAAGGCGGCGCGGGCCGTTTCGGTCTTCCCCAACTGCTGTTCCACTGCGCCGAGATAGAAATAGACACGCACGTCCCGCGGGTTGGCGTCTGCCGCTTCCTGCAGCGACTCCTCCGCTTCCGTCCAATGCGCGGCATTGGCGAGCGTTTTCCCGAGGTCCAGCAACAATGACGGATCGCCCGGATTCGCCGCGATAGCGTCGCGCCGTGCGGCGACGGCATCGGTCCACATCCCGGCGGCCTCATAGATCTCCGCCATGTGAACGTGCGCCATGTACAACCCCAGATCGCTGGCGAGGGCTTCGCGATACCCCTGCAGGGCTCCCTGACGGTCACTCGCACGCTGCTTCAGGAACGCGAGGGTGTAGCGGTACTCATTGGTGCGCAGGGGCCATCGATAGAGCGTGTCACTCGTTTCGCGTTGCTGCGATCGTTCGACCAGGTCGCTCAAGTCTCGAATGGCGGGTTCGTACTGTCCGAGGCGCGCCGCCGCGAGCGCATGGTACCAGAGGATCTCTTCGTACAGGCGACTCTTCTCCCCCTGATACTCGGTGCTGTCGGCGACCATGTCCCCGAACCGGCGGAAGGCTTCGTCCCACTTGCCGTCGTCATAGGCATATACGGCCCGGTCAAGGCGATTGATGGTGCCTCCACGCCATTCGGTCGCGACCACGATGCGGATGTCCACGAGGGGATCGATCAAGAACGCGCGGCGGTAGAGACGGTCAAACTGCTGCACCACCGTGTCGACCGCGATGTACCGATGGAGCTGCCGCCCTCCGATGAGGACGACGACGTCTTCTCTCCACGCCTTGCCGTCCGCCTGGGGGAGGTATGCCAAGGCGAGGTAGCCGGGAGCGAACCGCGAGTCGATAGAGAGCGCAGCGCGCAACTCAGTTTCGACCTGGTCCCACTGCTGCTTGCTCCAGTACCCGAGCGCCAGGTTGTAGCGCGCCGCCGGGTCCAGTGAATCGCGATGCGCCGCCTCCTCGAGCTCGGCGATCGACGTCTTGACGATCAGGCGCTGGCCCGGGAGCGCTCGCGGGCCGCAGACGATCGCGAGGATGACCGGGAGGAGCCGGCGCACCGAGCGAGCCGCGCTACGGCAACGCCGACAACCGCTGCTTGGCGTCATTGATCTGAGCCGAGTACCGACTCGGCGCGAGGGCGATGAAGTCGTTGAATGCCGTGCGCGCTTCCTGCGCCTTGTTCTGGTGCTGGTCGACGATTCCCAAGAAATAATGGGGCCGCGGGTCCCGCGGATTCGCGGTGACGGCATCCTCCAGCGCCTTTTCGGCGTCGATCCACTGGTTAGCATGGGCGAGGGTCTTGCCGAGATCCAGCAGCAAGCTGGGATCGTCTGGGTTGGCGCTGACCGCCGCGCGGCGCTCGGCCACCGCCTGCGGCAACATGTTGTAGTCCTCGTAGATTTGGGCGAGACGCACATGCGCCATATAGAGGCCGATGTCGTTCTCCAGCGCCCGACGATACAAATCGATCGCCTCATTGTATTGCCCGGCGCGTTGTTTCATGACGGCAAGGACGTAGCGGAATTCGTTGGTGCGAAGTGGGACCTGCAAGGTGGAGTCTTTGGCGCGGTCCTCCGCATCCTGCGAGCGATCGAGTAGGGTTCCGAAGTCCCACACGGCATCGTCGTGTTTCTGGATCTGTGCCGCCGACAGCCCGTGCCAGAAGAGCAATGTGTTCCAGAGGCGCCGGGCGTGCGATCCCGCGTTCAGCTCGTTGTAGACCCGTTGGAAACGATCGTAGGCCTCCTGATAGCGACCCTCGAAGTACATATCCTCGGCTTCGAAGTAATCGTCCACCCAATCTCCGAACAGCACCGCGAGCGAGGTCTTGAACTCGCTCTGCGTGGGGAGCATCACGTAGCCGATCCGAACCTCGACCAGCGGATCGATCAGCACCGCCTGGCGATAGCGCCGCTCCGACTCCGCGATCCGGAGGCGCCACTCCTCGGGGACCCGGTGGTCGTACTCCTCGTCCAGCAGCTGAGGACGGCGCGCGTAGGGGAGCGCTGCCAAAACCATGTAGGCGGCCGCGAACCGCGGTTCGAGCCGGATCGCGCGATGCAGCGCGGAATCGGCGTCGTCCCAGCGCTTGGCGTTCCAATAGGCGAGAGCGACGTTGTAATGCGCAGCGGCATCGTTGGAGTCCTTGCGCGCGGCCTTCTCGAGATCGCCGAGACTGGCCGTGAGCTTGATCCGTTGGGCCGCCGCCGGCGCGACGATGAGCACAGCGAGCAATGACGCGACGATTCCGAATCGGCTCATGGACTTCTCCTGTCTTCGACCATTGAGCTATGGCAGCGTCGCCAACCGTTGCCTGGCGTCCGCAATCTCCGTGCTCATCCGGCTGGGGGCGATCGCGAGAAACCGGCTGAGCGCGGCCTTCGCCTCGGCCGACTTGCCCAGCCGCTGCTGCACGAGTCCCAGCTCGTACGGCACCCGCGGACTGCGGGCGTTGGCCTGGGCCGCTTGCTGGAACGCTTCCTCGGCCTCGGCCAGCTGACCGCCGTCGCGGAGCATCTCGGCCAGGTCCACGAGCAGGCTCGGATCGTCTGGGTTCGCCGTCACCGCCCGGCGCGACTCCTCGATGGCCTGGGGCCACATGCGGTTCTCGGCATACAGCTGAGCCAGCCGCACGTGCGCCATGTAGAGCCCGAGGTCGGAGGCCAGCGCCTCCTGATACAGCGCCATGGCATCGGCGGGCCGATGCGAACGCTGCTTGAACAGCGCGAGCAGATAGCGAAAGTCGTTGGTGCCGAGATCGAGCTGGATGAGCGAGTCGCCGGCCTCGTGCTTGAGCGAGCGATCGAGCAACACCTGGATGTCGGCGATCGCGCGCGGGTAGCTGCCCAGGTGCGCGGCCGAGAGTCCGCGTAACCAGAAAATCCCGCTGGGGATCGAATCGACGGGCTGGTCCTTGTAGCGTCGCTGGGCGTAGAGATCGAATGCGTTGTAGGACAATTCGTAGCGCCAGCCGAACTCGCTCAAGCCGAGCAGGAGCAGATAGAGGGTGGTGTTCTCCCCGTAGTCCGGGATCTCAACGATGTCCTGTTTGGGCGGCGGCGCGCCCAGCACGCGGAAGTCCACCAGCGGGTCGATGAGAAACGCGCGATGCTCGAGACGATCGGACTCACCGACCGCCGCCTGCCAGGCGGGCGGCACTTTCCCCTTGCGGACTTCCTCCCACAGCTTCGGGCGGCGATCGTAGGGGAGATAAGCCAGCAGCAGCCACGCCGGGGCGTAACGCGGGTCGACGCTCACCGCGCCACGCGCCACGCGCTCCGCATCGTCGTACCGCTTGGCGAGATCGTATCCCAGCGCCAGGCGATACAGCGTCCCGGCATCGAGCGAATCGCGCTGCGCCGCGGACTCCAGCTCAGGCAGGGTGGCTGGCCGTTCGGCCTGCCCCGCGGCCAGGATGGGGCAGAGAACAGCTAGCAGAAGAACAACGACCGGACGGCGAAGCACCTGACTCTCCCTCGAAGGGCGCGAGGTGACAGCGATCGTGTCCGAAAAACATGCGGCATTCGCGAGGGGAGCGACAGGGCGTTCCTGCGACAGCGACGGGCGGAGGCGCGACAGGGCTTCGGCGTGGTCTGTGATCTATATCATGAAGGTTCTGTGCAGGCGATATTCTGCGCCATTCTCCTCCACTTTCCCGTGTCCGGAGCCTCCATGGACGCCGACGCCAAGAAGACCGTCCTCCGCCATTTCCCCTACGGCCTGTACGTGCTGACGGTCGCGCACAAGGGTGAAGAACATGCCATGACCGCGAACTGGGTCACCCAGACGGCGTTCGAGCCTCCCATGATCGCGGTCGCCGTGGAGAACACGTCGAAGACCATCGGTATGATCCGCGATGCCCATTACTTCGCGGTCAGTCTCCTCACTTCAGGCCAGCGCGAGGTGGCGGGGAAACTGGGACGGTCCTCGGAGCAGGCGCCCCAGAAGCTCAAGGGGATCAAGACGAAACCGGCTCCCGTCTCGAAGATCCCGGTGCTGACCGAGGCGTTCGGCTGGGTCGAGTGCCGGGCGGTCGCTTCGTTGCCGTCCGGGGACCATACGCTAGTGCTGGGTGAAGTCGTGGAGGCCGGCGTGGAGAACCCCGAGGCGCAGCCGCTGACGCTCGCGGAGGCGGGGTTCAAGTATTCCGGCTAGCAATCAGCTCCTGCGGTAGACGATCTTGCCTCCGACGATCGTGACCGAGACCCGCGCGGTCGCGAGAGATTCCGGAGCCATCGTGAAGAGGTTGTGGTCCAGCACCACAACATCCGCATCCCGGCCAGGCGCCAGCGTCCCCCACTGGTTTTCCGCGAACACCGCCCAGGCGTTGCCGGCCGTATAGGCGCGCAGGGCCTCGGCCAGGGTGATCTTCTGTTGCGGCACCCACCCCCCCGGGTTCTTCCCGTCCAGCGTGCGCCGGGTCACCGCGGCGTACACGCCCCAGAGCGGATCGAGCGTCGCCACCGTCCAGTCGGAGCCGAAAGCGAGCGGCGCCCCGCTGTCGAGGAGGTCACGGAACGCGTACGTAGTCTTGATCCGCTCCGGACCGATCCGCTGCTCGACCCAGCGGCCGTCGTCGATCGCGTGGTACGGCTGCATCGACGGCACGATGCGTAACCGCCCGAAGGCCGCGATATCCTCGGCCCGGAGGTGCTGCGCGTGCTCCACGCGGAAGCGCCGATCGCGGGTGCCGTGCGCTTTGGTCACGCTGTCGTAAATGGCCAGCAGGATCGCGTTGGCCCGGTCGCCGATCGCGTGCACCGCGACCTGGAGTCCGGCGGAATCGGCATTCCCGACCCAGGTGCGCATGTCGGCTTCCGGGTTCTGCAGCAAGCCGCGATATCCCGCGGAGTCGTTGTAGGCGTCGAAGAAATAGGCCGTACGCGACCCAGCCGAGCCGTCCATGAAGCCTTTGAGACCGCCGATGCGCACCCAGTCGTCTCCGGAGCCGCTCGCGCGCACGGTGTCGGCGACCGCTTGCCACTGGTCGATGGGCAGATACAGATACACGCGCAGGGTCATCCGGCCGGCCCGTTCCAGCCGCCGGTAGCTCGCGAGGCCGGCCCACGACGCCGACATGTTGGCGGTGGCGGTGACGCCGAGCGATGCCGCGTACGCGAGGGCGCGGGCGACGGCGGAATCGTTCTCCTCCGGCGTCGGGTCGGGGACGGCCTTGTAGATGAGTCCCAGCGCCTGGTCTTTGAAAATGCCCGTGGGCTCAGCGGTGCGGGCGTCGTGCAGGATCTCCCCGCCCGAGGGCGTGGGGGTGTCTTTCGTCACGCCAGCGGCCTTGAGGGCCGCGGTGTTGGCGAGCGCCTCGTGACCATCGACGCGGGAGAGGAACACCGGGTTGTCGGGCGTGACGGAGTCGATCCACTCCCGGCGCGGCAGGGACTGGCCGGGCCACAGCGTGTGGTCCCAATCCCCGCCGAGGATCCACTGCCCCGGCTGCCTCGTCTTCGCGAACATGGCGATGCGCCGGACGAACTCCTGGGGCGTCGCCGCATCGCGCAGGTCGAGCGACGCGAGCTGAAAGCCGCCGTCCACGAAATGGGTGTGCCCGTCGGCGAAGCCCGGGAGCACGAGCCCACCGTGCGCATCGATCACCTGTGTACGGGACCCGACATAGCGGGCGATGTCCGCCGAGTCGCCGACGGCCAGGATCTTCCCCGCGCGGATCGCCACCGCGCCCGGTTGTGCCGCCCCCGACGACAGACCGGTCCAGATCATCCCGTGGAGCACCACGGTATCCGCTGTGGGGCCACAGGCGGTGACGAGCAGCAGAGACACAGCGGCGGGCAGCGTGCGGCGCATGCGGGGACCTCTCCCGGTCAGCGGAGCTTCGTGACGCGGCGGATCGTGTCGATTGCCGCCAGCGGATCGATGCCGGAGGCCGCTTCCCGCGGGGCGGGAGCCGCCTGGATGGCGTCTCGGATGTCGAGCAACACCTCGAGTAACAGCTGCTCGCGCTGATAGGCGGCGTCGAGATCGAGCATGCGGCGTTCGTCTCCCGCGGTTTTGGCCCGGTCGTAGGCTTCGCGGTAGACGGTTTCGAGGTTGGCAAGGATGCGGTCGCGCGGGCGGGACATGGGAGGAGAATATACGCCGGACTAGTCGTAGTAGTCCCGCATCAGCTCCCGCGCCCACGGCGGCTCCGTCACCGGGGCGCGCGGGCCGAACTCCTCCATGTAGGGCTTGATGTCCAGGACGGGCGTCCCGTCCAACGCATCGAGCCCCTCGACGCTGAGTCGCAGGCCGTCGACCCGCAGCAGCCGGCAGCGCGTCACCGCCAGCCGGTTCGGGCGGGCAGCCGCGCGTTGTGCGAAAATGCCGACGGACGGCCACCGGGAATCACCGCGCGGATGCCGGGCCGCGCGATGGACCGACTCGGGCGGAATGCGGTCCAAATGGAAGATCACTTCGATGTGAGAGAATTGTTCGAGACCCTGGAGGGCGGCGGGGGTGAACTGCTGCGGATCGAGGGCGATGGTCGAGACGACACCCTTCCAGCGATCGTCGCCGACGTCGTTACGCTGGTTCTCTACCCGGCCCACGGGACGGACCGGGATGGCGTCGTCAGGCATCGACCCGGCGCAACACCAGACCGCTCGGCACCTTTGGAATGAAATAGGTGGATTTGGGCGGCATGACGTCGCCCGCGTCCGCGACGGCGAACACCTGCTCGACCTTGGTCGAGTTGAGGAGGATGGCGGCCACGGCTTTGCCCAGATGGGCCACCTGCAGCGCCGGTGCGGGATCGGGCGTGTAGGTGAGCGTCGGCGTCGACTTTCCCGACGCCAGGATCTCGCCGACCACCAGGCGCTCCACGATGGCCACGTCGAGCGTGCGCACGGCGGGCGTGCGGCCCAGCTCCGCGATCCCGGCGAGCGGCGCGTCGTCACGCAGCGTAAGCAGCAGGTCCCGCTGGCCGCCTTCGGTAGCGATGATGCAGGCGGTGCGCTCGCGCCCCGCCTCCGCGAGCAGCCGCACGCGGTCCGCCGGCGGCGGCACCGGCCGGATTTCGAAGAAGCGCTGCCATCCGGCCTCGAGGTTCACCACGAGGCGATCGGCTGCGTAGATCACGCGATGGGTCGGCAACACCACGAGTCCGGCGTCGCGGGCCGAGACCACGAACGCGAGCAGCCGTCGCGCCGCGGGATTCTCGCCGGCATAGGCCACCGCCGTTTCGTACCGATGGTGACCGTCGGCGATGTACAACGGCGCCGCGGCGGCCGCGGCCAGCCGGTCGGCTTCCGAGCCGGATACGACCCACAGGCGGATCTCGACTCCGTCCAACTCGGCTGAAGCGTCCGGGGGGCGGGGCCCCTCGGCGACCGCCCGCAGGCCGGCCGCGAGCGTTCCGTCCCCGTCGGGGGCGAGCAGGAAGATCGATTCGAGGTTGGCGTGCGTCGCCCGCAGCAGCTCGAGGCGGTCGACTTTGGGTCCGCGGTGGGTCTTCTCGTGGGGCCGGATGCGGCGGGTCTCATACGGCTCGGCGGAGGCGGCGGCGAACATGCCGATCCGCGTGTACCGCTCTCCGGCGGGCGTGGCGAAGCTCTGGGCGACGACGTACACGGACGGCGCGGTATCGGCGCGGAACACGCCCTCGGTGCGCCAGGCGGCCAGATGCTCCGCGGCGGCGCGGTAGCGGTTCACGTCGCCCGCGGCTTCCGGGAGAATCAGATGGACGATATTGTGCGGATCGGCCGCCGCGTAGCGGCGCCGCGCTTCCTGGGAGATGATGTCATAGGGAGGCGCGATGAGGCTCGAGAGCGCGGCCGCGTCGGCGTAGCGCTCCCCTACGAACGGCGTCACGAGCGGCGTGTCAGCACCCATTTCTGGCGACGGAGACTCCCGTGGCGTTTCGCGAA
>JBGPHP010000089.1:0-11639 GCA_041484445.1 Gemmatimonadota bacterium
CGCTCACCTGGGCCGGATGCGCGAACCGCCGGTACTCGTTGGTCACGATGCCGATGGAGAGCGTCATCAGTGGCACGCGATGCAGCTGCCCCCGCCGGTCCTTCCCGAAATAGTAGCCCGCCCGCCGATCCTGCTCATTGTACTGAAACGGGATCAGGGTGTCGAACACCGAGAGCACCTCGGTACAGACCTCCGAGATATCGGGCACGGGGATGTTGAAGATGAAGTCGTCCCCCCCGATGTGGCCCACGAACCCCCGCCGCTCGACCATGCCTTTCACCACATCGTGCAGGATCCGCGAGACGAGGTATATGACCCGGTCCCCGTCGTAATAGCTATAGCGGTCGTTGTATTCCTTGAAATGGTCGAGGTCGGCGTAGCAGACGGCGAAGCGTTCGCCGTTCTCCATGCGCCGCCGGATGTCGCGCTCGATTTCCGTCGTGCCCGGGAGCCGGGTCGAGGGGTTCACGGCGACATCCCGCGCTGTCCGGGTGAGCAGCGCGTCGAGCCGGCTCGCCTGCTCGCTCGGCTCGAACAACGGGGTCACGACCTCGTCCGCGCCCGCCGCGAACCACTCCATGACCCGCTCCGTCGTATGTCGCCCAGCCACCGCCACGAGCGGCGCGATCGCCGTGAACGGGTCCATCTTGAGTCGGCGGCACAACTCCAACCCCTGCGTGCCGGTCGATTCCGTGTCCACGAGCACCAGGGAGGGCAGCGCGCGCAGCACCATCTGCTCGAGCTCGGTGGGGTCGTGCACCGGGACCAGCGTCTTCCCGCTGCTCTGCATCCACCGCGCCACGAAGTCCGGGACGGGACGGCCAGCTGCGGAAAAGAAGAGGATCGTGGGGCGCGTCCGCAACCGGCACCTCGCGTAAGGGTCGAGCGCGCCTAAACTTACGCCGCGTGTACTCGTGTGTCAAATGAACCATGCGGCGATCGCCAGAATCGCGTATACGGCAAGCAGCTGGGCGCCCTCGAACCAGTGCGATTCCCCGTCGAGGGCGATCACCGTCACGATCAGCGCCGCCAGCCCCACCGCGACGATTTCGAACGACGTGAAGACGAGGTGCATCGGCTGGCCGAGTATCACCCCGACCAGGACCAGCAGCGGGGCCACGAACAGCGCGACCTGGGTGCTCGAGCCCAGCGCGATCGTGAGCGCGAGATCCGTGTCCCCTTTCCGGGCGGCCACCACCGCCGTCGCGTGCTCGGCGGCGTTGCCGATGAGCGGGATGATCATCAGTCCCAGGAAGAATTCGGACCACCCCAGGTGCAGCACGACCTGCTCGGTGGCGTGGACCAGAATCTCGCTCTGCAGCGCGACGAGCACCGTCGCGCCGGCGAGAATCGCGACCGGCCTCCCGGCCCCACCGCCCGCTCCGCCCCCGTGCGCTCCCACACCGAACAACTCCCGGTGTGTGACCAGTGAGAACACCAGTCCCGCCGCATACGTGACGCCGAGTACGACCGCGACCCCTTCGGACAGGTGAATCGTCGTTTCCTGGGTCGCGCCCGGATGCGTGGCGGCGAATAGCGCCGGGATCACGAGCCCCACCACCGCCAGCAACAACATGGCCCCGCTCATGCCGGCGGCCGTGCGGTTGAAGGTGAGCACCGGGCGCTTGACCCCTCCCGCCACGAGTGACAAGCCCAGGATGAGCAGCAGGTTGCCGAGGATCGACCCGGTGAGCGACGCCTTGACGAGATCGAGCAGACCGGCCCGCAACGCCACGATCGCGAGGATCAGCTCGGCGGCGTTCCCGAATGTGGCGTTCAGCAGTCCACCCACCGCCGGGCCGGTGCGGCGGGCGAGCGCCTCGGTCGCCTCGCCCATGGCGGCAGCCAGGGGGATGACTCCCACGCCGGACACCAGAAAAACCGCCAGCGGCGGCCCGTGGAACAACGCCAGGCCCCAGGAGACCGGCAGGGCGAGGAGCAGCCAGCGAAGGCCCGTCACCGCAGGGCGGCGCGTTGCGCCGCGAAGATGCGTTGCGTGCCATCCCGCGCCAGATCGAGCAGGCGGTCCAGCCCAGCGCGGTCGAACGTTCCCTGCTCCGCGGTCGCTTGGACCTCGATGAGGCGCTCGGGCTCGGCGACCACCACGTTCGCGTCCACCGCGGCTTCCTTGTCTTCGGCGTAGCAGAGATCGAGTCGCGGTTCGCCGGCCACGATCCCGACGCTCACCCCGGCCACGAGTCCGAGGAACGGATTCGCCACGCCGGCCGTGCGGGCCAGCCAGGCGCACGCGTCCGCCAGCGCCACGGCGGCACCCGAGATCGCGGCCGTGCGCGTCCCGCCGTCGGCCTGCAGCACGTCACAATCGATGCGGATCGTGTGCTCACCGAAGGAGAATCCGGTGAGCGCGGCGCGCAGGCTGCGGCCGATCAACCGCTGGATCTCGTGCGTGCGCCCCCCCGCCCCCTGGCGCTCGCGTGGCGTGCGCTCGAGCGTGGCGCGCGGCAACATGGCGTATTCGGCCGTCACCCATCCGAGACCGGAGCCCTTGCGCCACCCCGGGACGCCGGCCTCGACCGACGCCGTGCACAGCACCACCGTTCCGCCCATCCGGACGAGACAGGAGCCCTCCGCGTTGGGATTCGCCCCGCGCTCCAACGCGAGGGCGCGCAAGGCGGTCGGATCTCGTCCGTCCGGGCGGGTCGGGGGCATGGTGGAGAGGATGTGGGTGGAGCGGGCGGCGCGCTAGAAGGCGATGGTGACCTGCACGCGGGAGCCGTAGCGTCGCCCCAGCCACGTCGTCTGGAGCGTGGCCTCCCGGCGGAGTCCCGCCGAGAGCCGGCTGGAGATCAGCGCGTCGATCGCGCTCACGAGATGATTGGCGAGGAGGAGCCCGAGCTGGTTTTGCGCGCTGCGGAACGCATCGTCGCTCGACCGGATCGTCGCCCGGTACTCCTGTTGCTCGAGTGAGGCGTCGTGCCACGACCAGCGAAAGTCCGGTCCGACGGCATGGGCGCGGTAGAAGGTCACGGCGTCGAGGTAGGGTTGCGATCCGGGGGGCGGCGGGTTGTTGATGTCGGGGAAAAACGTCCGCCGCGCGAGCAGCCAGATGGAGCCGTTGAAGGTCCCCGGATCATCCTCCGGGGTGAACACGCCGGTCGGGTTGCGATCGTACTCACCGCTCGCCGCGAAGCGCTCCATGGTCTCGTAGTACTCGAACACGGTGTCGCGCCGCGCCTGCGTGAACCCTCGCCGCGCGACCGCGAACGCCAGATCGCGATAGCGCGTGGCACCACGCCGCCCGTCGCGCGTGAGCTGCAGGAAACGCGACAGGATGAACGCCTCGGCGGCCAGATACACCATGCCCCGATCCCGCCCCAGCAGCAGCTGGCCCGACCCCGGCACGACCAACGACGCCAAGGGCGGCAGCCAGAGTCGCGACCGCGCCCGGGCGATGGTGGAGTCGAGCGCCTGCGCACGGGCGTCGGCCCAGCCCACGAGCACCAGAGCGCCGGCCGCAGCCCACAGCTTCAGAACACCACCCGGAAGGACAGGAACGTCGGATTGGCCACGATCAGGTCGGTGCCGGTCATGAACATGCGCGCCAGGTCCACGCCGATCGCTCCCGTGGCCACCCCCAGTCCCACGCTGGGACCCGAGAGACCCTGGTGCACGAACGCATACCCGCCCCGCACGCGCACCAGCTCGCGATACCCGACATCCATGCCGACCCGGACGTCCGGGCTCCCGGTCTCACGCCACGGGCTCTCCAAGTCGGCGGCGACACGCACATCGAAACGGTCGGCGTCCGGCCCGTCGTTGACCGGGCGCAGCTGCACGCGGTAGGCGGCGCCGACCACGAGTCGCGTCGGCAGCGGATCGGCCTGGTCGCGGTTGTTCACCTGGAGCGGGAACCCCAGGTTGCGCAGCGCCACACCGACCCGCAGCGCATGGTCGGGGCCGACGCTGAACTGTCCCCCCACATCCAACGCGTGCGTGACCCCCTGCCCGTTGGAGGGCGTGGGACACCCGGTGCAGTCCACCCGGAACTCGACCAGCTTGTAGGTGACGCCCAGCGCGAATGCGCCCGTCAACTGCGTGGCGAAGGTCGCGAGCAGGGCGAGGTTGCGCGGGGCGATACGGGCGATGGTCGTGCCCGAGGAGTCGTTGACGTCCTGATCGCCGTAGTCGACGAGGTAGACGCCCGCGCCGAACACGCCGATGCCGTGGCGCGGAAAGAACGCGGTGAGCGCGCTGGCCGTGCCGGCGGCGAGATGCGCGGTGTGCAGGGTGAATTCGTTCGAGGCCAACGATCCGACACCGGCCGGGTTCAGGAACACCGACTCGCCGTGGCCGTCGAGCGCGGCCGCCGTCTGTCCCATCCCGACCGACTGGGCGCCGACCGGGAAGAGCAGGAACAGGCCACCGGAGTTGAGCGGCTGATCCTGCGCGATCAGCCGGGCCGCCGGATGGGCGCACAGCGCGACGAGAGCGACGGCCCCCGGCCATCCGCCGCTAAAAGGGCTTCGCCTCATCGATCAGCATGATCGGAATGTCGTCCTCCACCGAATAGATCAGGCGGCAGGTATGGCACACCAGCTCTTCGGCGGGCTCGGCGTGGTACTCGAGCGACCCCTTGCACTTGGGGCACACGAGAATCTCTCGCAGCTCGGCGGCGAGGCTCATGAGGCATATCCCAGGCGCCGGAGCACCGGGTCGTTGCGACGCCAGTTCCCCAGCACCTTCACGTGCAGGTCGAGGTAGACGGACACACCCATCAGCGCCTCGATGCGCGCGCGCGCGGCCTGCCCGATCGCCTTGATGGTCCGCCCCCCCTCGCCAATGACGATACCCTTCTGGCTCTCCCGCTCCACATACACCACTGCCCGAATATACGCCGGCCGCTCGTCCTCTCGGAACTCGTCGATCTCGCAGGCGACGCTGTAGGGCAGCTCCTCTTCGAGCAGATCGAAGGCCGCTTCGCGCACGTACTCGGCGGCAAAGAACCGCAGCGGCTGAGTGGCCATCTCGTCGGGCGGAAAGTGGTATGGGCCGGCGGGCAGGAGCTCGGCCAGGACGTCGAGCAGGTCGCCCAGCCCCTGCCCCGTGACCGCGGACACGATCAGGGCGCCGCCGCCCGGACGTCGCTCGGGCGGCACGAGGTCGCCTTTCGTGTACACGGTCACCACCGGTGCCGCCGGCGGCCGCGCGAGGGCCGCGACCTGCTCGAAGGGCGGCGCCGGGAAATCCGGCAATGGGTGCAGGTGGGCGATCACTTCACTGTCGGCCACCGCGCGCAGTGCCGCTTCCCGCATTTTCTCCTGCAGCCGGTAGCTGGGGACGAGCAGGCCGGGCGGATCCGTGAAGATGAACTGGTCGTCGCCGCGGGTCAGGACGCCCACCACGGGCGCACGCGTCGACTGCGCCTTGGGCGACACGATCGCCAGTCGCTCGCCCACCAGGGCGTTCAAGAGGGACGACTTTCCGGCGTTCGGCAGACCGGCCAGCACGACGGTGCCGCAGCGCGTCATCCTGCCAAGCTACGCCGGGGGCGGCGCGGGGGAAGCGGCACACGGCGGAGCCGTCCCAGGCTCGGCTTGCGCTGGCGCATGGGGGCTACATGATACGGAAGGCTCACGGAGGAGCGGCGACGGGTGAGATGCGGGCGGTGGCGGCGGGGAAAGGACGGAAACGGCGGGTGGACGCTCGTCGAGCTGCTGCTCGTCATGGCCATCGTCGGCATCCTGTCGTCGATGGCGATGCTCAAGATGCAAGACATGGTCGAGCGCGCCCGCGTAGCGAAAGCCATCGGGGACATCGAAGCGATCCAGGTCGAGCTCGCCGGATTCGAAGCCGGAGACGATTCCCTCCCCAGCTCGCTCGCCGGCATCGGGCGAGCCGCCTACCTCGACCCGTGGGGGAACCCGTATGTGTACGTAAAATTCGATCCCTCGAAGGGAATCGCCGGTCAGGCACGTAAGGACCGGTTTCTCGTGCCGCTCAACTCGACCTATGACCTCTACAGCATGGGGAAGGACGGACAGAGTCAGTCTCCCCTCACCGCCAAGGCGAGCCTCGACGACGTAATCCGTGCGAACGACGGGGGCTTCATCGGCCTCGCCGCCCACTACTGAGCCGGCGACCACGTGCCGTTCCAGCTCACCGCCCTGCGCACCCGCGTCGCGCGACGCATCCTCGGACTCTTCATCGTCTGCGCGTTCGTGCCGATCGGGACGCTCGCGGTCTTGTCGTACCGGCGCGTGTCCGTGCAGCTCACCCAGCAGGCTACGCAGCGGCTGCACGAGATCAGCAAGGGCGCCGGCATGGTCATCATGAAACGCCTGACGGATCTCGACCACGAACTGGGCGCGGCCGCCGAGCGGGTCTCCACCGGCCTGCCGCGCATCGCACTGCCGGCGGCGGCGGAAACGGACACCGCGGAGCCTCGTTCCTGGATCGCGGGATTCGTACTCGTCGACTCCCTTGGTGCCATCCGGGCGTTCGCGGGTGATTCGACTCCGCCCCCGGCCTTGCCCGCGGCTGGACTCCAGTCGCTGCGCGCGGGCGAGCCGATCCTCCTGATCCCCGATTCGACACGCGTGTGGCTCGTGCGGGCGGTCGATCCCCGCGCCTCACGGCACGCGCTGCTCTGGGCCGACATCCGGGCCTCTGCCCTGTGGAGCATCGACCGGACCGACGAGGTGCTGCCAGCGGGAACGAGTCTCTGCATTCTGAGCGCTGCACGGCAGCCGCTCCACTGTCCGGCGGGAGTGCCACCGCCGCTGCGCGACACCGCGCCACCGACGACAACAGGATTCCCACTGCTGACGTGGCGTCAGGCCGGTGAGCAGTTCCTGACCAGTCGATGGTCTCTGTTTCTCCACGGCCGCTTCTCCGCGCCGCCGCTCACGGTCGTCGTCAGTCAGGCGTCGGCGAGCGTCCTCGCCCCGATGGCGGACTTCCGGCGCACGTTCCCGCTGGCCGTCCTCCTGACGCTGTTGCTCGCGCTGACGTCCGCGTATTGGCTCATTCGGCGCAGCACGGAGCCGCTCGTCCAGCTGCAAGACGGCACGCGCCGGCTGGCGTCGCTCGACTTCTCGCATCCAGTGCAGGTCGCGAGCCGAGACGAGTTTCAGGATCTTGCGTCCTCGTTCAACGCCATGGCCGCGCAGGTGCAGCACGCGAACGCGTCGCTGCACGAGAGCGAGGCCCGGCTTCGGACCATTCTGGAAACGGCGCCGGAAGGCGTCGTGACGACCGACGCGGCCGGGACGATCGAGTCGGTCAATCGCGCCGCCGAGCGGCTGTTCGACTACCGCCGCGAGGACCTCATCGGCCAACCGGCGGCACAGCTCCTCTCCGACGGCGCGGACCCGGACCCGTTCCGGGATCCCGGGGAGCGCGAGCTCCTGGCGCGGCGCAAGCGCGGAGACACGGTCTCGATCCAGCTGTCGACGGGTGTAGCGCGACTCGGCGAGCGCTCGGTGTACACGAGCTTCGTGCGGGACATTTCCGACCGCAAGCGCGCCGAATCGGAGCGCGCCGATCTCGAGGCGCAGCTGCGCCAAGCGCAGAAGCTCGAGACGATCGGAACGCTGGCGGGCGGCATCGCCCACGACTTCAACAACATTCTCGCCGCCGTGATCGGGTACCTCCATCTGGCGCTCGCGGAGCTGCCGCCGGAGACGCCCGCGCATGAGTATCTCCTCGAAGTCCAGCGCGCGGCCCAGCGGGCCACCGATCTGGCGCGACAGATTCTCCTCTTCAGCCGCCGCTCGGAGCAGCGGCGCCAGCTCGTGCTCCCCGACGAGGTCGTCGCGGAAGCGTTGCAACTCCTGCGCGCGTCATTGCCCGCGACGATCGAGATCCGGCGCCGGATCGACCAGGAGATTCCGGCCATCGAGGCGGACCCGACCCAGATTCACCAGGTGCTCATGAACCTGTGCACCAACGCCGCGCACGCGATGCGCGACGGCGGTGTGCTCGAGGTCGGGCTCACCGCGGTCGATCTGACGCCCGGCCAGATCGACATTCCGGCCACGCTGAATGCCGGGCGCTTCGTCCGACTCACCGTGCACGACACCGGGCACGGGATGGATCGAGACACGCTGGCGCGGATCTTCGAGCCGTTCTTCACCACCAAGCCCCCGGGCGAAGGCACGGGGCTCGGTCTCTCCGTCGTCCACGGCATCGTCGCTTCGCACGGCGGCGCGATCGATGTCGCCAGCGCGCCGGGACGGGGCACCACGTTCGCCGTGTACCTGCCCGTCAGTGCGGGGCCCACGCCGGTCGTTCCGGTGACCGCCCTCGCCGATCTCAAGGGTCAGGAGCGGGTGCTGGTGGTGGACGATGACGCCCCGGTGGCGACCGTCACGCAGCGAGTGTTGGAACGCTCGGGCTACCGGGTCACGATGCGCACATCGAGCGCCGACGCCCTCGCCCTGTTGCGCGCCGATCCGGAGCAGTTCGACCTTCTGCTGACCGATCAGACGATGCCGGTCCTGACCGGGATGCAGTTGGCGGAGGCGGTGCACGCACTGCGCCCTGACCTCCCCATCATCCTCACGTCCGGCTTCGCCGACGTGCCGGGCGCGGCCGAGCGGCGTGCCCGGGGGATCCGAGAGCTGCTGCTGAAGCCCGCGAATCCGCGTGATCTGGCCTCGGCGGTGCGCCGAGCCCTGGACCGGAAAGCGGTGGAGCACCCGTGATGGAGCGTCGCCGGGCAGACCGCCGGACGACGCCGCGCCGCGCGGGCGATCGGCGCCCGCTGCACGGCTACTGGAATCGCTGGCTTCCCGTGCGCCCGCGGCGACGCCGGGCCCTGGTGCTGGGGGTGGCACTCGCCGCGGCGCTCGCAGTCCCGGTCTGGCGCGCGATCGCCCGGGCGACGGGCTCGACCGGCATGCCGGCAGAGGTGGTCGGGGTTTGGGTGACGACGGCCCCCGGGTACGCGGACCGAGCGCTGGAGTTCACTCATGCGTCGGTCATCCTGCATACGGACGACACCCATTTCACGGTGCACCGCGTGCTTACGGTCCGCCGCTCGACGAGCGGCTTGTTCGTGCTGTACCACGTCGAATACCATGATGCGGAAGGCCCCACGGCGCTCGATTTCCGTTACATCCCTTCCCCGCAACCGCTGATCCGGCTGGAGCACCTGCCCTACGTGTGGCGGCGCACGACGCGCCGCTGACCCCGTCAGCGCCACGCGGCGAGCGCCGCCTGCCCCAGACTGATGCCGCCGTCGTTGGGCGGCACGATGTGGTTGGTCCAGACCTCCAGCGCTTCCTGCTCCAGCAACCGCTTGAGATCGC
Source organism: Gemmatimonadota bacterium (assembly GCA_041484445.1). Lineage (GTDB taxonomy): Bacteria > Gemmatimonadota > Gemmatimonadetes > Gemmatimonadales > GWC2-71-9 > DASTHG01. Next base: position 9,273 of record JBGPHP010000089.1, read on the forward strand.
GCAACAGGAGCTCGTTCTGAAACACGCCCCCCGACAACACGACCGTCCTGATGTCGTGCGCGCGACCCAGCGCGACGCAGGCGTGCGAGACACCGAGCGCCACCCCCGCCTGAAACGCGCGCGCGATCTCCGGCGCCGGGCGGGCGCGAAGCCTGTCTTCCACCAGGGCGTGCAGCAGTGGGCGGAAGTCGAGCTCGCCCGCGACGAAGGGGAACGGGTACGGGTCCACCGCCGCGGACATTCGCGCGAGGTGCTCGAGCCAGATCGCCGCCTGGCCTTCGAAGCTCACCGGCCGGGTGAACCCGACCAGGGCGGCCGCGGCGTCGAACAGCCGTCCGAGCGACGTGGTGGGAAACACGCGAATGCCGCCGTCCAGGAGGCGGACTACGTCCCGGTAGCGACTCGGAAACACGAACGGCGCGGCCTCGAGGTCGGGTAGCCCTTCCACCTGATGAAGGAACCCCGCCGCCGCCTGCACCGGATGCTTGGCGGCCGCGTCGCCGCCCACCAGCTGGGAGGCCCGCAGATGCGCCACCCGCTCGAATCCTCCGGCGACACTCCCCGCGAAGATCTCACCGCCCCAGATCGCGCCATCGTCGCCGTACCCCGTGCCATCGCAGCTGACGCCCAGCACGCGCTCGCGCCACGCGCCGCGCTCGGCGAGCACGGACGCGACGTGCGCCCGGTGGTGCTGGACCACGACCTGCTCTCGGCACTCGATGCGCTCCGCCTGAGCCGTCGAGCGGTACTGCGGGTGTGCGTCCCGCACCACGACCAGCTCGGCCGGATCCACGTGGTACATCGCGAGCAGGTCGCGGATCGTCTGCTCGAAGGCGGCGAACGCCGAAAAGTCGTCCAGGTCCCCGATGAACTGGCTCACGAACGCCTGGCCATCCACGACGAGGGTCAGGGCGTTCTTGAGGTCGGCGCCCAGCGCCAGCATCGGCCGAGTGGTGGGCAGCGTGGCCACCGCGCCCGGGGCGTAGCCGCGGCCGCGCCGCAGCATCGTCCGCCCGAACACCCCATCGCACACCACCGAGTCTTCGACACGACGGGCGATGGGTCGCTCCCCCACGAGGAACGCGTCGGCGATTCCCGACAGGCGCTCGACGGCGTCCGCGTCTTCGTAGGCGATCGCCTCGTTCGAGCGGTTGGCACTGGTCATCACCAGCACGTCCGGCGCGCCGGCGCTGAACAGCAGGTGATGCAGCGGCGTGTAGGGCAGCATCACGCCGAAGTCGCGATTGTCGGGCGCCACGCCGGGGAGCTCGACCCGGGCGGCGGCGAGGACGATCGGCCGCGCGATCGAGACCATGAGCGCTTCGGCGGCGGGAGACAGGTCCACCAGCGCGCGCGCCACGGCGAGGTCCCGCGCCATCAGGGCGAACGGTTTTTCCTTGCGGAACTTGCGCTCGCGTAGCGCCGCGACGGCGGTGGCGTTGCGCGCATCGCACGCCAGGTGGTAGCCGCCCAGACCCTTCACCGCGAGGATCGCACCGGCGCGGAGCAGGTCCACGGTGGCGCGGATCACGTCGGCGTCACCCGTGACGGTCGCGGCGCCGTGGCGCAGCTCGTAGTGCGGTCCGCAGTCGGGACAGGCCACCGGCTGCGCGTGGAAGCGGCGGCTCGCCGGGTCGTGGTATTCCACGGCGCAGCGCTGGTCCATCGCCCACGGACCCATCGTGGTGGCGGCGCGGTCGTAGGGGAGGCTGAGGATGATGGAGTAGCGGGGACCGCAGTCTGTGCAGTTGATGTACGGATAATGAAAGCGCGGGTCTTTGGGGTCGAACAGCTCCTGCAGGCAGCGTTCGCACACCGCGAGGTCGGGGGCGATGCGAACGGTCGGTTGCGCGCGCCCGGCGCTTTCCCGAATGATGAAGTCGGTCGCGCCCGAGGGGTGGACCGGCGCCACGTCGACGCGGGCGATGCTGGCGGCTGGCGGCGCCTGGGCGGTGAGGTCGCGTAGGAACGCATCCAACCCGGGTCCGGCACCCTCGATGTGGATGTCCACGCCGTCGGCGTCGTTCTGGACCCAGCCACGGAGGGTGTGGGTGCGGGCCAGCCGGAAGACGAAGGGCCGGAATCCCACGCCCTGCACCACGCCGCGGATGCGGACGGACAGCGCGCCGGTCGCGTCGCGCGGCAACGGGGGGGTCATGCGGGAACCTACGCCGCGGCGGCGGGGCGGACCAGCAAAGAAGCCCGCCGTCGGGAATCGACGGCGGGCTTCAAGGGACGCTGGCGGCGGCCTACTCTCCCACCCCCTGTCGAGGGCAGTACCATCGGCGCTGACAGGCTTAACGACCGTGTTCGGGATGGGAACGGGTGTGGCCCTGTCGCGCTCGTCGCCAGCAAAAACGTTACAAC
>JBGPHP010000090.1:0-11600 GCA_041484445.1 Gemmatimonadota bacterium
GCAAAGTCGGAGCCTTCCACGCCGTCCTCGCCTTCGATAAGTTCAGGCGCTGCAACGTAACTGGCCCCTCGTCCAATGGCAGGACACCGGACTTTGGATCCGGGAATGAAGGTTCGAATCCTTCGGGGCCAACTCCCCTGTCGCGCGGATGCCACACCCCAAACCGACACTGCTGCTTCCACCCTACTGGCGCGCCGATTGCTCCCATAATCTCCCCTCAACACTCATCTCAGGCCATCGGACCCGCTTTCACCGTGCAACGCGTCGCGGCCGCCGCTACTTTGCTAGCCACGCTCGTCGTGACCGCGACGTGCGGCCGGGAGGCGTCCGGTCCCGTGACGCCCCTCCCCGCCGTTGTCGCCCCGCTCGCCGGTAACGGCCAAACGGGTGCCGCCGGCACCGCGCTGCCCCAACCATTCATCGCCCTCGTCACCGAGGCAGACGGCACACCCGTCCGAGGTGTTGCCGTAACGTGGCGGGTCACGGCCGGCGGAGGATCCGTATCCGCCTCCTCGGTCGTCACCGACTCACTCGGCCGAGCGGCGGTCTTGATGACCCTGGGCACGAGAGCGGGCACCAATGCCGACACCGTGCTGGCGAATGTGGGGCAGCTTCCGGCGGCGGGTGTGTTCACCGCGAGCGCCACGCCCGCCGCGCCGGCCCAGATCAGTCGCGTCTCGGGCGATGGCCAGACCGGCACGGTCGGCCTGGCGCTCGCCGACTCGCTGGTCGTCATCGTGCGGGACGTCTACGGCAACGCTGCGGGTGGCGTGAACGTCGGCTGGGCGGTGACCGCGGGAGCAGGAGGCCTCTCCGCTGCGACGGTGACCACGAGCGCCGCCGGACGGGCGGCCGTCGCCTGGACCATCGGTACCGCCGCCGGACCGAGCTCCGACAGTGCCGCGGCGAGCGTCGCCGGCCTTGCGGGCTCCCCGGTCGCCTTCGGCGCCAATGCGAATCCCGGCCCCGCCAGTGCCCTGAATCGCGTCGCCGGCAACAACCAGACAGGAACCGTCGGTGCGGCCCTCGTCGACTCGCTGGTGGTCGAGGCACGGGACCAGTTCGGCAATCCGGTGAGCGGCGCTCCGGTGACCTGGCTCGCCACGGCCGGCGGCACCCTCTCCAGGGCGACGGCGCCGACCAACACGGCGGGTCGATCGATCGTCGCCTGGACGCTCGGGGCCGGCGCGGGTCCCCAGCAGGCCACCGCGACGCTGCCGGGCGCGGCAGGATCTCCCTTGCCGTTCGCCGCCACCGCAAACCCGGGGACGCCATCCGTCCTGGCCTTCTCGACGCAACCGGGCGCCACCGCGGCAGGCACCGCGATCTCGCCGGCGGTGCGGGTGGCGATTGAAGACGCGTTCGGGAACGCCGTCTCTTCCGCCGCCGGTCCGGTCGCGTTGGCGTTCGGCGCGAACCCAGGCGGCGGCGCGCTCGCCGGCACGGCGCAGGCGACACCGATCAACGGCGTCGCGACGTTCTCCGACCTGCGCATCGACAAGACGGGGAACGGTTACACGCTGGTCGCGAGTGCCGGCGGCCTGACCTCCAGCACGAGCATCCCCTTCGCGATCACGCCGGCCGGCGGGCCGAGGCTGTCCTTTACCGTCCAGCCCGGCGCCGCGACCGCCGGGACCGCGATCGCTCCCGCCGTGCGGGTCACCGCCCGGGACAGTCTCGGCAATACGTTCACGACCTTCACCGGTGACGTCACGCTGGCCGTCGGCGTGAATCCAGGCAGCGGCGCGCTGAGCGGCACCGTCACGGTGGCGGCCGTCCTCGGCGTCGCCACGTTCACCGATCTCTCCATCGATCGCAGCGGGACGGGTTACTCGCTCACGGCGACCGCGCCCGGCGCCGCCACGGGCGGCAGCGCGGCCTTCAACGTGGCGCCCGGCGTCGCATCCCGCCTGATCTTCACGACGCAGCCAAGCAGCCCGTTCCAGGGCAGCGCGATTACGCCCGCGGTTCAGGTGACCGCGCAGGACGCGCTGGGCAATACGGCGACCGGGTTCAGCGGTACCGTCGCGCTGGCTGTCGGCGCCAATCCCTCGGGCGGCGTATTGTCCGGTACGACGACTGCCGCCGCCGTCGCGGGAGTCGCGTCGTTCGCCGACCTGCGCATCGATTCAGCGGGCGCCGGCTATACCGTCGCCGCGACGGCATCGGGATTGGCACCCGCCACCTCGGTGCCCTTCCAGGTGGTCCAAGTCAGTCAGTTCACCCGGCTGGTGTTCACGGCCCAGCCTTCCGATGTCCAGGCCGGAACCGGGATCGCTCCGGCCGTGGTCGTCTCCGCTCTCGATCAGTTGGGGAATCCCGCGACCGGGTATTCCGGATTGGTGACGATCACGCTCGGCGTCAACCCGGCCGCGGGAACGCTCACCGGCACGACAACCGCGTTCGCCGTGTCCGGAGTCGCCGCCTTCAACGATCTGCGTCTCGACAAGCGCGGCGCGGGCTACCGGCTGCGGACCACGGCGGCGGGCCTCGCACCGGATACGAGCGGTAGTTTCGCGGTGCGCGCCGGCCCGCCGGCTCGCATCAGCGTCCAGGGCGGCAACGGGCAGACCGGTCCAGCGGGAACCGCGCTTCCCACACCGTACTCGGTGCAGGCGGTCGATGGCTTCGGCAACGCGGCCCCCGGCGCGACGGTGAGCTGGACAGTTCCTCCAGGTGGCGGTTCCGTGAATCCGGCGCAGGGCGTCACCGATTCCACCGGGCGCACCGGCACGGTCCGTACCCTCGGCGTCCATCCAGGCCAGCAATCCGTCGCCGCCGCGGTAGCCGGTCTGGCTGATTCGGTGGCGTCGTTCACCGCCACGGCGACCCCGAACGGTAGAATCAGCGGAACGATCAGCCTCGCGTCGGGTTTCCTCGCTCCGCCCGTCACGAGTGCGCCCGCTCCGCCCGCCGGGCCGTCCCCGGAACCCGCGTACACGGCGGACGAGCTGATCGTCACTTATCGCGCCGCCGCGCTCGCCGCGCCGCCGCTCGGCTCGGTCGCCCTCACCGCTCCCGCGACGGCCGCGGCGCTCGGTCTCACGATCCTGAATCGCCTCGCCGCGCTGCCCACGGCGGCGCAGTTCGCGGTGCGCGGCGTGTCGCCCGCCCTGCTGGCCGCACGCGTGCAGGTGACCGATTCCACCCGACTGGAGGCGGTCGCGGCGTCGTTGCGCCAGGATCCCGCGGTCGAATCGGTGGAGCGCAACGGGATCATCCGTCTCGAGACCCGCCGGGTCAGCGCCGCCCGGGCCATGACGGTGCCCGGCGATCCGCTGTACCCGCAGCAGGCGTGGCACTACGGGATGATCGATCTGCCCCGAGCCTGGGCGATCACCACGGGCAGTGCGAGCGTGCTCGTCGCCGTCGTGGACAACGGGATCCGCTATGACCATCCGGCGGTCGCCGCCAACCTGACGCACGACGGCTACGATTTCGTCACCAAGGCGAGCGTGCCGCTGTGCGCCGGGGGCACGATCGACAACGCGGGCGACGGCGACGGCTACGACGCCGACCCCACGGCCATCGCCGACTACGACTACAGCAGTTCTCGGAACTGCGCGATCGGTCTCACGACCTCCGGCAATCACGGCCTGCACGTCGCCGGGACGATCGGGGCGGCGGGCAACGACGGCGTGGGTGTCACCGGCGTCAACTGGACGGTGCGCATCCGCCCCGTGCGCGTGATCGGCGTCGCGGGGTTCGGCAGCTTCTACGACATCGCGCAGGGGATCCTGTACGCGGCCGGCCTGCCCGCCGACAACGGCAAAGGAGGCACGGTGACCGCGCCCAGCGGCGCGCGGATCATCAACCTCAGCCTGGGCGGGTCTTCGGGGAGCAGCACGCTGCATAACGCGGTGATCGCGGCGACCAACGCGGGCGCGCTCGTCATCGCCGCCGCCGGCAACAGCGGGAATACGAGCCTGCTCTATCCCGCGGCCTACGCCGAGGCGCTGTCGGTGTCGGCGGTAGGACCCGACGGGCTGCTCGCCTCCTACTCCTCGTTCGGCTCGACGATCGACATCGCGGCGCCCGGCGGCGACATCGCCGACGGCGACGGCAGCTACGGCATCCTGTCGAGTACCTGGAACTACGTCACCAACTCACCGATCTACGATTCCTGGGACGGGACGTCGATGGCGACGCCGCACGTGTCCGGCGTTGCCGCGCTGATCCTCGCGCAGAACTCGTCGCTGACGCAGGCGCAGCTGCGGGCGCGGCTGACGACCTACGCGGTCGATGCGGGCGCCCCGGGGCGTGACGATCAGTACGGTGCCGGTATCGTGAACGCCCGCAACAGCCTGACCCAGACGCTCGCGCCGCCGACGAAGACGTATGCCCGGCTGTTCTCGGTCGCAGGCCTGCTGCTCGGCACGGCGGCGGTGGCGGCGGACGGCTCCTACGCATTCACCGGTCTCGGGGACGGGAGCTACACTGTGTTCGGCGGAACCGACGAGAACGGCGACGGACAACTCGGCGTGCCGGGCCGCCGCTGGGGCGCCCTGGGCGGGTCGGCGACGCCGTCACCCGTGACGGTGGACGGGGCCGCCACCTATCCGGCCACGTTCGCCGTGGCGCTGCCGACGGAGCTCGAGCCGAACGACGCGCCCGCGCAGGCCAACGCGCTGGTGATCGGAGGTTACGTGACCGGGGCGATCGGCGCGCTCTCGGACGTCGACGTGTTCCGGTTGCGGATTCCACAGAGCGGGACCTACACCGTCGAGACGTCCGCGGTCAACGGCGCATGCGGCTTCGCGCTCGAGGAGAACACGCGCCTAACGCTGTCGGATTCCAGCGGAGCGGTGATCGCCACCAACGACGACATCGATGCGGGGGCGCTGAACCTGTGCTCGCGCATCACGGCGACGTTGTCCCCGGGCAGCTACCGTGTCGCCGTTCAGGGGACGCGGGCTGGGCGCTACCGCGTCGCCGCGCGCGCGGGCCCCTAGCGACGACGCTCGTCCGCTACGGGCAGGACTGGCAGCAGCCCTTCGAACACGGGACGTTGATGCAGTTGGAGTGGTACAGCACCCAACGCGCCATGGGAAAATTCGCCACCGTTCCCTTGCTGCGGTAGTGATATCGGGACCCGGGTGAGATCGGGAATGGAATGACCCGACCACCGGGTCGATCGGGGATGATCAGTGCCCGGAAGCTTCCCGTCGTATCCTCGAGCTTCAGGTTGTCCACCCACACGTAACTGACCCCCGCTGGCAGGTTGAGGGGCCGGTAGCCGCCTCCGCCCGCGGTGGCGTTGACCCGGATCCGGGCGACGACGCGGCCCTTGCGGGGCCCCGACCCCTCCAGATCGCGATACGAGTTGAAGTTCGCGTGGAGCGCCGGCGCGATCCACGCCGTCACGGTGTCGAGCGCGTGGCCGTCGGCATCGGTGAGCAGCGCCGAGTCGGCGCCGCTGTGCGTCATAGAGTCGTAGGGAATACGGTGGGCGTAGGCCAAGACCGAATCGAACTGAGCGGGATCGGTGACATCCGTAATGAACGCGGGAGGGGCCTCCGTGCCGTACCCGATGAAGCGATGGCACAACGCGGAGACGAGCACCGCAGTGGTTGCGACCGCCACGACGACTGCCACGGCGTGGCCGAGGGATGCTCCTCCCAGCGGGGGCGTCGCGGCCAGCAAGCCCCCGATCGCCGCTACGGCCACGAAGACGGATAGCGCAACCAGGACGTATGCCATCCCGGGAGTGAGTTGCGGGGCCCGGTACCCCAGCATGCGGTAGATCGCCACGACGAACAGCACCGCCCACGCCACCCACACCACACTGACTGTCCAGCCCTTGGTGCCCATCGTCCCCCTCGGGTTCCGGTTGAATCGAGTTTGTTCCGCCGCCTCAGTTGCTCCCCGCCAGCCCGCGCATCTTCACGACCAGCGGCTGCAGCTCCGCATCCGCATCGCGCCACAACGTGGCTACGGGCTGCGCCCACCGGCGTGCGGTATCCTGGTCCCCGGCCAGCGATGCGAGCTCGGCGCGCAGGGCCATCACCCGCACCAGCGCCGCGGCCTGGGCCGGTTGGTCGAGGATGGCGGTCCGCCGCAGCGCCGCGAGTCCTGCCAAGTAATGGTCTACGAACGCGATGGCCGTCGCGGTATCCCCCACCTGCAGCAACAGCCACGCTTCATGATAGACGTGCTCCATCGCGAGCTCGCCCGGCTGGGCCGAGCGCTCCGGTGAGCTCGAAAACTCGGCGCGCACTGCCGTGGTCTCTCCCCGCGCGAGCGCCTGCTGCATGGTGAGCATCGCGGTCCCCGAGCAGCGGCTCATATCCGGGAGCCGACGCAGCACGGGGAACGCCTCAGCGCGGGGCTCGAGCGTGACCCAGCACCATGCCGACTGGGGAACGGAGCTGGGCCTGGGGTGCACGAGCACTTGCGTTTCCAGACGGGCGGCGAGCGCCGCGATGCTGTCGCGAGGCCCGCCCACTGCGGAGTAGGCCCGCAGCGCCGCCGAGGCCTCCAGCACCTGCAGCGGCACCGAGCTGAACGCCGGGTTTTGCTGCATCGCCTCCGCCCAGCCGGTCGCCGCTGCCGCCGCTTGTCGCGGTTTGCCAAGGAGGACGGCGAGACTCGCGATTTCGGGGGCGTACGCAGCCACGGGGTCCCTTCCCCACCGGGCCAGCCCGTCCGCCGCGAGACGCTGAGCTTCATCGTAACGGCCGAGCTTCACAAGGAGACGCACTTGCAGAACCGTGGAGTAGACCCGATCGGCATCGGCGCGGGCCGTCGCGAGCGCGCGCTGGGCGGCCGCGAGCGCGGAGGCTTCAACACCCCCCGGTCCGTCCAACGCCCCGAAGAGTTCGAGGCTGATCGCCATCTCCTGGTACGGCTGCGAGGAATCGGGAAACTCCCGGATCCACCGCTTCACGAGCGCCAGGAGCTGCTCCTGGCCGCCCGCGACCGCCGCCCCGGTCGTGGGGGGCTCCGGCGATGTGGCGAACCGCTCCGCCGGGATCGGAATGAAGGCGAGCGTGTCCTGGGCAAGAGAGGGATATGCGTAGAAGAGTCCCGAATCCGGAGGCAGCGCCACCCCCACGCGAACCGATACCGCGTCGACGAACAGGGTGTTGGCCATCCGGCTGAGCGGACGAAAGTGAAACGCGGCCGACGGCACCACGGCGAGCGCCCGCTCGTAGGCCGACTCGGCGGCCCGCAGGCTGCTGCGCCACCTCCATACCGCAGGGGTCGACGGATCCCGGACCACGGCGTGATCCTGCCGCAGACACTCGCCCAAGCCGAGCCAGGCGGCGAATACCAGAGAATCGCGCGCGAGGGCCTGGCGGTAGTCGGCGCACGCCTCCGGGTACTGACCCGCGCCGAGCGCCGCCAGGGCGGCGGCGAGCGGGCGGTCGCGGAATCGCAGCCTCTGAGGCGAGCTCGCGGCCGTGGCGGCGTGGTAGCGCCACGCGTCGGCGGGTTGCCCGGCCCACGCCAGCGCCTGGGCGAGCCATAGATGGGCCTGTGGGAAATTCCGGTCCAACGCGAGCGAGGCGGTGAAGGCCCGCTGCGCGCTGTCGAGATCCCAACGGGCGAGCGCGTTCTCCCCTGCGGCATAGGCGTACAAGGCGCCGAGCACGTTCGTCCCCACGCTCCCGCCGAGGCTGGCGCCGGCATCCGAAACGCCGAGCAGCAGCGAGTCAGCGAGCTCGCGGAATCTAAGGAGCAGGATGGTGCCGAGGCGATCGACCTGCACGGTGTAGCTTTTTAGAACGCGGCCCCTTCCGGTGAGGTCGTAGAGACTCACGGTGATCGCAATCGAATCCCCCATGCCGTGGCTCTGCTCGCCCCACAGGAGCCGGCCCGCCCGAACGCTACGCGCCACCTGCTCTGCCCTCGTGAGGGTGACGACCGGCTCGCCGGTGCGTGCGATGGTCTCACTGATCCGCAGCGGATCCGCGAGGCGCACGTCCACCCACTGCCGCATCGCCTGCCGCAGCAATACCGCACCCTCGTTGCCGTTGAGCACGGGGGACGCTGTCCCGGCCGGGGTGCCGAACGGGACGACCGCGTACAGCGACGGATCGAGTTCCGTGTCAAGCACTTTCGGCAGCTCGACGACACCGGCGACGGTCAGCATGCCGGTCGCCAACAGGCCGATGCCCACGCGCCGCCGCCGTTGCGCCAGCACGCTGCGCGGGGTCCACACATCGCCCGGGGCCGCCAGCGCCTCGGCCGCCTCCGCACCCGTCGCGAACCGGTCGCCCGGCGCCGGCGCGAGCATGCGCGTCACGACGCCCGCCACCGCTGGCGGGACCGACGGCCGCAGCGCGACGAGCTCGGCCAACCGATCCCGCGGGCGCAGCGGTCCCGCGGCCGGACCCTCGGGAGGCGTCAGCGCGGCGGGCGGCGTGCCCGCCAGCATCTCGAACAGCACGCAGCCCAGGCTGTAGATGTCGCTGCGCCCGTCGATCGGCCCGGCGCCGGCGGCCTGCTCGGGACTCATGTAGTCGGGCGTCCCCACCGTCGTGCCCACGGCGGTCACACGCCGCGATCCGGCCGCGCTGATCGCCCGCGCGATGCCGAAGTCGCTCACCACGGCGTGGCCCGCTTGCAGCAGGATGTTCTCCGGCTTGATGTCCCGATGGACGACGCCGGCCCGATGGGCGTAGTCGAGCGCATCGGCGATTTCACGCGCGATGGCCAGCGCGTCCACCAACGGTAGCTGTCCCTCGCTCTCCAGACGGTCGCGCAGCGATTCGCCCGGAACGAACGGCATCACGTAGAAGAGGCACCCGTCGGCTTCGCCGGAGTCGTGCAGCGGGAGGATGTGGGGGTGGGCGAGACCTGCAGCCAGGCGGATCTCTTGCAGAAAACGGTCGGGACCGAGGGTCGCCGCGAGCTCCGGGCGCAGCACCTTGAGCGCCACATCCCGCCCGTGCCGCACGTCGCGGGCGAGGTAGACGATGGCCATCCCCCCGCGGCCGATCTCCCGGCCGATGGTGTAACGCCCCTTCAGGGCCGTCTCCAACCGATTGCGTAGCTCGGCCATCGCCTTGCGTCGCTCGACGTATCGACTTCGGAGAGTCAACGTTTCAGAGTACCGTTCCATACATGCCTCCGCCAACGATCCACCGCCAGCCTTGAGAATCTGCGGCGGAGGGGTCAATCCGCGGTCAACCACGGCCTCATGGCCAACCCCTTGGCTAGGGCCACTTTGCCCGCTAGCTTCTGGGGCTCCCGAATGGCGGACTTCACGTTTGCGCGCGGACAGCTGCTGCTCCTCGCCGGGACGGCCAACAGGCCGCTCGCCGAGGAGATGGCGCAGCATCTCAACCAGCCGCTGTGCGCGGTCACCATCCGGCGTTTTGCCGACGGCGAGATCTTCGTCAAGATCGACGAGAACGTGCGCGGGCGGGACGTGTTCATCATCCAGCCCACCAACCCGCCGGCCGAGAATTACATGGAGCTGCTGCTGCTCACCGACGCGGCCCGGCGGGCGAGCGCGGCGCGGATCACGGCCGTGCTCCCCTACTTCGGGTACGCGCGCCAGGACCGCAAGGATCAGCCCAGGGTGGCGGTGAGTGCGAAGCTGATGGCGAACCTGATCACGCACGCCGGCGTGGATCGGGTGCTGGGCATGGATTTCCATTCCCACCAGCTGCAGGGCTTCTGGGACATCCCGGTGGACCACCTGTATGCGGCGCCGGTGTTCGTGTCGCACTTCCGGACGAAGGGGCTGCGGGAGCCGGTGGTGGTGGCACCAGACGTGGGATCGGCGAAGATGGCGCGCGGCTACGCCAAGCGGCTGAACGCGTCGCTCGCGATCATCGACAAGCGGCGGCCGTCGGCGAACATCGCGGAGGTGGTGAACGTGGTCGGGGAGGTCGAGGGCAAAGACTGCCTCATCCCCGACGATATGATCGATACGGCGGGGACGATCACGGAGGCCGCCGCCGCCTTGAAGCGCCTCGGCGCCCAGCGCGTGTTCGCGTTCGCGACCCACGCTCTGCTGTCGGGACCGGCGGTGGAGCGACTGCGGGCCTCGGCGATCGAGGAAGTGACGGTCACCAACACGATCCGGCTCCCCGAGGAGCGCAAGTTCGAGAAACTGAAGATCCTGTCGATCGCGGGACTGATGGCGAAAGCGATCGGCTACGAGCACTCCAATCAATCGGTGAGCTCGCTGTTCGACTAAACCGTTGACCGAAGACTGAGGACGCACGTATGGCGCAATTCGTGGAACTCGCGGCAAGCCCGCGAGACAAGACCGGCAAGGGCGCGGCGCGGCAGGTGCGCTTCCAGAAGAAAGTGCCGGCGGTGATCTACGGGCACGGCCGCCCCAGCCAGTCGCTCGAGCTCGACGCGCAGGCGCTGGAGCTGGCGCTCATCGGGATCGAGCCGGCGAGCACCATCATCGAGCTCACGCTCGAGGGCAAGAAGGCCCGCACGCTGATCCGCGAGATCCAGCGGCATCCCGTGCGCCCCGACATCATCCACGTCGACTTCTACGAAATTCACGCCGACGAGAAGGTGACCCTCAAGGTCCCCGTCCACCTGGTGGGGACCGCGGAGGGCGTGCGCAACGCGGGCGGCGTCCTCGATCAGGTCACGCGCGAAGTCGAGATCGAGGTGCTCCCCGACCACATTCCCGACCGGGTGGAGCTCGACGTCACGCCGCTCGCCATCGGCCGCTCGCTGCACGTGCGCGACCTGGTGATCCCCAACGCGACGATTCTGACCCTGGCGGACCTCACGATCGCCACGGTCGTGCCGCCGCGCGCCGAGGAAGTCGTCGCGCCCGCGGCGGAGGCCGCGGTGGAAGTGGCCGAGCCCGAGCTGATCCGCAAGGTGCGTGAGGAGGAAGGCGAAGAGGGTGAGGCGGCAGCCGAGGGCAAGGCGCCCGAAGCGAAGCCCAAGGCCGAGAAAGCGGAGAAGCCCGAGAAGTCCAAGGGCGGCAAAGAGGGCTGAACCGGTTGCGCGCCGTCGTCGGCCTGGGCAATCCGGGTCCGGAGTACGCGGCGACGCGCCACAACGTGGGGTTCTGGGTGGCGGACGCGCTCGTCGCGCACTGGGGGTTTCCCCCCTTCCGGCGCGGCGAGCGCGCCCGCGTTTCCGAGGGTGTGATGGACGGCGTCCCCGTCCCCGTCCACGTCCTGAAGCCCGTGACCATGATGAACCGCAGCGGAGCGGCGCTGGCGGCCCTCCGCGCCGATCCCGCCTTCGCGCCCGCCACCGATCTGCTGGTCGTCGTAGATGACTTCAACATTCCCCTGGGCACCTACCGGCTGCGCCCGTCCGGCTCAGCCGGCGGTCACAACGGCTTGAAGAGCGTCGAAGGCGCGCTCCAGACCCTGGACTATCCGCGCCTGCGAGTCGGCGTGGGCCCCGTCCCCGCCGGCGAGCCGTGGGAGGATTTCGTCCTGTCGCCCTTTGCCGACGACGAGCGGGAGCAGATGGATGCGCTGATGCCGCAGCTGGTGGACGCGGTCGATGCGTGGGTGCGGCAGGGCGTGCGGTAACTCGGGCGGATCAGGTGACCTGCCAGGTCCTGCCTTTCGTCAGCAGTCCGGCCAAATCACCGCCGGTCCCCGCCGCCGTGAGCTGCGACTCCACATCCCCATCGTAGGACGTCGCCGGATCGC
>JBGPHP010000091.1:0-11465 GCA_041484445.1 Gemmatimonadota bacterium
AGCATGAACGCGCGCATGCTCGAGGACTCGTACGTGCTGCTCGGCGAGATCAACTTGGGCATCGCGGTCGACACCGAGGAGGGGCTGATCGTGCCCGTGGTCAAGCACGCCGACGAGCTGTCGCTCCTGGGCCTCGCGCGGGCGATCAACGATCTGGGCGAGCGCGCCCGGACCAAGCGATTGTCCCCCGACGACATCCAGCGGGGCACGTTCACCATCACGAATCCCGGCGGCTTTGGCCCCTACGCGGGCATTCCCATCATCAATCAGCCCCAGGTCGCCATCCTGGGGGTCGGGACGATCGAGAAGCGACCCAAGGTCGTGACGCAGGACGGCTCGGACGCGATCGCGATCCGGACCATGGGCATGCTCACCATGTCCTACGACCACCGGGTGGTGGACGGGGCCGACGCCGACCGATATCTGGCCGACGTGAAAGCCATGCTGCAGGACTTCCCCGAGCAGGAGATGTAGCGATGCCGAAAGTCCTGACCGCCGCACGGGTGCGCGTCCCCGCCGCCAACGAGCTCGACTATCTGGCCACGCTGCGCGAGCTGGCCCAGTTCGCCGACGCGAGGGGCCAGCGCATCTGGGTGTTCCGCAACGCCAAGGATCCCCGGCTGTTCATCGAGTTCTCGGAGAGCCCGACGGAGATGTCGCACCGGGCGCAGGCCTCCCGCCTGCCCGAGGAAACGAAGCTGGAGAAGAGGCTGCAGAGCCTGGTTACCTACGCCCCCGATGCCTGGGAGCTGTGGAGCGAAGTCTCCTACGAAGCGCCGGCGGAGACCTGAGCATGGCCCGTCGCGTCGTGGTCGTGGACGGCCAGCGCTGGGAAGTGTTTCCGTCCGGGCACCCCACCGTGTACGGCCAGGACCAGTACGGCCTGCTGTTCCAGCTCGGTACCGGAACTGAGCGCAAGCGTCGCTTCACGCGATACGCGCCCACCGGCATTCGGCGTACCGACGCCGCGTTGAACGAGCTCGGCGAGCGCCAGCTGCTCGAGCTGTTCCGCCAGTCGCAGCCCGCGTGGACCGCCCCGGAGAGCGCCTACGGCGCACGTTGATCTGCACTGTCATTCCACCGCCTCGGACGGCCAGGCGAGCCCCGAGGCGCTCGTGCAGCGCGCCGGCGCCGTCGGGCTCGCCGTCATCGCGCTGACCGATCACGATACGGTGAGCGGCGTGCCGGCCGCCGCGGCCGCGGGCCACGGCGTGGGGGTGCGGGTGGTGTCGGGCTGCGAGTTCAGCGTGCGCGCGCCGTGGGGCGAGCTGCACCTGCTCGCCTACTTCCTGCCGGCGGGCGACGCGGCGCTCGAAGCCTTCCTGGCGAAGGCGCGTGCGGAGCGGGAACGGCGCGGCACCCGGATGATCGAGAAACTCCAGCAGCTCGGCGTCGAAATCGATCTCGAGGATCTCGCCTTTCAGGCGGGCACCGGCGCGGTCGGTCGACCGCATGTCGCGCGGGCGCTGGTCGATGCGGGCGTGGTGGACGGGTTCGAAGAAGCCTTCGATCGCTTTCTCGGTCGGGGCCGTCCGGCCTTCGTGGAAAAGTGGCTGCCGACGCTGCGGGAAGTGGCCGACCTCGTCCATGGTGTCGGCGGACTCGTCCTGGCCGCTCATCTGGGCGATCGCGGCCAGGAGCCGCAGCTGCGGGCTCTCCAGGACGAGGGGCTGGACGGCATCGAGGTGCGTCACCCGAGCCATGCGCCGCGCGTGGAGTCCCGGCTCACCAAGCTCGCGCGGCGACTCGATCTCGCCATCTCCGGCGGCTCGGACTGGCACGGGGAATCGAACGGTGGGCTGTCGCACGCCCCCCTGGGTGGCATGCAGGTGCCGCTGGAATGGCTCGAGGCGCTGGAACAACGGAAGGCGAAGGCAGATCTCCTGAGGAGCAACCCGTCATGAGCGATGTGGTGACGATCGGGACGAAGGCGCCGGACTTCGAGGCGCAGGCGTCGGACGGCAAGACCTACCGGCTCGCCGATTTGCTGCGGCGGACGAACGTGGCCCTGGTGTTCTATCCCGGCAACAACACCCCTGGGTGAAACCGCCAACTCTCCGCCGTGCGCGATGAGATGACCAAGTTCGAGCGAGCCGGGATTCAGCCCCTCGGAGTGAATCCTGCGAATATCGAAAGTCACAGGAAGTACGTCGAGAAGATGCGCTTCAACTTCCCGCTGTTGTCGGACCCCGACCGGGCCATCGCCCGGTCCTATCACGCCCTGAAGGAGGACGGCACGGGAATCGCGCGCACCGTCTACCTCGTGGCCAAGGACGGGACCGTGCGGTTTGCCCAACGCGGCGCACCGCCCCCGGACGAGGTCATCGCGGCACTCGAGGCAGGCGGGCGTGGCGGCTGAGCTCGCCGGCCGTGTCGCCCTGGTCACCGGTGTGGGGCGGGTGGGACAGATCGGGCACGCGATCGCGGCGGGGCTCGGTGCGGCGGGAGCCCGGCTCGTGCTGGCCGATCGCAGCGCCGCAACGTTGGACGAGCGCGTGCGGGAGTTCGCCGCCGCCCGCGTGGAGGCCGCTTCTTCCCCCGGAGATCTCACCGACCCGCGGGCCGCGCGCGCGGCCGTGGGGCTCGCGGAAGCCCGGTTCGGCGGACTCGACGTCGTGGTCAACGTCGCGGGGGGACTCACCACCTACGGGCCGTTCGAAGGCATCGATATCGCGGCGTTCGAGCGCGAGATCGCCATCAACCTCCGCACCGCGTTCTGCGTCTGCCAGGCGGCCGTGCCGTCGCTGCGGCGGCGCGGTGGCGGGGCCATCGTCTGTTTCACTTCCATCGCCGTGCTGCAGCCTCAGCCTAACCTCGCCGCGTACGCGGCCGCCAAAGGCGGCGTCGCCGCAATGACCCGCGCCCTGGCGCGCGAGCTGCGCGACGACGGCATCCGGGTGAATGCGCTGGCCCCGGAAGCCGTGCGGACGTCCACCAACCTGCAGGACATGGGGTCGGACGCCCGGTTCGTCGAGATGGCGGACGTGGTGCGCACGGTGCTCTGGCTCGTATCGGACGAGGTGCGCATGGTGACCGGCCAGATTCTGCCCCTCGTCGCGCTTCCCCCGGCCCGCTGACCGATGGAGCTCACGGGACGTGTGGCGCTCGTGACCGGTGCCGGCCGCCGGCTCGGTGCCGCGATCGCCACGGGGCTCGCCCGTGCGGGATGCGACGTCGCGGTGCACCACCACGCTTCCGCCGACGGGGCCGAGGCCACGCTGCGGGCCGTGCGCGAAGCCGGGCGTCGCGGGGAGCGCTTCGCGGCCGACCTGCGCGACCCCGCCGCCGCCCGGGCGCTGCCCCAACGGGTCGTCGAGTCGTTCGGCCGTCTCGATGTGCTGGTCAATTCCGCGGCCGTGATGGTGCGGCGCGAATTCGACGCCATCACTCCCGAGGACTGGAACGACGCGCTGGCGCTCAACCTCTCGGCGGCGCTGTTCACGGCGCAAGGGGCCGCCCCGCACCTGCGGCGCACGCGCGGCAAGATCGTCAACCTCGCCGATCTCGCGGCGTACGAGGTGTGGCCCGCCTACCTCCCCCTGAACGTCAGCAAGGCGGGCGTCGTGATGCTCACGCACGGGCTCGCCCGGGTACTGGCGCCCGAGGTGACCGTAAACGCCGTGGCCCCCGGCGCGGTCCTCCCGCCGGACGACTGGCCCGCCGAGGCCCGGGACCATCTCGCCGAGACGACGCCGCTCCGGCGGCTGGGCACGCCCGCGGATGTCGTGCGCGCCGTCCTGTTCCTGCTCGACAGCGATTACATCACCGGGATCGTCGTGCCGGTGGACGGCGGCCGCCTGGTGCGATGAGCGATGCCTCCACGCCCGTTGAGATGCGGGACATCGTGGTGGTGGGCGGGGGCTGCTACGGGACGTTCTACGCCACCCAGCTCGCCAAAGCCAAGGAACGCGGCAAGGCCCGCTTCCGGACGGTCGTCATCGTGGATCGCGACGCGCGGTGCCGGGCGCGTGTCGAGCTGCCCGAGGCCGCGGACCGGACGTTCGCGACGAGCGAGTGGGATGCGTTCTTCGATCGGTATCTGTTCGAGGCACGACCCACGGCGGCGGCGGAAGCTCCCGACTACATCGTGCCGTCGCCGCACATGTCGCATTTGATGTTCGAATGGCTGGTGCGGCGCGCGCGCTCCCGATTTCCCGGCCGCACCATCGACGTGGTGCCGGTCCCGGACTCGCTGGGCACGCCGTACGACCGGACGGCAGCCGACCATACCCGCTACGTCTCGTTCGCCGATTGGATCTGTCCCACGCATTGCATCGAGCCCGCCGTCTGTCCCGCGATCGCGGCGCCGCGGTCCTGGGAGATGCCCGACGCCGTGGCGGCCCTCGCCGACCGTGTGCGGGCGCGGGGGGAGTCCCTGGCGGGTCCCGCGCTGTTCGTGTGCCGCCATCACGTGTACGGCGTCGGCACCTTCGCGGTGGATGCGGTGCTGGACGGCGAGCGGATCGTGGCCGCCGCCGCGGCGGCGCCGGACACCGTAGAAGTGCTCGTGGGGACGGTGAGCGCCTGCCACGGCGCGTTGAATGTCCTGAGAATCGGCCCTCAGTCCTCAGCCATGAGGGCTGATGGCTGACGGCTGACGGCTGATGGCTGGTCGCCCAATGACACCGGAAGCCCGCCGCCGCCAGCTGGAGCAGGCGCGCGCGCTGTTCAACACGGGGGAATACTGGCACGCCCATGAAGCGCTGGAAACCGTCTGGCGTTCTATAATAGACGAGGAGGAGCGGCGGCCGTGGCAGGGGCTGATCCAGGCCGCGGCGGCGCTGCTGCACCTCGGCCGCGGCAACCGGCATGGCACGGTGGTGGTGGGAGCCGCGGCACTCGAGAAGCTCGCCGGACCGCAACACGCAGGCGTCGAGTTCGATACCGTGCAGTTCCGCGCCGCTCTGGCGCGCGCCCTGGCGGGGGAGGGAGATCCCCCACGATTGGAATTTCGTCCCGATGCGTGACGACGGACAGCAGAACTACGATGTGATCATCGTGGGGGCGGGCCCCGCGGGGCTGTGCGCCGCGATGTACGCCGGTCGGGGGATGCTCAAGGCGCTCACGATCGAGCGCGGGGCGCCGGGGGGCGAACTGCTGAACACCGACCTGATCGAGGACTACATCGGGTTTGAGAGCGTCAAAGGCTGGGAGCTGGCCCAGAAGTTCACGGATCATGCCAAGAAGTTCGGTGCCGAGATCGTCACCGACACGGTGGAGGCGGTGCGGCGGGGGTCCGATGGCTGGTTCGAGGTCAGCACGGCGCGCGAGCGCCGCTACCGTGCTCCGGCCGTGATCCTCACGGCCGGCGGCACGCCGGTGAAGCTGGGCGTCCCGGGCGAGAAGGAATACGCGGGGAAGGGCGTCTCGTACTGCGCCGTGTGCGACGGGGCGTTTTTCAAGGGTGAAGTGTTGGCGGTCGTGGGTGGTGGCGACGCGGCCGTCGAGGAAGCCGACTATCTCACGCGCTATGCGTCGAAGGTGTACATCGTGCACCGCCGCGACCGGTTCCGCGCCTCCAAGATTCTGCAGCAGCGGGCGTTCGCCAACCCGAAGATCGAAGCGGTCTGGAGCCAGCGGGTGGTGGAGATCGTGGGAACCGAGCGCGGCACCGATCACCTGGAGCTTGAAGGCAGCGAGACAGGCGAGCGCAGCCAGCTGAAGGTCGGCGGCGTCTTCATCTTCGTCGGGTTCAAGCCGAACACCGGCCTCGTGGACGGTCACGTCGACCACGACGCCGGCGGGTATTTCGTCACCGACGAGCGGATGATGACCTCGATCCCCGGGCTGTTCGCCGCGGGGGACGTGCGCAGTCAGCTGACCCGGCAGGTCACGACCGCTGTGGGAGACGCGACGACGGCGGCGATCGCGGTGGAGAAGTACCTGGCGCAGCTGAAGGCCGACTGACATGCGGATCGTGCAGATCCCAAACGGAGCGTTCGTCGAGAACTGCTATCTCGTGATCGACGAAGCGGCCGGCGAGTGCGCCATCGTCGATCCCGGCGAGGAAGCCGGGCTGATCCTCCACAAGATCGAGCAGGCTGGGGCGCGCCCGGTCGCGATCTGGATCACGCATGCCCATGTGGATCACGTGCTCGGCGTTCCCCGCGTGCGCGCCGCGACCGGGGCTCCGGTGATCGTGCATCCCGCCGACCGGCCGCTGTACGATCGCGTCGCACAACAGGCGGCGGCGTTCGGATTGCGGGCGGAGCCGCTGCCGCCGCCCGATCAAGACTGGTCACACGGCGCGGTGACCCGCGTCGGCGCGCTGACGTTCACCGCGCGGCACACGCCGGGGCATTCCCCCGGCAGCGTCTCGCTCGTGGGCGAGGGCGTCGTGTTCGGAGGTGACGTGCTGTTCCAGGGGTCGATCGGTCGCACCGATCTGCCCGGTGGGGACTACCAGACCTTGATCGACAGCATCGAGCGGGAGTTGCTGGTTCTGCCCGATTCGACCATCGTGTACAGTGGGCATGGACCACAAACCACCATCGGCGCCGAGCGCCGCACCAATCCGTTCCTCACCGGCGCCCTCCCCATCTCCTAGGACCCGGCCTCGCCCCACGTGTCTGCGCTGCGGGGCAGAAGTGCGCCCCAAGCCGTGGGGCTGCAAGAACCCGTGCGCCAACTGCGGCTTCATGTATCCATTGGGCGACTGCTCTGACTGAGGCGACGGTCACGTTCCTGCCCGACCGCTCCCGGGTCGCCGCGCGTCCCGGGGCGACGGTGCTGGAGCTGTCGGCGGGGACGGGCACGCCGCTGCGGACCGTGTGCGGCGGCATCGGCAACTGCACGGCGTGCCGCGTGCGTCTCGTGGAGGGCCCATGGCCCGCCGGAAAGACCGATCGGCTCCGGCTCGGTCCCCTCGTCGAGCAGGGCTGGCGCCTCGCTTGCCAGTTCAGCCCGCGCCAGGCGGTGACGCTCGAGCGGCCGCCGTTCACCGTGGACGAGCTGTGAACCACCTGCTCGCGGTGCTGGCGCTCGCCGTCGACGTGGTGGTCCGGGCCTGGCGCATCCAGCTCGCTGCCTGGACGGCGGGCGGCGCGCTGCGGTTCTGGCCGGCCGTGCGACTCAACTTCTACGGCGAGGCGGCCTCGACCCTCACGCCGAACCGCCTGGGGGGAGAGGCCGCCCGCTTCGCGGGGCTCACGGAAGCCGGCCTGCGCTCGGTTACGGCCCTGGTGGCGGTCGGTGTGGAAGTCGCGGCGGAGTGGCCCGTGTTCCTCCTGATGCTCGTGGCGCTGCTGTTGCATTACGTCCCCGACTGGAAGTCGGCCGCGGAGGCCTGGCTGCGGCGCCACGTTGCCGGTGACCTGCTCGTGATCGAGCTGGCCGCGCTCGCGGTGCTGCTGGTCATCTATTTCACGCAGCGGCTCGTCCGCGCGGGTGCGATACGGCACCGCGTGCGCCGGCAATGGCGGGTGGCGCTCGCGCACGTGCGACGCGCTCCGCTGTGGGCGCAAGCCGTGAACGCCGTCCTCACCATCATCAGCCTCGCGGCGCGGGCCATGGTGCTGCCTGCGCTGGCGTGGGGCATGGCCGATGCACCGTCGTTCGGACAGATGTTCTTCGGCTCACTCGCGCTGCTCGCCTCACCCCTCGTCGTGCCGCTGCCGTCCGGCGGAGGCGGCATCGAGGTCGCGTTTCTCTCCGGCTTCGCCGGGGACTTCGGCCCGTCGGGAGTGCGGATGCTCCTCTGGTGGCGCTTCTACACCGTGGTCCTGTTGACCGGGATCGGCGTCTACCTGATGGTGCACTCACTCGGCGCGCGGGCGGCGCGAGAGCTGGTGACGATCGGCTGGGCGCGGAAGCGGCGCGCCAGCGCCGATCCGGTCGCGTGACGTGCTAACCGCGTGGTGCGGGAGCGATCCCGACCAACAGCACGGTGCGCTCGAACGCCCGCTCCACACCATGGGGGACGTCGGCGGGAGCGACCACGAGATCTCCCGCCGCGGCATCGCTGGTCGTGTCGCCGACGACGAACCTCGCGTTTCCCGATACGACGAAATAGAATTTGTCCGCGCCCGCGTGTGCATGCACCGACTGGGCTTGACCGGCCTCGAGGCAGGTCAGGCCGACCAGCAGGCGCGCCGAGCGAAAACAGTCGATCTTGGTCGTCTTGGCCGGATCGAATACGGCGCGGTTCGCGAGGTGTTGCACCGGATGTTGGGATTCCATGGGCGATTCCTGGTTTGAGACCGACGGCCCTCGGGCGGAGCGAGTGGAAACGATGAGCGCAACGCGCATCGAACGTGATCCTCTGGGCGAGCTCCCCGTGCCGGCCGACGCGCTCTACGGCGTGCAGACGGAGCGGGCCCGCCTCAACTTCCCGATTTCGGGACTCCGGCCCAATCCCGTGTTCGTGGACGCGGTCATCTGGATCAAGAAGGCCGCGGCGCTCACCCATCGGGAGACCGGCCGGCTGGAGGCGGCGCTCGCGGACGCCATCGTGCGCGCCGCCGATGAGATCCTGGGCGGCCGCCATCGCGACCAGTTCGTGGTCGACCCCTATCAGGCCGGGGCCGGCACCTCCCACAACATGAACTGCAACGAGGTGCTCGCCAACCGGGCCAACGAGCTGCTGGGCGGCAAGCGAGGCGAATACAAGCCGGTTCACCCCAACGACCACGTCAACATGGCCCAGTCCACGAACGACGTGATCCCCACGGCGATTCGTCTCGGGGCCCTGAGTTTGCTCCCGGCGCTCCTGGCCGCGCTGGACCGGCTCGCCGCGGCGTTCCTCGCCAAAGGCAAGGCGTTCGATGATATCCTCAAGTCGGGACGCACCCATCTGCAAGATGCGACGCCGATCCGGCTGGGCCAGGAGTTCACCGCCTACGGACACACGGTGCAGCGCAACCGCGAGCGCATCGCGCGGGCGGCCGACGACCTGCGCGATCTGGGCATCGGCGGCACGGCCGTGGGCACCGGATTGAATGCCGAGCCGTCCTACCCGGGACTCATGGTGAAGCAGCTCCGCGCGATCACCGGCCTCGAGCTGCGGGAGGGAACGGACCGGGTCCAGCTGATGCAATCGATGGGAGACGCCACCGGGCTGTCGGGCGCCCTGCGGACCTACGCCGTGGATCTCGGCAAGATCGCGAGCGACATCCGTCTCCTCGCGTCCGGTCCGCGTACGGGCCTGGCCGAGATCCGGCTGCCCGCCGTGCAACCGGGGTCGAGCATCATGCCGGGTAAGGTCAACCCATCCGTCGCCGAAATGGTGAACATGGTTTGCTTCCAGGCGGTCGGGAACGACGTGACGATCGCGACCGCCGCGGAGGCGGGCCAGCTCGAGCTGAACGTGATGATGCCGCTCATCGCCCACAACCTGTTTCTCACGCTCGGGATTCTCTCATCGGGGAGCCGGGTGCTGGCCGAGCGCTGCGTGGAGGGAATCGAAGCGGACCAAGCGATGACCGCGCACTGGCTCGAACGCAGTCCGGCGCTCGTAACCGCGCTGGCTCCGAAGATCGGCTACGCCGAAGCCGCCAAGCTCGCGAAAGAAGCCGTGGAGCGGAATCTCTCTGTGCGCGAGCTGCTGTTGGAGAAAGGCATTCTGAAGGGGAAGGAGCTGGATGCGGTGCTCGACCTGCGCGCCATGACGGAGATCGGCGTGCGGGGCGTGGGTGGAGGCGGTTGAGCAACACCCCCCAACTGGAGGCGTGCACATGAGCTGGTGGCTTGCAGGATTGATCGCCGGAGTCGCGGTGTGGTTCACCGACTTCTTCCTGTGGAGCAAGGTGTTCACCAAGGGGATGGAGCTGTACGTCACGCCGCCGCCGGCCGGTCAGGCGATAAACATGGGGCCGATGATGGTGAAGTCCGCAGCGCTGTCGCTGCTTTTCGGCGTCATCCTCGCGTATCTGTATCAGCGCTTCATGGGAAGCCTGTGGGTGTCCGGTGGCGGGGTGCTGGCCGGGATGGAGTTCGCGACGGTGCTCTGGCTGCCCACGATCGCGTTGTCGACGCTCGGCAGCGGCGTGTGGTATGACAAAGCCCGGCCGCTCTTGAACGCGACCTTCTGGGCCTGGCTCATCCGCATGAACGTGGCCGGAATCGTGGTCGGGTTGTTGGTGAAATAGGCACGACCGTACCCGATCGCACCGGGGCCGGGTGACCATCGTCGCGGTCACCGGCCCCATTGTGCGACGAAGCCCTTCACGCTGCGGTTATATTCGTAGCGTGGTCCGATGACTGCTCGCACTCCGGCGCCTCCCCCGCTGCAGCCCCTGCCGCTCTCTCACGAAGAGCTGATTCGCTACTCGCGTCACCTGGTGTTGCCCACTATCGGGATCGCAGGGCAGGGGCGGCTCAAAGCCGCCCGCGTCCTGATCGTGGGCGCCGGCGGACTGGGCTCACCGGCCGCGCTGTACCTCGCCGCCGCGGGCGTCGGCACCCTGGGACTCGTGGATTGGGACGTGGTGGACCGCTCCAACCTCCAACGCCAGGTCCTGCACGGCACGGGGATGGTCGGGCGGGCGAAGCTCGACTCCGCCCGGGCGCGCCTCGCCGATCTCAATCCGCACGTGCGGCTCGAGACGGTTTCCGCGCGCCTCACGTCGGCCAACGCTCTCGAGGTGCTGAGCGGCTGGGACCTGGTGCTCGACGGCAGCGACAACTTCCCGACACGGTATCTGATCAACGACGCCTGTGTCCTGCTCGGCGTGCCCAACGTCTACGGTGCCGTGTTGCGCTTCGAGGGACAGGTGTCGGTGTTCGACGCCCGGCGGGGCCCCTGCTACCGCTGCCTTTACCGTGAGCCGCCTCCACCCGAGCTGGTGCCCTCGTGCGCGGAAGGTGGCGTGCTGGGCGTGCTTCCCGGCATCATCGGAAGCCTGCAGGCGCTGGAAGCCATCAAGCTGGTGACCGGGGTGGGGGATTCGCTCGTGGGCCGGTTGCTCCTCTTCGACGGCCTGAAGCTGCAATTCCGGGAGATCACGCTGAGCAAGGACCCCGACTGCGCGGTGTGCGGTCCGCATCCGACGGTGACCGCGCTGATCGACTACGAAGCGTTTTGTGGGGTGCGGGACGCGGGACGGGGGACAGTGAACGCGCTAGAGATTGGCGTCACCGAGCTACGGGCCGAGCGGGATCGCAACTCCCAACTTCTGCTGCTCGATGTGCGCGAGCCGTTCGAATGGGAGATCGCGCACCTGGAAGGCGCTCATCTCATCCCGCTCGGGGAGCTGCCGGCGCGGTTGCCCGAGCTGGATGGCCATGCCGACATCGTCGCGTATTGCCACCACGGCATGCGTTCCAAACACGCCGCCGAGATCCTGCGGGCCGCCGGGTTCGCCGGCGCGCGCAGCCTGCGTGGGGGAGTCGATGCCTGGGCGAGGGAGGTGGATCCGGGGATGCCGCGATACTGATGCCGAAGGGGGGACTCGAACCCCCACGGGCTTGCGCCCACTGGCTCCTGAAGCCAGCGCGTCTACCAGTTCCACCACTTCGGCGAGAGGTTC
>JBGPHP010000092.1:0-11281 GCA_041484445.1 Gemmatimonadota bacterium
CACCGCGCATCGACAAGCACTCCACCGGCGGCGTCGGTGACAAGGTTTCCCTGGTGCTGGCGCCGCTGGTCGCCGCGTGCGGCGTGGCGGTGCCGATGATGTCGGGGCGCGGACTCGGGCACACCGGCGGCACGCTCGACAAGCTCGAGGCCATCCCCGGATTCCGCACCGATCTCTCGCTCCCCGAAGCCAAAGCACAGATCCAGAAGCTCGGTGCGGTGCTGATCGGCCAGACGCCGGAGATCGCCCCCGCCGACAAGCGCCTCTATGCCCTGCGCGACGTCACCGCCACGGTCGAAGCGATTCCGCTCATCTCCGCCAGCATCATGTCGAAGAAACTCGCCGAGGGGCTCACCGGTCTGGTGCTGGACGTCAAACACGGCAGCGGAGCGTTTCTCCCCGAAACCGAGCGGGGGCTGGAGCTCGCCCGCACCATGATCGCCCTGGGTGAGGACCGCGGCTGCCCCACGGTGGCCCTGCTGACCGCGATGGACCGCCCGCTGGGCCGTGCCTGCGGCAACGCGCTCGAGACCGAGGAGGCGATCCTCGCGCTGCGCGGTGAGGGACCGCCGGACCTGATGGAGGTCACCTACGCGCTGGGCGTCGAGATGCTCCTGATGGCGAAGGTGGAGCGAGTGCCCGCGAAGGCGCGCCAGCGGCTGGAAAACGCGCTCGGCTCCGGCCTCGCCGCCGAGAAGTTCGAGCAGATCATCGAGGCGCAGGGCGGCAACCCCAAAGTGGTGGAAGACGCCTCGGTCCTCCCGCAGGCGCAGGCCGTGGAAGTGTATGCGACCAAGCAGACCGGGGTCGTCACGCGGGTCGAGCCGCGGGCCATCGGGCGCGCCATCGTCGCGATGGGCGGCGGCCGCACCAAGGTGGAGGACACGGTGGATCCGACCGTCGGCTTCGTGATCACCGTGAAACCCGGCGACAAGGTGCTCGCCGGCGAGCCGATCGCCTCCGTGTTCGCGCGCGACCCGGCCGGCATCCAGATCGGGTTCGACGCCCTGACCCGCGCGATCGCGATCGGCGATCGCCTGGTCGAGCGGCCGCTGCCGCTGGTGTCGCACCGTGTCTCCAAAGACGGGGTCGAGACCCTCGCGCCGGCCGACAAGAAGCCCGCCTCCGCCCGAAAGAAATGAGATGACGTCGCTCGGCAGCAAAATCTCGTACCTCCCGGAGCGGATCAGCGGTCTCGGGGCCATCGCGCACAACCTCTCTTGGAGCTGGAATCGCGAGGCGCGCGCGCTGTTCCGGGAGATCGACCAGCCGCTCTGGCACCTCACGCGCCACAACCCGATTCACCTGCTGTGGAAGGTGGATCCCGCCCGCCTCGCCGCCTGCGCCGAGGACCCGCAGTTCCTGGGCCGCTACGACCGGGTGATGGAGCAGCTCGCCCGCGAGGGGACGCGCGACGGCACCTGGTTCGCGACGACCTATCTGGACCTGGCCGATCGGCCGATCGCGTATTTCTGCGCCGAGTTCGGACTCCACAACTCAGTGCCGATCTACTCTGGTGGGCTGGGCGTGCTCGCGGGGGACCACTGCAAGGCCTGCTCCGATCTGGGCATCCCGCTCGTGGGTGTGGGGTTGCTCTATACCCACGGATATTTCGACCAGCGCGTTCGCCTCGACGGCTGGCAGGAGGACGCCGACGAGACGTTCGATGCCAGCCTGACGCCGCTCGACCGAGTGCTCGGGCCCTCCGGCGAGCCCGGCCTCACGACCGTCCGGCTCCACGGGCGGGACGTGAGCGTGAGCGCCTGGCGGATGATGGTGGGCCGCGTCCCGATCTATCTGTTGGATACGGACCTCCCGCAGAACGATCCGTCCGATCGGGGCCTGTGCCAGCGGCTCTACGGAGGGTCCGGCGATCTGCGCCTGAGTCAGGAATGGATCTTGGGAGTGGGGGGCGTGCGGGTCCTCCGCGCGCTCAGCAACGCACCGGCGATCTGGCACGCGAATGAAGGACACGCGGCGTTCATGCTGCTCGAGCGGTTGCGTGAGCTCGTGCACCAGGGGACGCCCTGGGCCGACGCGGTGCAGCAGGTCCGGAAGTCGAGCGTGTTCACGACGCACACGCCCGTGCCGGCGGGTCACGACGCCTTCGCGCTCCCGCTGGTGGAAGAGTGCCTCGGGCCCGTGTGGGACGAAATGGGCGTCACTCGGGAAACGCTGCTCGGGTTGGGGCACTCCCGCGATCACGATCACGACCAGTTCCACATGCCGGTGCTGGCGATCCGGCTCTCGGGACAAGTCAACGGCGTGTCGCGCCTGCACGGCGAGGTCTCGCGCCGCCTGTGGAATGACCTCTGGCCCGACCGGGATGCCGAGCGGGTGCCGATCGGCCACATAACGAACGGCGCCCACGTCTCGACCTGGATGTCCCACCACTTGTCCGAGCTGTTCGCCACCCACTTCGGGTCCGAGTGGACCCAGCGCGTGGCCGAGCCCGATTTCTGGCCCAAGGTGCTCACCCTCGACGACGCCGCGCTGTGGAACATGCATGCGGAGCTGAAGACGCTGCTGTTGCGCAACATCCGGGACGTCGCCCGGCGGCGCTGGGTGGAGCAGTGGAAGACGGAGTCGCTGCACCTGGTGGGGGCCGGCACGCTGCTGGACGAGCGCGCCCTCACGATCGGCTTCGCGCGACGGTTCGCCACCTACAAGCGCGCCGGACTGATTTTCCAGGACGTCGAGCGGTTGCGCCGTCTCCTGGTCGATCCCTGGCGCCCGGTGCAGATCGTGTTCGCGGGCAAAGCGCACCCGGCCGACGAGCCCGGCAAGCAGGTGCTCCAAAAGGTGTACGAGTTCACCCGGGATCCGCGCTTCGAGGGCCGCGTCGCGTTCATCGAGGACTACGAGATGCACCTGGCCCACCGGCTGGTCCAGGGGGTGGATCTCTGGCTCAATCTCCCCCGCGTGCCGCTCGAAGCCTCAGGGACGAGCGGCATGAAGGCGGCGCTCAACGGCGTGCCGCAGCTCAGCACACTGGACGGGTGGTGGCACGAAGGGTACGAGGGCAAGAACGGATGGGCGATTCCCACCGCTCCGGAAGCGGAAGACGCCGACGCCGCGGACGCGGGCCGGCTCTACGACCTGCTCGAAGACCAGGTGGTGCCGCTGTTTTACAGCCGCGACCCGCGCGGCGTGCCCCTGGGGTGGGTGGAGAAGATGAAGCACGCGCTGCGGGTGGCGGGGGAGCGCTTCACGGCGCGGCGCATGGTACAGCAGTACGCGACCCAGTGTTACGTTCCGGGCATACGGGGGGAGGTAGGCGACGATCCGCCGACCGCATGAGGCGGGGCCGATCGGCGCCGGGGCACCGCTGGGGTGCAGAGAGGCAGTGGAATCGTGAGAAGTGATCGAGTGAAGGCCGCCTCCCCACGCGCGTCGGGCCGGGTGAAAGCGACGGCGGCGCGCCGCGCCGCGGCCGTCGCGGCGGCGATGGAGCGCATCCCGTCCGTCCACCTCACGGCCGAGTACTGGCCGTTCGCCCGGACCGGCGGGCTGGGGGAGGCCGTGAACGGGCTGGCCAACGCCCAACACGCCACCGGCGCGCCGACCACCGTGGTCATGCCCCTGTACCGCATGGTGCGCGAGTCCGGCCCGGCGCTGGAGCGCGTCGGCCACCAGTTCTCGGTCAGCGTCGGCTCGCGGACGGAATGGGCGTACGTCTACCGCCTGGCGGACCAGACTGCCGGCCCGCGCGTGTTCTTCATCGAGCACCCGGATTTCTTCGACCGCAGCGGGATCTACGGGGATTCGGGAGGCGACTACCCGGACAACGCGATCCGATTCGCGTTTTTCTGCAAGGCCGCTGTGTCGGCGCTTCCCGCCATCGCCCCCGGCGTGCAGGTGCTGCACGCCCATGATTGGCATGCCGCGCTCGCGCTGGTCTACCTGCGCACCGTGTTCGCCGGACTGCCGTTTCATGACGGGCTCGCGACCGTGCTGTCGGTACACAACGCAGGGTTCCAGGGACACTACCCCCGCGAAACGATGGCCGATCTGGGCCTGCCCGACGAGCTCTACAACGAGCAGGCGTTCGAGTGGTACGATCGCCTCAACATCCTGCGGGGTGGGATCGCGTTCTCCGACATCGTCATCACGGTGAGCCCGACGCACGCCCGGGAGCTCTGCACGCCCACGGGCGGGTTCGGCCTGCACGACACCTTCATCGCGCTGGGCGACCGGCTTCAGGGAATTCTGAACGGCATCGATCTCCAGACCTGGAATCCGGAAACCGATCCGCACATCGCCGCCAACTATTCCGCCGAGGACCTCAGCGGGAAGCGGCGGTGCAAGGTCGCGCTGCAGCGCGCCTACGACCTGCCGGCGCAGGCCCAGATGCCCGTGTTCGGGATGAGCGCCCGCCTCGTCGAGCAGAAGGGCCTGGACCTCGTACTGGGCGGCCCGTTGCTCCAGGAGGTCGACGCCCAGTTCATTTTCCTCGGGTCGGGGGAGCACCGCTATCACGAGGCGCTGGCGAATCTCGCCGCCGCCGCGCCCGAGCGAGTGGTCGCGGAGTTCGCCTTCACCGACCGGCAGGAGCACCTGCTGCTGGCGGGCGCCGATCTGCTGCTCATGCCGTCCCTGTACGAGCCCTGCGGGCTCACCCAGATGCGGGCCCAGCGCTACGGCGCGGTGCCCATCGCTCGCGCCGTGGGGGGCCTGCAGGACAGCGTGCAGGACGGTGTGACCGGCTTCCTGTTCGACGAATACACACCCGCCGCGCTCGAAGCCACCGTGCGCCGCGTATTGCAGCGCTACGAAGACCGCGACGCCTGGCGCGCGATGGTGCGGCGGGCCATGGGAGCGCGGTTCGGCTGGGACCAGTCCACCCTGCAATACTCGGCGGCGTATCGCCGGGCGTTGACCGCACGCGTCCGCGGTTGAGGGACACCATGGACTTCATCCTCACGCTGCACAGCCATCTGCCGTACGTCTTGAACCACGGCCGTTGGCCGCACGGCAGCGACTGGTTGTGTGAAGCCGCGCTGGATACGTATCTGCCGTTGCTCGAGCAGCTGCGGGCGCTCGAGCAGGAAGGGATCCCCGCTCCGGTCACCATCGGCATTACGCCGATCCTCGCCAATCAGCTGGCGAGCCCCGCGTTCGGCCGGGAGCTCGAGGCATTCTTCGATCAACGGCTCGCCGCCTGCGGCGAGGCGCCCGGGTCGCTCGCCATAACCGGAGACCAGGCGCTGCTGCCGCTGGTTGACTACTGGCGCGTCCGCATGGAACGGCTGCGCGAGCTGTTTCGGTCTACGGGCGGCGACCTCATCACGAGCTTCCGGTCGCTGCGCGCCCGCGGGGCGCTCGAGATCATCAGCTCGGCCGCGACCCACGGATACCTGCCCCTGTTGCGCCGCGATGAGAGCATCCGGCTGCAGCTCGCCGTGGGTCGGAGCGAGCACCGCCGTCTGTTCGGCGAGGACCCGGTCGGCTGCTGGCTGCCCGAGTGCGCCTATCGGCCGCGACATGGCACGCGCCCCGGTATCGAGGAGCACTTGGAGGAAGCCGGGTTCCGCTACTTCTTCACCGACGCCCACCTCGCCCACGCGGGCGCGTCGCTCGGCGCCTACGGCGACGTTCCCCTCGGCGCCGAGCGGTTCGACGCGGAACGGCACGGCCCCGGGGGCGAGCTGTCTGAAAAAGCGGTGCGGACGCCCTACCGTGCCTACCGGGTTTCGCGCACGCGACCGGGCGTCGCCGCTCTGGTGCGCGATCCGCGCTCATCCCTTCAGGTCTGGAGCCGGCAGCAGGGCTACCCCGGGGACGAGTGGTATCTCGAGTTCCACAAGATCCGTTGGCCCGGCGGCCTCAAGCTGTGGCGGGTCACCGGGGCCAACGTCGAGCTCGGGGGCAAGCGGCCCTACGAGCCGCACCGTGCGCGCGCGCGCGCTGCGGGCCACGGCCGCCACTTCGCCGACCTCCTGGGGAGCCTGGCGAGCGGCGGAGCGGCGATGGTGGTGGCGCCGTTCGACACCGAGCTGTTCGGCCATTGGTGGTTCGAAGGCGTGGACTTCCTGGCCGCGACCTACCGCGAGCTGCGCCGCCGGCCGGATATCCGCCCCGTGACCGCCGGCCGTCACCTCGCCGAGCACCCCCCGAAGACCGGGTTGCGCCTGGCGGAGGGCTCCTGGGGCGTGAACGGCGACCACAGCATGTGGATGAACGATCAGACGCGGTGGACCTGGGATCGGCTCTGGCCGCTGGAAGAGGCGTTCTGGAACGCGGCGCCCGCCGCGCTCGCTGTCGCCGCCGCGCGCCCCATCCTGGCGCAGGCCGCGCGCGAGCTGCTGCTCGCCCAGGCGTCCGATTGGCAGTTCATCCTGTCGACCGGAGCGGTGCCGGACTACGCCGAGCGCCGCTTCACCGGGCACTGCCACGACGCCGAACGGCTCCTCGCCGGCCTCATGACCGGCGCCCTCGAAGGCGCGGCTCGGCTCGCCGACGAGCTGTTGCTGCGGGACGCGGTGTTCCCCGACGTGCTCGAGTCCGTGGCCGAAGCGATTCGCGCTCCCGCCGGGGTGCCCGGCTGACCACCTCGCCTTCGGTGGTGATCCACGGGCACTTCTACCAGCCCCCCCGCGAGGATCCCTGGCTGGAGACCGTGGAGCGGGAGCCGTCCGCCGCACCGGCGCACGATTGGAACCAACGCATCGAGCAGGAGTGCTATCGCGCCGTCGTTGCGGCTCGGCGTCACACGGCCGACGGACGGATCGCGGCCATCGTCAACACCCTGTCGTTCATCAGCTACGACGCCGGTCCGACGCTGCTCGCGTGGCTCGAGCGGGAGGCGCCGCAGACGTATGAGGCCGTGCTCAGCGCCGACCGGGAGAGCGCCGAGCGCCACGGGCACGGGAACGCCGTGGCGATGCCCTACCATCATCTGATTCTCCCCCTCGCCTCGCGCCGCGACAAGATCACGGAAGTGCGCTGGGGCATCGCGGATTTCCGCCGTCGCTTCCGGCGCGATCCGGCAGGCATGTGGCTGCCGGAGACCGCCGTGGATGATGAGACGCTGGACGTATTGGCGGCGGAAGGCATCCGGTTCACGGTGCTGGCGCCGCATCAGGTCGAAGGGGCGCCTGCGGACGGGCTGCCCGGCCGCTACCGCACCGCCGCCGGCCGCACGATCGCGCTGTTCACCTACGACGGCGCCATCTCCAACGGGGTGGCATTCGGCGGCCTGCTGCATGACGCGCGGGTCTGGGCGGAGCGCATGATCGCGCCCGACGGGTCCGGCGCCCGTCGCTCGCTGGTGGCCGTCGCCACCGACGGCGAGACCTTCGGCCACCATCACCGCTTTGGTGAAGTGGCGCTCGCCTGGTTGCTCCACCACCTGGAGCTGCGGGGCGACGTGCGGATCGAGAACTTCGCCTCGATGCTCGCCCGGCATCCCGCCGAGCGCGACGTACGGCTCGTGGTGCCGTCATCGTGGAGCTGCCCGCACGGCGTGGAGCGCTGGCGGTCCGACTGCGACTGCCGCCTCGCACCCGGACCGGCCGGCCGCCCCATGCGGTGGCGGGCGGCGTTGCGCGCAGCACTGGACTGGCTCGCGACCGAGGCGCACCGGCTGTTCGAGCGGGAAGGGAAGCCGCTGCTCGGTGATCCCTGGCGCGTTCGCGAGGACTACGGGGCGGCCGAGGGAGATCGTGCCGCGCTCGCGCGTCTCGTGGCGGGCAGCACAGACCGGGTGCGCGCCGCCGAGCTGCTGGAGCTCGAGTGGAACGCCCTGCGGATGTTCACCTCCTGCGGATGGTTCTTCGACGACATCTCGGGCATCGAGGCGCAGCAGGTGCTGCGGTACGCGGCCCGGGCGGTCGAGCTCGCCGGGCCCGATGCCCCGCGGCTCGAGGAAGGGCTCCTGGCGCGGCTCGAGCGGGCCGAAAGCAGCGTCCCCGGAGTGGGCAACGGGCGGGATCTCTACCTCGCGCAGGTGAAGCCCAAAGTCCCCGCGCTCGTGCGCGTCGCGGGCGGCGCCGCGGCCGCCCGCCGTCTGGCGCCGCGAGCGGACATCGGAGCGGATGCCGGATACCACGTGCGGCAGCGGGGCGATCGCGTGACGCTGGCGCAGCGGCGCACCGGCCGGGAAACGCAATTTCGCGTCGCGCTGGAGCGCGTGGGGGGGGCCGGACTTGCTGTTGACGTGACGCCGCTGGACGGCAGGGCGCCTGTCCGTCTCGGTCTCGACGATCTGCCCGAGTACTACCGCACGCCGGTGGTCGCGGCGCTCCGGGCCGAGCTGATCGCGCGTCGATTGTCGGCGGACGAGCGGGGCCGGCTCGCGGCGGGAACGGCCGACGTCTCGCGGCTCGCAGCGTCCGCCCTGGTTCGCGCCGTTGCGTCGCTGGCGCAAGACCGATCGGCCCGGGCCGTCGCCGCTGTCTTTGACCTTGCCGACCTCCTGGCGCTGCAGGGGCTGCACGTGCCGTTCGATGCCCAGACCACGCTGGCGCGGGTGCGGGCCCGCGGGGGACCGCGGGCGGCCGCGGCGCTGGCACCGGTGGCGCGCCGGCTCGGGTTTGCCGACGGGGCCGAGGGGGGTTGAGTGGATCCAGTCCGGTTCATCTTCGGCGTCCACTTCCACCAGCCGGTCGGGAACTTCGATCACGTGTTCGAAGCGCACGTGCGCGACGTGTACCAGCCGTTCCTCGAGCGCCTCGAAGAGCGCGAGTTCTTTCCCATCGTGCTGCATCTGTCCGGGCCGCTGCTCGAATGGCTGGAAGCGCACGCGACACCGTTGCTGGACCGGATCGGTCGGCTGGCCGCCGACGGGAAGATGGAGCTGCTGCTGGCGGGGTTCTACGAGCCGGTGCTGATCTCCTTGCCCCGCCAGGACCGGATCGAGCAGGTGACCTGGATGCGCGAAGCGATCCGGCGGCGATTCGGCGTCGAGGCGGTGGGGCTGTGGCTCACGGAGCGGGTGTGGGAGCCCGACCTGACCGCCGATCTCGCCGATGCGGGGGTGCGCTACGCCCTGGTGGACGACCGCCACTTTCTGGTGGCGGGCTTTCCCTCCGAGCGGCTGCACCGGCCGTTCTGGACGGAGAGTGACGGGCGGCGCCTCGCGCTGTTCCCGATTCACGAGCGCCTGCGCTACCTCGTGCCCTTCAAACCGCCTGCCGACACCGTCGCCTATCTGCACGGGCTGCGCGCCGCCCGGCGACCGCTCGCGGTGTTCGCCGACGACGGCGAGAAATTCGGCGGCTGGCCGGGCACCCGGGAATGGGTGTACGAGCGCGGCTGGCTGCGGGATTTCCTGGACGCGATCCAACAGACGATCGCCGCCGGTGAAGTCCGGCTCACGACGCCTGCAGCGGCGCTCGCGGACGTGACGAGCGGCGGGCTCGCGTATCTGCCGACCGCCTCCTATCGCGAGATGGAGGCGTGGTCGCTTCCCGCTCCGGCCGCGGCCCGCTTGGCGGCCCTCGAGCGCGAGCTCGGTCCCGAGCGGCTCGCCGGCCCCGAGGGGGCGCTGGTGCGCGGCGGCCACTGGCGCCACTTCCTGGTGAAGTACACGGAGGCGGGCCGGATGCATCGCAAGATGCTCGCCCTCTCGTCGCTCGCGCGCCGCCGAGGCGACCCTCCGGCGGCGCGGCGCGCGATCGGGCGGGCGCAGTGCAACGATGCCTATTGGCACGGAGTCTTCGGCGGGCTCTACCTCCCGCACCTGCGGCGCGCCGTTTGGGAGCAGCTGGCGTCGGCGGAGCGGGTGTTGCGCCGCGGCGAGCCGCCGGCGCTCGAGCGGCTCGACCAGGACGGGGACGGGGCAGAGGAGCTGTGGGCGCATTCGGCGCGGTGGTCGGCGCTCGTCAGCCCCGCGCGCGGGGGCGGGATCGAGGAGCTGACCTTCCTCGAGCGGGGCGTCAATCTCGCTGACGTGCTCACCCGCCGGCGCGAGGTGTACCACACGCCCGTCGAGGGAGACGCGCCGCCGGCGTCGGATAGCCCGCCACCGGTCGATGCGGAGGACCGTGTGTTGACGGTCGAGCGGGTACTGCCCGACGCGCTGCGGCGCGAATCCTACGAGCGCGGGGACTACGTTCCAGTGCGGACCTGGGCACGGGAGCCGTTCTCCGCCCGGGCCGACGCAACCGCCGGCGGCGTGGAGATGGTGCTGCGCGCCCCCGGCCTCGGGAAACGGTACCGCTTCCCGTCAACCGGTCCGATCCTGATCGAGTACCGCTGGGACGCCGCCGCGCTCGGCAGCGGGTGGTTCGCGCCGGAGCTGTCGCTGGCCCATCCGGTTACCATCCGCTGCATTCCCGAGGCGGAGCGGTGGGAGCACGACATCGTCACCGTGTCCAAGTCGGACCGCGGCCTGGAGGAGACCGTGCAGGGACGCTCGATCACCGTGCGCTGGCCGGTGAGTGCGGCCGAGGGCCGGATCGAGCTCACGTGGGAGGAGTGACCATGGCCGAGCCATTCAAGAAGCCGGCGGATGCCGAGCTCCGACAGTCGCTGACGCCCGAGCAGTACCAGGTGACCCAGCACGAGGGGACCGAGCGGCCCTTCAAGAACGAGTTCTGGGACAACCACCGTCCCGGCATCTACGTGGACGTCGTGTCCGGAGAGCCCTTGTTCAGCTCGCTCGACAAGTTCGATTCGGGGACCGGCTGGCCGAGCTTCACCAGGCCGCTCGAGCCGGGCAACGTGCGGGAGAAGACGGATCGAGCGCTGTTCATGGAGGGGACCGAAGTGCGATCGACGCAGGCGGATTCGCACCTGGGCCACGTGTTCGACGACGGGCCGCGTCCGACCGGTCTGCGCTACTGCATCAACTCGGCGTCGTTGCGGTTCATTCCGGTGGAGCAGCTGGAGGCGGAAGGCTACGGCCGGTTCGTGCCGCTGTTTCGCTAGAGCAGGTGCGGGGGCCGGGGCTTGCCCGCGCCGGGTCCCCAATCCCGCACGCTATCCTCGTCATCGGCGTCGCGCACGTCGCGTTCGGCCTGCTCCAGCTCCGTGTGGTCGATGTCCTCGTTGACCCGGCGATGCGCCGTGGGCTCGTGGGCGTCGCCGCGGCCGCCCAGGAGGAGCCAGGCCAGACCGATGAGCAGGGCCGCGAGGGCGATGAGCAGAGGGATCAGACGTCGAGATTCCTGACGAACTTGGCGTTCTCTTCGATGAACCGCCGCCGCGGCTCCACTTCGTCCCCCATCAGCGTCTCGAACAGCGTCGACGCCTCGAGCGCGTCCTCCATCGTCACCTTGAGCAGCGTGCGCTTGGGCGGGTCCATGGTGGTGTCGCGCAGCTGGTCGGGGTTCATCTC
>JBGPHP010000093.1:0-11257 GCA_041484445.1 Gemmatimonadota bacterium
CGGCACAGGTCCACGAAGGGACCGTCGGTATAGACGGAGATCACCTCGTCCGGCCCCAGGTCGTCGATGCGCTCGAGCTTCAGCGGGTCGTCCTTGAAGCGGCGCTTCGCCTCGTCGCGGCTCACCTCTTCCCGCACGAACGGGTAGTCGGCGGCCGCCACCTGACCCATGGCGGCTTCGATCTTCTCCAAGTCTTCGGGGGTGAACGGGGTCGGCACCTCGAAGTCGTAGTAGAAGCCGTCTTCGATCGGCGGCCCGAACCCGATGGCGGCGTGCGGGAACAGCTCGCGCACGGCCGTGGCCAGCGCGTGCGCCGAGGAATGGCGCAGCACGTCGAGGGCCTGCGGATCGCGCTCGGTGAGAATCGCCACGGTGGCGCCGTCGGGGAGCGGACGGGCCAGATCGCGCACCGCGCCGTTCACGCGGATGGCGATGGCCGCCTTGGCGAGGCCGGACCCGATGCTCTTGGCCAGTTCCGCCCCGGTGGCGCCGGCCGGCAGGACCTTCGTGCTCCCGTCGGGGAGCGTGACACGGAGATCGGACGACACGGTCAGCGGGAGGTGTCGGCCGGGGCCGGCGACTCGACCGAGCCGAAAGACGCCAGCCGGGTGCCGTTGCGGAAATACAGCGCCACGCCGCCCGCGATCAGCAGCAGCAGGAGGAGCCAGCGCGCGAGGCGGGTCGACGGGATGACGTTGGGTTCCTCTGGCATGGGCGAATTCTACAAAGACGGCGGATGGCCGGCTATCCGCCTATCCGCCCCGGTTATTATGGTGGAATGCCGCAACCGTTCGACCTCCCCCCCCAATACGACCCCGGCGCCGTCGAGGCGGGCCTGTACCGCACCTGGATGGAGCGTGGTGCCTTCGCCCCCGTCCCCGCACCGGGACGCGAGCCCTACGTCATCGTCATCCCGCCTCCCAACGTGACCGGGGTCCTGCACATGGGCCACGGCCTGAACAACACGATTCAGGACGTGCTGATCCGGTTCGAGCGGGCCCGCGGACGCGAGACGCTCTGGCTCCCCGGGACGGACCACGCCGGCATCGCGACCCAGAACGTGGTCGAGCGCCTCATCGCCAAGGAGGGCAAGACCCGCTTCGACCTGGGGCGCGAGGCGTTCGTCGAGCGGGTGTGGCAATTCGTGCGCACCACCGGGAGCACGATCCTCGAGCAGCTGAAGCAGATCGGGGCGTCGTGCGATTGGACCCGCACGCGCTTCACGCTCGACCCGGCCTACACGCGCGCCGTGCGCGAAGTGTTCGTGCGCCTGTGGGAGCAGGGATTGATCTACCGCGGCCACCGGGTGATCCACTGGTGCCCGCGCTGCCTCACCGCCCTGTCGGACGAAGAGGCGGAGTTCCACGAGACGACGGGCGCGCTCTACTACATCCACTATCCCCTGACCGACGGGTCGGGACACGTCACCGTGGCGACGACGCGCCCCGAGACGCTGCTGGGCGACACGGCGATCGTCGTGCACCCCGAAGACCCGCGCGGCGCGCCCTACATCGGGAAGCGCGTGCGGCTGCCGATCACCGGCATCGAAATCCCGGTGCTCGCCGACGAAAGCGTGGAAAAAGAATTCGGCACCGGATTCGTGAAGGTCACGCCGGCGCACGACGCGAGCGACTTCGAGATCGGGCTGCGGCACGACCTCGCGATGCCGCTGGTGCTACGCGAGAACGGGACCATGGGGGACGACGGCGGCGACCGTAAAGGCGATACGACGCCGCGGGTGCCGCCGGAGCTCGTGGGTCTCGACCGCTTCGAGGCCCGCAAGAAGATCGTGAAGCTGCTCGAGGCGCAGGGACTCCTCGCCAAGACCGAAACGCACCAGCACGCCGTGCGGCGCTGCTATCGCTGCGACTCGATCGTCGAGCCGCGGCTCTCCGACCAATGGTTCGTGAAGATGCAGCCCCTCGCCGAGCCGGTGCTGGCGGCGTACCACCGGGGCGAGCTGCGCATCGTCCCCGAGCGCTGGCAGGCGACGTTCCTGAACTGGATGGAGCACATCCGCGACTGGAACATCTCGCGGCAGCTGTGGTGGGGGCACCGCATCCCGGTGTTCACCTGCACGCGCTGCCGCCACCAGTGGGCGGACCGCGACGATCCCGCCGCCTGCCCCACGTGCGGCGGCCCGGTGGAGCAGGACCCGGACGTGCTCGACACCTGGTTCTCGTCGTGGCTGTGGCCGTTCGCCACCCTCGGCTGGCCCGAGGACACGCCCGACCTGCGCCGCTACTACCCGGGGCACACGCTCGTCACCGCGCCCGAGATTCTGTTCTTCTGGGTCGCGCGGATGCTGATGGCGGGCTTCCACTTCATGGGCAAGAAGCCCTTCACCACGGTCTACCTCACCGGCACGGTGCGCGACACGAAGCACCGCCGCATGTCCAAGTCACTGGGCAACGGGATCGACCCGCTGGACGTGGTGCGCCTGTTCGGCGCCGATGCGTTGCGCTGGACGCTGATCGCCGGCGGCTCGCTCGGCGCCGACGTGATCCTCGACCCCGAGGATCTCGCGACGACATTCGCGCCGGGCCGCAACTTCGCCAACAAGCTGTGGAACATCGCCCGCTTCATTCTGGCCCAGCTGCCGGCCGAGGTGCCGCGCCTGGCGGAGGTGGATCCCAAAGCGCTGACGCTCGCCGACCGCTGGATCCTGTCGCGCGCCCAGAGCGCCATCGCCGAGGCAACCGCCGCGCTGGAGCAGTTCCGCCTCGATGAAGCGGCCAAACGCTGCTTCGAGTTCGCGTGGGGCGAGCTGGCCGACTGGTACGTGGAGACGGTGAAACCGCGACTTGCGGCCGACGACCGGGTCGTGGCCCAGGCGGTGCTGGCCCACTGCTGGGAGACCGTGCTCGGGCTGCTCCATCCGGTCGTGCCGTTCATTACCGAGGAGCTGTGGCAGAAGCTCCCCGGACGGCGCGCCGGAGAGCTGCTCATCCTGGCGCCCTGGCCCACGCCCGATCCGAAATGGGCGAGCGCCGAGGCCGACGCGCAGTTCGGCGCGGTGCGCCAGGCGATCACGGCGATTCGCAACATCCGGGCGGAGTATCGCGTGCCGCCCAAGGCGCGGCTCGCGGCGGCGATCCGACCCGCGGGTCGCGCGGCGCGGGCGACGCTCGAGGCCGAGCACGAGACGATCCTGCGCCTCGCCCAGCTCGAGACACTGACCACCGACGGGGAGGCGCTCGAAGGCGCGCACGCCGTGCTCACCGACGGCAGCGAAGTGGTGGTGGCCCTGGCCGGGGCGATCGACCTGTCTCAGGAATGCCGTCGGCTCTCCGACGAGCTGCAGCGCCTCGACAAGCAGCTCGATGCGCTCGGCGCGAAGCTCGCGAACGAGAGCTTCGTCGCGCGCGCCCCGGCCGACGTCGTGGCCCGCGAGCGCGACAAGCAGCAGGCGTGGCGCACCCAGCGCGACGTGCTGGCGACCAAGCTCGGCGCGCTGGGGTGTTCCTGACGCGGGCGGGGAGGGCGACGCGGGGCGCTATCCCGCTCGCGCTCGCGCTCGCGGCGGCCTGCGCCAACACCGGCGAGCCGCCCGGCGGACCCCCCGACGAGAAACCGCCCGTCATCCTCGGCGTGTATCCGGAATCGGGCGCGGTCGTGCCGAATCCGCGCGGCGACGCCGTGATCCAGTTCGACGGGGTCATCGACGAGCAAAGCGGCGGAGGGGGCGGGAGGGCCAGCTCAGGCGCCGTGGCGGGCCTCGCATCGCGCATCCTGCTCTCCCCCACCGCGGGTCCGGTGAACGTCACCTGGCACCGCTCCGCGATCCATGTGAAACCGAAGGAAGGGTGGAAGCCGGGGCGCGTGTACCAGCTCCAGATCCTCCCCGGCATCGCCGACCTGCGCCGCAACGTCATGAAGGAACGGCGCACCATCGTCTTCAGCACCGGCCCCGCGATTCCGCACGCCCGGCTGGGCGGCATCGCCGTGCAGTGGGTGGAGCAGCGGGCGCTCGTGGGCGGGCTCGTCCGGGCGCAGCTCCTTCCCGACACCCTGGCCTACCTCGCCCTGGTCGATTCCGCCGGCGGATTCCGGTTCGACAACCTCCCTCCCGGGCGCTACGCCGTGTTCGCGATCGCCGATCAGAACAGCAACCGGGTGCGCGACCGCCGCGAGGCGTACGACTCGGTGCTGGTCACAGTCGACTCGAGCGCCACCGCCGTGCTCTGGACATTCGTGCACGACACGGCCGGCCCGAAGCTGCGCCAGGCCGACCCACTCGACTCGGTCGCCGCGCGGCTCACGTTCACGCAACCGCTCGATCCCGCCCAGCCGCCGGAATCGCTGCGGGTGCGGGTCGTGGCACTCCCCGACTCGACGCCGGTCCGGGTGCGCGGGCTGCTCACGGCGGCGCGGTACGACTCCCTCGCCGCACAGGAGCGCGCCGCGCTCGACTCGGCCCGCGCCGCCACCGACACGACCCGGAAAGCCGCGCCCCAGCCCTCCACCGACACGCTCGGTCTCCGCCCCGCTCACGACACTTCGGGGCTGCGCATCATCCTGTCACAGCGGCCCGTGCCCCAGGACAAGCTCGTCCTGCGGCTCGACTCGGCGCTCACCCCGGGCGGCAAGTACTTCGTCGAAGTGCGCGGCTCACGGAACCTGAGCGGCGCCAGGGCCGACGGGCACGCCGTGCTGGTGGTGCCGAAACCCGCGCCGGTCCCGGCGCACGCCGACTCGACGCACCGCGCCGTGCGCGATTCCACGAAGCCGTGACCGGCTCACCCGACCCGCGCCGCCGGCTCCCGTCGGTCGACGCGCTGCTCGCCGATCCGGCGATCGCCGCGCTGGCGCGGGAGCAGCCGCGCGCCCTGTTGCTCCGGGCGGTCCGCACCGCGGTCGAGGGGGCGCGCGCGAACGGCGGCACGGCGCCCGCCGCCGGGTGGCCCACCGCGGTGCGCGCGCAGCTGGAGCGGCTGGGCGCGCCGTCGCTCGTGCCAGTGATCAACGCGACGGGCGTCGTGCTGCACACCAACCTAGGCCGGGCGCTGCTCGCGCCGGCTGCCGTGCAGGCGATGACCGCCGTCGCCCACTCGTATACGAACGTCGAGTACGATCTGGGCCGCGGCGCCCGCGGCTCGCGTCACGCCATCTGTCGCGACCTGCTCACTGAGCTCACCGGCGCCGAGGACGCCGTGGTGGTGAACAACGCGGCGGCAGGATTGCTGCTCGCGCTCTCGGCGCTGGCCCGCGACGGCGAGGCGATCGTGTCGCGCGGCGAGCTGGTGGAGATCGGCGGCGCGTTCCGCGTGCCCGACATCATGGCGCGCTCCGGCGCGCGGTTGGTCGAAGTCGGCACCACCAACCGCACCCACCTCGACGACTACGTCAAGGCGATCACCCCGCGCACCCGCGCGCTGCTCAAAGTCCACCGGTCGAACTTCCGCCTGACCGGCTTCACCGCCGAAGTCGCCGCGACGGAGCTGGCGCAGCTGGCGCGCGCGTCCGGCGCGGCGAGCCTCTACGACCTGGGGAGCGGGCTGCTGCTCGATCTCACCCCCTGGGGACTCACCGGCGAGCCGACGCTGCGCGACGCGGTGGCGAGCGGCGTGGACGTCGTCGTGGCGAGCGGCGACAAGCTGCTCGGTGGGCCGCAGGCGGGGATCGTCGCCGGAAAGGCGGCGGCGATCGCGGCCTGCAAGACCGATCCGCTGGCACGAGCGGTCAGGGCCGACAAGTACACCCTCGCCGCTCTCGAGGCGACGCTCGCGTTGTATCGCGACCCGGACACCGCCCGTCGGGAGATCCCGACGCTCAGGATGTTGACGACCGAAGACGCAGAGCTCAGGCGTCGAGCAGAGGCGTTGAACAGGGGCGTAAGTAGCAGCGAGATCGTCGAGGGCTACTCGGAGGTGGGCGGGGGATCGTTCCCCGAAACGAAACTCAAGACATGGCTGGTCCGCCTGACCGCCCGACCGCGACCGTCAGGACGTCCTTTAGGGCCCGACCGCCTGATCGAATTGCTCCGCAGCGGCGATCCTCCCATCATCGC
Source organism: Gemmatimonadota bacterium (assembly GCA_041484445.1). GTDB lineage: Bacteria > Gemmatimonadota > Gemmatimonadetes > Gemmatimonadales > GWC2-71-9 > DASTHG01. The sequence goes on from JBGPHP010000093.1 coordinate 6,011, forward strand.
CCGTATCGAGGACGGCCACGTGGTGCTCGACCCGCGCACCATTCTCCCCGACCAGATCGAGGCGGTGGCGCGGGGCGTGACGACGGCGCTCGGTGGCTGACTCCGCGACGGCCCGCGGCGCGGTGTTTCTCGACCGCGACGGCACCATCGTGGAGGACCCCGGCTACCTGCACGAGCCCACCGCCGTGCGGCTCCTGCCCGGCGCCGCCCAGGCCATCCGCCGCCTGAACGAGGCCGGGTGGCTCGTGGTCCTCGTGAGCAACCAGTCGGGCATCGCCCGGGGGCTCTACTCGGAAGCGGACTACCGCGCGGTGGAGCGCCGCCTGGCCGAGCTGCTCGCGGCCGAGGGAGCGCGGCTCGACGCTTCCTTCTTCTGTCCGCACCACCCCGAGTTCACGGGGCCCTGCCTGTGCCGCAAGCCCGGGACCAAGCTGTTCGAAGACGCCCGCACCGCCCTGGGCATCGACTTTCACCGCTCGTGGTTCGTGGGCGACCGGCCGAGCGACGTGGCGCCGGCGCGCCGGCTGGGGGGAACGGGCGTCCTGGTGCTCACGGGCGAGGGGGAGCGCCACCGGGAGCAGGCGCGGGCGCTCGGCGCCCGCATCGTCACCGATCTTCAGGCTGCGGTGGACGTTATCACGAGACAGGCTTGATACGACCGAAATGTTGTGTCCCCGGGTCGGGGACCCCAAATTTGGCTGTCGGTGGAGCGAACCGTCCGTCCTCGAGGAGTCGATCCGTGCGTACCCCCCCATTCGTGACCCTGGCGACCCTCGCGGCCGCCGCCGTGACCTCCCTCGGCGCCCAGCAAACCGGCGCCGCCTCCATCAGCCTGGAGACGATCCGCAAAGCGGTCGTCACCATTCACGCGCTCGACGCGGACGGGCAGACGATGGCGAGCGGCACCGGGTTCTTCGTCGCGCCCGAAGGCATGGTCGTCACCGCGGCGCACGTCCTAGCCGACGCCGCCGGGTGCTCGATCGAGCTGTCCGACGGAGAGACGCTGCGCTGCACCGTCGCCGCCTCCGACACCGCCAAGGACGTGATGATGCTGCTCGTCCCGGGGACGCCCCCGGCGATGCTCCGCTGGGGCTCGAGCACGGCGGCGAAAGACGGCGACGACGTCAGTGTGGTCTCCAATCCGCTGGGGCAGCTGCCCGGCACGCTGTCCAAAGGCATCATCTCGGCGTCGCGCGTCGTGGGGGGCACGAAGCTGCTCCAGATCTCGGCCGCGATCTCGCACGGCTCGAGCGGCGCGCCGCTGCTCAACGCGCAGGGACAGGTCATCGGCGTGATCCGCAGCACCATCGAGAGCGGCCAGTCGCTGAATTTCGCCACCGCGACCGATGCGATGCGCAACCTGCAGATGGATCCCGCCGCCGTCGCCGAGGCTCAGACCGTGCTGCACAAGCCGTTGCTCGCCCAGCGGCAGGAGCCGCCGTCCACCCCGACGTCCGCCGCGGGCACGTCGCACGCCATCGCCGTGGGCCAGAGCGTCAACGGCACGCTCTCGGACGACGACGAGCTCTACCCCGACACGAGCTACTACCAGCGCTGGCAGCTCACCACGCGGCCCAATCAGCCGGTGACGATCGATCTCGCATCGGCCGACTTCGACCCCGTGCTCATCGTGCGCGGTACCGCCGATTCGTCGCTCGTCAACGACGACGGCGGGCCCGGGTGCGCGTCGCGCGTCGCGTTCACCGCGCACTCGAGCGGCCCGTTCACGATTCTGGTGAACACCACAAGTAGCCCGCACCGCCAAACCGGCCGCTTCACCCTCGCGGTGCGCTCCGGCGAGCAGCCGCTGGACGAAGCCCATGACTGCGCGGCGAACATCGCCAATGCCGGCGCGCTGAATCCGATCGCGATCGGCGAAGCGAGGACCGGCAGTCTGACCGACGCGGACCCGCTCTACTCCGACACGACCTACTACCAGCGCTGGCAGTTCTCCGCCCGCCCGGGCCAGGACGTGACGATCGATCTGTCGTCGCCCGATTTCGATCCGTACCTGATCGTGCGCGGCACGGCCGACACCTCCATCGCCAACGACGACGGCGGGCCGGGCTGCACCTCGCGTGTGGTGTTCACCGCAACGTCGAGCGGTCCGTTCACCGTGCTCGTCAACACCACCAACACCCCGATCCGCCAGACCGGCCGCTACACCCTCACGGTGAGCGCCGGCCGCAAGCCGGTGGACCCGCGCGGGACGCGGGAGACCCCCGGCGACTGCACGCCTCCGGGCGGGACGCAGCAGAACCTGCGCGAGATCCCCGAGCGCCCACACCGCTAGTGCCCCCGGTTCGCGTCGCCGTGCTCGCCTCGGGCGGCGGCACGAACCTCCAGGCGCTGCTCGACGCCTGCGGCCCGGGCACGCCCGCCCGGGTCACGCGCGTCATCTCCAACAAGGCCGACGCCGGCGCGCTGGAGCGGGCGCGCCGGGCGGGCATCCCGGCCGTCGTGCTGCACGATCCCGGCGATCCCCGCGAGCTGCTCGCCGCCCTGGCGGACGCGGAGCTCATCGTCCTCGCCGGGTACTTGAGGCTCGTCCCCGCTCCCGTGGTCGCGCAGTTTCCCCGCAGGCTGATTAATATCCACCCGGCGTTGTTGCCCGCGTTCGGCGGTCCCGGGATGTACGGCCGCCGCGTGCACGAAGCGGTGCTGGCGAGCGGCGCGGCGCAGTCCGGCGCCACCGTGCATTACGTGGACGAGCAGTACGATCGCGGACCGATCATCGCGCAGCGGACGGTTCCCGTCCGACCCGACGACACCCCGGAGACGCTGGCCGACCGGGTCCTGGCCGTCGAGCACCAGCTGTTGCCGCAGGTCGTGCTGGATTTGGCGCGAAAACTCACCGACGAAGGAAGACACCATGAGGCTGACGGATAGTCGGTCAGGCAGTCGGGCGGTCGGTGGGCGGATGGCGCAGATCGGCACGCTCGTGGTGTTCGCGCTGACCGCCCGACCGCCCGACCGCCTGACCGCCCAGTCTCTCCCCGTCCTCACCCGCCGCCTCGCCGCCATGACCGCCGTCTCGGGTTACGAGCGCGCCCTCACCGATACCCTGCTCCGCCTGCTCCCCGGCGCCACCCGCGACCGGCTCGGCAACGTGGTGCTCACACTGGGCAGCGGCGATCCGCGGCGCCTCGTGTACTGCGGCGTGGATGAGCCGGGGTTCGTCGTGGGGAACATCACCGAGGACGGCTTCCTGCGGCTGCGTCGCGTGGGCCGGATCACGAGCGGCCTGTTCGATCAGCAGCTCGAGGGACAGCGGATCACCGTGTGGGGGCGCCACGGCCCGGTTCCGGGTGTGGTCGCGGTGCGCTCGGTGCACCTGACGCGCGGCCGAGCCGCGGCGAGCGAGCAACCGTTCGGCGTGGATGACGCCTGGGTGGACGTCGGCGCGGCCTCGGCCGCGGAGGTCGAGGCCCTGGGCATCGGCGTGCTGGCTCCCGTGGCACTCGCCAAGCGCCCCCAGGACTACGGCGACCGTCTCCTCGCCGCACCATCCGCCGGCCGTCGCGCCGCCTGCGCGGCGCTGCTCGCCGCCGCGACATCCAAACCGGTTCCCGGCGGCAGCGTGGTCGTGGCGTTCGCGGTGCAGACCCTGCAGGCGGGCCGCCCCGGCGTGGCGGCGCTCTCGGCGCTGCACGGACCGTTCACCGCGATCCGCGAAGCCACCGTTCCCCTGCAGTATCGCGAGACGCCGGTCGAAACCGTGTCGCTCGACTCGGTGCGCGCGCTCTCCACGGATCTCGCCGACTGGATCGGCGAATCCGCCACGGCGCCCGCCGCGGCCCCGGGGGCCGCGCCCGAAGCGACGCCGCCCGCGCGACAGGTGCTGGCGAGTTATCCCGCGACCCCGGACGGTCGCATCGCGGAGGCGCAGGACGTGGTCGCGACGCTGGTCGAGCGCTACGGCGTCTCGGGCGCCGAGGCGCCCGTGCGTGAAGCGGTCGCCGGCATGCTGCCGGCCTGGGCGGCCTCGACCACCGACAGCGCCGGGAACCTGTGGGTGAAAGTCGGCACCGGCGATCCGCTGGTCGTGTTCGTGGCGCACCTGGACGAGATCGGCTACCGCGTGGACTCGATCCGCGCCGATGGGACGCTGGCGCTGACGGTGCGTGGCGGCTTCTTCCCGTCGCTGTTCGAGGGCCAGGCGGCGCTGGTCCACGGACCGCGCGGCGACGTGCCGGGCGTGTTCCTGCCGCGCGACTCGGGGATGGCCACGGTCCACCAGCCGACCGTCGTGCGCGTGAGCGTCGGCGCCGAGTCGGCGGACGCCGCCGCCGCGCTGGGCGTCGCGGCGGGCCAGACGGTCACGATGCCCAAACGGTACACGCGGCTCGCCGGCACACGCGCCACCGGGCGCTCCTTCGACGATCGCGTCGGCGCGGCGAGCCTCGTGATCGCCCTGCGGCACCTCAATCGCGCGCTGCTGCGCCACGCGGTGACGTTCATCTGGAGCACGCGCGAGGAGATCGGCCTCGAGGGCGCGCGCGCCGCGGCCGCCGCCCTGGGCACGACCCCGGTGCGCGTCCACGCGGTGGACACGTTCGTCTCGGCCGACTCGCCGCTCGAGATGCAGACGTTCGCGGTGGCACCGATCGGCAAGGGGGCCGTGGCCCGCGCGCTCGACAACTCCTCGGTGACTCCGGCCGCCACGCTCGACACCCTGGCGCGCGTCGCGCGCAACCGCGGTGTGGCGCTGCAGATCGGCACCACGAACGGCGGCAACGACGGCTCGATGTTCGTGCCGTACGGCGTCGTGGACGTGCCGCTCGCCTGGCCGCTGCGCTACTCGCACTCCCCCGCGGAAGTGATCGACCTCAAGGACCTCGTGAGCCTGGCCGACATGGTGCGCGCCGTGGCGGAGGAGTGGTGAGAGCGCTGCTCTCGGTCTCCGACAAGCGCGGGCTGGTGCCGTTCGCCCAGGGTCTCGCCGCCCTGGGATGGGAGCTCGTCTCGACCGGCGGCACCGCGGAGGCGCTGCGCGCCGCAGGCGTGGCGGTGGTGCCCATCGAAAAGGTCACGGGATTCCCCGAGATGATGGACGGCCGGGTCAAGACCCTTCACCCCGGGATCCACGGCGGGATCCTGGCGCGGCGCCATCGTCCCGACGACCTGGCGGCGATCAAGTCCCACGGGATCGACCTGGTCGATCTGGTCGTCGTGAACCTGTATCCGTTCGCGAAGGCGGCGGCCAACCCCGAGACGCCGTTCGACGAGCTGGTGGAGCAGATCGAC
>JBGPHP010000094.1:0-11204 GCA_041484445.1 Gemmatimonadota bacterium
CGACGCGCTGATCCACGTCCTTGTAATGCCCGCACAACAACGTCAACTCGCTCCCGACGGCGAAGCGGACGGCATCCCGATGGCCGAACGGACGGCCGCGAGCCGACAGCAGCACGATCGGCGATCCGGGCGCGGGCCCCAGATCCTCCACCGCCTCGAAGAACGGCTCCGGCTTGAGCACCATCCCGGCGCCGCCGCCGTAGGGCGCGTCATCCACCGTCTGGTGGCGGTCGTGCGTGTACTCCCGCAGCTGCACGACTCGGTACTGCACCAACGTCCGCGCGGCCGCCCGCCCCAGAATGCTCTCCCCGAGCGGCGCGGCGAACCAGCCGGGGAACAGCGTGACGACGTTAACCGCCAGCATCGGCCTCAGGCACCGCGAGAAACTGGTCGCGCCACGCTTCCACCGCGTCGCGCGACGTCACGCCCGCGAATCCGAGCAACATCTCGCCGTGGTACGCCCGCCGCCGCGCCACGACCAGCGGCCCCGCGAGCACCTGCCGTCCCTCGTCGACGATCCACACCTGCGCCTTCGGCTGCAGCACCGCCCCAGGAGTGTCCACGAGGGGCACGACGGACACCTCTCCGTGCTGCCCGTGCGGCTTGCGCAGCCGCGCGACTATGCGGTGCGTGACCCGAACACCCCGGCCCGCTTGAGGAGCGACCGGACCGTGTCGGTGGGCGTGGCGCCTTTGGCGAGCCACGCCACCGCTTTGTCCTTGTCGACCTGCAGCACCGCCGGGTTCGCGCGCGGGTTGTAGTGTCCGATCGTCGCGACCGAGCGCCCGTCGCGGGCGGCGCGCTGATCCGCGATCACGATGCGGAAGAACGACTGGCCTTTCCGACCCACGCGCCGCAGTCGAATCCGAGTTGCCATGAGTCTGCCCTCTACATCCGTTGGAGAAACTTGCGCATCTGCTGGAACTGCTCCAGCAGCCGGTTCACTTCCTGCACGGGCCGCCCCGATCCCTGGGCGACCCGCAGTCGCCGCGACCCGCTCAGGATCTTCGGATCGGCCCGCTCGGCGGGCGTCATCGACAGAACGATCGCTTCAACGTGCTTCAGCCGCCGATCGTCGGCCGGCAGGGCCTTGAGCGCCTTCGCCGGCACGCCCGGGAGCAACCCGAGCATCTGCTTCATCGGACCCATGTTCTGCATCTGCTGCAACGCGACGAGGAAGTCCTGCAAGTCCATGCCGCGTTTGGAGCGCGCCTTCTTTTCAAGCTTCAGCGCGGCCTCGTGGTCGATCGCGGCGGCCGCTTTCTCCACCAGCGCCACCACATCGCCGCGTCCCAGGATGCGCCCGGCCATCCGCACCGGATCGAACGGCTCGAAGGCGTCCGGCCGCTCTCCCACGCCGATATACATGATCGGCGCACCGGTCGCGGCGTGAATCGACAACGCCGCCCCACCACGCGCGTCACCGTCGAGCTTCGTAAGAATGACGCCGGAGAGGCCGACCCCCTCCTGGAACCCGCGCGCGATCCGCACCGCGTCCTGCCCCGTCATCCCATCGGCCACCAGCAGCACGCCGCGCGGCCGCACCGCTTCCTTCAACAGCTTGAGCTCGTCCATCAGCTCGGCGTCGATCTGCAGCCGGCCCGCGGTATCGACGATCACGGTGCGGCAGCGCGCCTTCTCCGCTTCCCGCAACGCGCGGCGGACGTGCTCGACCACACCCGTCCCCCGTCCCTCATCCCCCGTCCCGAAGACCCGCACGCCGACCTGCTCGCCCAGCTGCCGCAGCTGCTCCACCGCCGCCGGTCGCTGCAGGTCCGCGGCCACGAGACACGGCGCCTTCTGCTCGAGCTTCAGCCGCCGGGCGAGCTTGGCCGCGGTCGTCGTCTTCCCCGACCCCTGCAGCCCCACGAGCAGGATGACCGTGGGCCCGACGCTCGCAAACTCCAGATCGCGACGCGTGCCGCCGAGCAGTGCCGCCAGCTCGTCGTGCACCAGCTTCACGACCTGCTGCCCCGGGTTCACCGCCTTGAGCTGGAGGGTCCCGACGGTCCGCTCGCGCACCCGCTCCACGAAATCGCGCGTGACGTCGAGACTCACGTCGGCTTCGAGCAGCGCGCGGCGGATGTCGCGCAGGGCGTCGCCCACGTCCTGCTCCGACAAGACGCCCCGACCGACGAGCCGCTGGACCACACCGGAGAACCGCTCGGTCAGGGCCGTAAACATAAGCCACGCAAAATACTTAGCCGGTGGGCGGAAACCAAGTGGGTGAATGCTTCGCTATTTCGCGATTCTCACCCCGGGCAGGGCCTTCCAACCGATCCACTCATGCGGCGCATCCACCAGTCGGGCCCCGGGGCGGCCGTCGATGGTGAGGGGGTCGACCCGGTAGCGGCGACCGGCGTTGCCGGCGCGGCGCGCCGTCCAGGCGGAGGTGAGAGTGCGCACGAAGCGGTCGCGCGCGGCGGCGTCATCCCACACGGAGTACCACACGAGCGCGTCGGCGTGCGTGCCGTAGACCCGGTAGCGGTCGCCCCCCCATCCCTGGGCGTAGACCGGACCCCGGTCGGCGGTCGAGTCGCTCAGCAGCTGGCTGAACAGCACGCCGATCTCGAATTCTCCCAGGTCGTCCTCGTAGCGGACCGTGTCGGGTGACGGAGGGGTGAACGCCAGCACCACCGGCTTGTCCCCGTTCTCATAGCGGTCGGGGTGGAGAATCTGCTCGGTGGACACGGGCATCGCGGCACCGTAGGGCTGGCCCTTCGCGTGGGTACGCACGTACCACCCGACGAAATCAGCGCCCCGGAGATACGGGAAGAACACCAGCGTCTCTTTCAGCCACAACGGTGCGCTCGCGAACTGTGGCATCTGCGATTGCTGCTCCACGGCGACTTCCCGCTGCCGCCAGAACCAGTGCTCGGGCAACGTCTCAGGCCGCTGCTCGGGCATCAACACCTTGATCTGGTAGAAGGTCGCCTGCCCTTCCAACACCGCCTGGGCCGCGAGACCGCGGTCGTTGTGGCGACGCTGGCGCAAGATCGAGTCGAGCGGGACGTACTGGTCCTGGAGGGCGTGGATCAGCTCGTGCGATGCGGTAATCCGGATGCGGTAGAGGTCCGACCCCGCGCGAAGGAACAGCGCAGTCGAATCCGGATCGTAGTAGCCGGCGATCTGCTCGGAGTACAGGTCGATGGCGGTGCGTCGCAGATCGAGCGAGTCGGGGAGTAACCCGAACAGCTTGTACCCGGCCTCGAGACCGGCGAGCTCGGCCGGCGGAAGATCGTCATCGAACTTGTGTACGACGTAGTCGTGGATCTGGTCCGGAGTCCGGAGCAGGACGGCCACGTCGTGCCTGAAGTGCAACCCGGTGGCGCTCTCGGCCCGCGCCCGGAGCTGCTTGACCAGCTCCCGTACCGACGCCTCGCTCTCCATCGCCTTCGCCCGCTCGCGGCACCCCCCCCCGCTGCCCAGCGCCAACACGACGATCGCCCCAAGGCTCAGCCGGCCCACTCGATCCCCTTCCCCACGGCGGCACTCACCACTCGCGCCACGTCGCGACCGCCCACCACGATTCCCTGCCGCTCCAGCTCGGCGCGCAGCAGCCGGTCGAGCTCGTTCCGCTGGTCCTGCGGCGTCGCGGGCGGCGGCGGGGCCGGGCGCGGCGACGCTGCTGCGTCGGCCGCCACGGACTCGCGGCTGCTCCCGCCGAGCAGCGACTCCAGCTCGTGCCCGATCCGCGCGAATACGGTCGCGAGATCGGGCAATGGCTCGTCCCGGGCGTCCCCTTTGGCGCCGCGCCGCAGCAGCGCGTCGACCTTGCGGCGCTCGCGGATCAGGCGATCCAGCTCCGGACTGACGCGCGCCGTGGCCTGCGCGTTCGCGCAGGCTTCGTCCAGCACGTCGATCGCCTTGTCCGGCCGGGCGCGCTCGGGCACGAACTCGTCGGTGAGCACGATCGCCGCCTTGAGCGCGTCGTCGGTGATGGCCACGGCATGATGCCGCTCGAGCCGTGGGCGTCGGGCCACCAGCACTTCCCACGTCTGGATCGCGTCGAGCTCGAGGATAGTGAGCGGCTGAAAGCGCCGCTCCAGCGCCGGATCGTTGCGGATCCAGCGCTCGTACTCCTCGCCGGTCGTGGCGCCCACCACGCGGATGTCGCCCCGGACCAGGGCTGGCTTCAGCATGTTGGCCGCGTCCATCGCGGCCCCCATGGCGGTCCCCTGCCCGATGAGGTTGTGCAGCTCGTCCACGAACAGGATGAGATCGGGATCGGCGGCGAGCGCTTCGACCAGCTTCCGCACCCGCTCCTCGTACTGGCCGCGAAACGCGGTGCCGGCGAGCAGGGCGACGTGATCGAGCGCCACGACCCGGGCGTCCTTCAGGGCCGGCGGCACCTCGCCGGCGGCGATGCGCTGGGCCAGTCCCTCGACGATCGCCGTCTTCCCCACGCCGGCCTTGCCGACCAGCGCCGGGTTGTTCTTGCTCGCGCGCAGCAGGATGTCCACCACGCGCGCGATCTCCGCGTCACGACAGCGTACCGGCTCGAGGTCACCGCGCCGGGCCAGGGCCGTCAGGTCCATCCCGACGCGCTCCAGGACGTCACCGGTCTCGAACAGACCGGCCAGCGGATCGCTCAACGGCTCACCCGCCGCTCAGGAATCGACGGTACCATTCGATGATCGCGTCTCCCCACACGAAGGTCACGGCGGCACCCACGGCCAGGAATACCCCGAACGGCACGAGTCGCTTCTTGCGCAGCGACAGCGGCACGAAGATCAACGTGCCGAGCAGCGCCCCCGAGAAGATCGTGAGCAGCACGCCCTTCCAGCCAACGAAGCTGCCCACCATGGCCATCATCTTGATGTCGCCGCCCCCCATCGCTTCCTCTCCGAACATCCACTTGCCGCCTACGCCCACGACGTACAGCAGACCGAACCCCGCCGCGGCGCCGATCACCGCCTGGAGAAACCCCTGCCACCCCCCGACGAGCGAGGCCGCCAGTCCGATCACCAGTCCGCCCCACGTGTACTCGTCGGGGATCAGGTAGTGGCGAGCATCGGTGATCCCGATGCCGAGCAGGATGGTCCCCAGGAGCGCCCCGGCCAGCGCGTGGACGCTCACGCCCCAGACGAGAACCGCCGCCACCCAGAGCAGCCCGACCAGCGCTTCGATCAGCGGATACTGCCGCGAAATCGGATTCCCGCATTTCCGGCACTGGCCGCGCAACACGAGCCACGACACAACCGGGATGTTGTCGTACCAGGCGATGCGCTGGCTGCAGCGCGGACAGCTCGACGGCGGGCGGAGCAATGACTGCTCGGCCGGCAGGCGGAGGATACAGACGTTGAGGAAGCTGCCGAAGCAGAGCCCGGCGATGCCCGCCGCGACGGCGAAAAACGGATCAGCGGGCACGGGCGACCTCGTAGAGGAGGATGCCGGCCGCGACCGCGACGTTGAGCGACTCGGCGCCCTGCGCGAGCGGGATGGCCACGCGCCGCGCCGCGACGGCGTTCAGGTGGGGCCGGATACCGGCTCCCTCGTTACCGACGATCACCGCGATGACCCCCTTCCCCCGTCCGTCGGCGCCGATCGCCCGCTCCAGCGGCTCGCCGTCGGCGGCACTGGCCCACAGGGTGACGTCGTGGCGCCGTGCCCACGCGATGAAGCCCGTATCGTCGAACGTCAGCACCGGATGGCGGAACGTCGCGCCCATCGCCGCTCGCAGCGTCTTGGGTCCCCACACGTCCGCCGTGCCCCGCAGGGCGATCGAGCCGCGCGCCCCCAGCGCATGCGCGGTGCGCAACAGCGTGCCGACGTTTCCGGGATCCTGCACTCCGTCGATGACCAGCAGCACCGGAGCGCCGGTGAGTGGCACATCCTCGGGAGTCCAATGCCGCGGCTCCACCACCGCGATGATGCCCTGCGGCGTCTCGGTATCGGCGAGGGTGGCGAACGTGCGCGCCGATACGTCCTCGACCGGCACGGCGCGATTCTCCAGCGCAACCCGCACCGCGGTGCCGCGCGAGGAGCGCGCGAGATCGGGCGCCACCACGGCACCGGTGATGCGGATCTCCGCGGTGACGGCCTCTTCCACCAGCCGGACGCCCTCCACGATCGCGAGACCGCGCCGCCCGCGCGCGCGGCGTCGTTTGAGATCGCGGATCATCGATGGCAGATTAGTGGCGATGCGCACTCCTCCCGGTCCCCGGGCGCCGCTGCAGCGCGCCGCCCACCCCTGTAACTTCGCCCCGCCGGCCTCCCGCGCCAAGCGCACCGGCCCCCGAGCGGCATGCGGATCGCCCTGACCATCGCCGGGTCCGATTCCGGCGGCGGGGCCGGGATCCAGGCCGACCTCAAGACCTTTCATCAGTTCGGGGTCTTCGGCACGAGCGTCGTCTGTGCCGTCACCGCGCAGAATACGCTCGGGGTGCGCGCGTGGCAGGCCCTCCCCGCCGCCCTCGTGACTGCACAGCTCGAGGCCCTGGTCGAGGATCTGCCGCCCCAGGCGGTGAAATCCGGGATGCTGGGCACGTCCGAGCTCGTCGAGGTGGTGGCCGACGCCATCAGCCGCTGGCGCCTGCCGAACTACGTGCTCGATCCGGTGATGGTGGCCTCCTCGGGCGACCGGCTGCTGGCGCCCGACGCCGAGCAGGTGATCGGCCGACGGCTCGTTCCCCTGGCGACCCTGGTGACGCCGAACCTCGACGAGGCCCAGATCCTCACCGAGGAGGAGGTCCGCACACCGGACCAGATGGAACGCGCCGGCCGCGCGCTCGTCCGCCAGGGAGCGCAGGTCGTACTCGTGAAGGGCGGCCACCTCGACGGTGAAACGGTCGTGGACGTCCTGGTGAGCGCGCGCGGCGTCCACCGCTTCACGCACCCGCGCATCGACACGAACGCGACGCACGGCACCGGATGCACGTTGTCCGCGGCGATCGCCGCGGGGCTCGCCCTCGACCGCCCACTTACCCGCGCCGTGGAAGACGGGCTCGATTTCGTGGCGCGCGCCATTGCGGCGGCGCCCGGGCTCGGCCGGGGACGCGGTCCGTTGAACCACTTCGTCCCCGCGCCACCGCGACCGCCTGCGGAAGGGCTGTGACGCGTCCGTATTTCACCGCGATCTGGCGCGACCTGGTGCTGGTCACCTTCGCCGTCCCGGACGAGCTCGCGGCGCCGCTCGTGCCGCCCGGCTGCGACGCCGATCGGTGGGCCGGCCGCTGCCACATGAGCCTCGTCGCGTTGCAGATGGACCGCGTGCGGGTGCGCGGACTCCCGATCCCCGGCCTCACCGCCTATCCCCAGGTGAACCTGCGGCTCTACGTGCGGCACGACGGTCGCCGGGCCGTACGGTTCGTACAGGAGCTGGTGCCCAGCAGACTGCTGGCGGCCGGCGCGCGCTGGCTCTACGGGGAGCCGTTCCGGGCGGGACGGATCCGCGCCAGTCTGTCGCAACAACAGGAAGGACCACGGGCGGAATACCGCTTCGGCCTCGATCGCCCCCGCTGGCACGTGACCGTGCAGGGCACCGCCCGCACCGAGCTGCCGGGGGCGGAGTCGTTCGAGCACTGGGTGAAGGAGCGCGACCGCGGCTGCCGCACCGACCGCGCCGGCCGGTTGCGCACCTTCGACGTCGCGCACCCGCCCTGGGCCGTGCGGCCTATCACCACTCTGGATCTTCGCGTAAACTTTGCCGGGCTGTATGGCCCCGCGTGGGCGCCGCTCGACACGACCGCGCCGGTGTCGGTGATCTATGCCGTCGGCTCGGAGGTAACGGTCTCCGCTCCCACATGAACCTGCTCGTCGTGCGTCACGCCATCGCCCAGGATCCCGCCGAATATGCGCGGGAGCATCCCGATGATGCGGGGCGGCCCCTCACTCCCGAAGGTCAGAAGAAGATGAAGCGGGCCGCCCGGGGGCTGCAGACGCTCGTCCCGGACGTCGATCTGCTCGCCACGAGCCCGTTGACGCGTGCCCGCGAGACTGCCGACATCCTCGCCGAGGTCTACAAGCCGATTACCCCCGTGGTCGTGTCCGCCCTCGCCCCCGGGCAGCCGACGGCAGACGTGGGGCGCTGGCTCGAGGGGGTGGGCCGCCATGACACCGTGGCGATCGTCGGCCACGAGCCTGGATTGAGCCGAACCGTGAGCTGGCTCCTCGCCGGCGCTGAGCGGTCCTTCGTCGAGCTCAAGAAGGGCGCGGCTTGTCTGCTGGCGATCCCCGACACCGTCGGCGCGGGGTGCGCCACCCTCGTATGGGCGTTGACGCCCTCTCAGCTGCGGGACCTGGGGGGATAGTCATGCCCACACCATCGCTGCCCCCCGAGATCCTCGCCCGGCCAGCCGCGCAGAGCGTGCGGCTGATCGCGCAGGCGTATCTCGACGCCGCGGTCGAAGCGGCGCGCCGGATGGACGACCCCAAGGACACGGAGGCCTTGCACGATTTCCGCGTGGCGTTGCGTCGCCTCCGCTCGACCCTCCGGGCGTACCGCGCGGAGCTGAAGGGCAGCGCGCGCCCCAAGCTGTATCGCCGGTTCGGCGAGATCGCCGACGAGACCAACCGCGTGCGGGATGCCGACGTGGCGCTCGCCTGGCTGCAGCCGCTGACGCCCGAGCTGAGCACCCGTGAGCGCGTGGGCCTGCGCTGGCTCATCGGGCGCATCGAAGCGCAGCGTACCAAGCGGATCGAGCACGACCTCGCCGAGGCCCGGCGCTCGTTCCGGGGTGCCGAACGCCGGCTGCGCAACGGTCTCGCGATCTATCGCCAGGCCCTGCAACCCGACGAGGCCGGCCCCGATCGGCCGTTCGCCGCGGTGGCACGCGGTACGGCGCTCGCACAGGCCCAGCAGCTCGATCAGATCCTCGCCGCGGTGCGCGCACCCGACGGCCCGGAGGTTCACCGGGCGCGCATCGCCGCCAAACGGCTGCGGTACCTGCTCGAGCCGTTGACGGAGGAGGTGCCGGCGACCGCGGCCGTCGTGGCGCGGTTGCGGACGCTCCAGGACCGGCTCGGAGAGCTGCACGACGTGCTCGAGCTCGAGCACGCCGTCCGCACGGGAGTTGAATCAGTGGCCGCCGAGCGAGCGATCCGGTTGTTCGACGTGGCGATCTCGGATCACCCCACACCGGAAGCGGTGCAGGTGGCGCGTCGTCGCGACCCGAAGCCGGGGCTCGTCGCGGTCGCGCGACGACTGCGGGCCCGGCACACGTCGCTCTTCACGGCATTGCGGGCAAACGGACTGAAAACGGCGGGGACCTGGCGGCGAGAGATCGAGGCGGCGCTCGCCACTCTTGGGGTGAGCACTCCAGCGGCCCCGGTCCCCATCCCCCTCTCGCTCAGCCGACGGCGCACCCGCCGGGAACGACGGGTCTAGTCGTTCGGGGAGGGTTTCTTGCGGCGGGTCTGACGGGCGGCGGCGCGGCGCGACGGGCGTCGCTCGACCGACCGGCCGCCGTTCCCGCCGTTTCGACCGGCCTGCCGGACGATCGGGACGAACAGCACGTGCTTCGGATCCCCCACGTCCCGGGCGGACTCCCGCGCCTGCCCCTGCAGCACGACCTGGGAACGCAGCGCCGGCTCGTCCGGGCCCCGCTCGACCCGCGCATAGCTGCCGTCGGGACGTTGGACGCGGGCCTTCACGTTGTCGCCGAGCAGGGTGGGGAGAATACTCTCGACGATCCGCGCCTTGAGCCGCGGATCCTGGATCGGGAACATCACCTCGATGCGGCGGAAGAAATTGCGGGGCATCCAGTCGGCGCTCGCGAGGAAGACCTCCGGATCGCCGGCGTTCTCGAAGTAGAAGACGCGGCTGTGCTCGAGGAACCGATCCACGATGCTGACGACGCGGATCGTCTCCGAGTCCCCGGGCAGGCCGGCGCGGAGGCAGCAAATCCCGCGGATCAGGAGGTCGATCCGCACGCCCGCTTGCGACGCCCGGTACAGCGCGTCGATCACCGCGGGCTCGACGAGGGCGTTCATTTTCACGATGATGCGCGCGCTCCCGCCCGCCTCCGCATGCTGCCGCTCGCGGTCGATCAGCGCGATCACCTTCCCCCGCAGGTCCACCGGCGCCACGCACAGCTTGCGCCAATTGCGCCGCTGTGAATAGCCCGTCAGCAGGTTGAACATCCCGCTGACGTCCTCACCGAACGCCGGGTCGGCCGTGAACAGGCCGAGATCGGTGTAGATACGGGCCGTGGCCGGGTTGTAGTTGCCTGTCGAGAGGTGGACGTAGCGGCGGATGCCGTCGGGCTCGCGGCGCACGACCAGTGCGGCCTTGCAGTGCGTCTTCAGCCCCACCACGCCGTACACGACGTGCACCCCGGCCTGCTCCAGCTCGCGCGCCCAGACGATGTTGTTCTCTTCGTCGAATCGCGCTTTGAGCTCCACCAGGGCGGTGACCTGCTTGCCGTTCTGGGCCGCCCGCGCCAGCGCGGGGATGATCGGGCTCCCGCCGCTGGTGCGATACAGGGTCTGCTTGATGGCCAGGACCTGCGGGTCGTCCGCCGCCCGTTCGATGAAATCCACGACGCACCCGAAGGACTCGTACGGATGGTGGACGAGCACGTCCTGGCTGCGAATCAGGTCGAACGGGTTGTCGCCGCTCGCGAACGCCGCCGGGACGCGCGGCACCAGCGGCTCGTCCCGGAGCGCCCGGAATCCCTCGAACCGCTGCAGCGCCATCAGGGCGGTGAGATCGACGGGGCCCGCGACCCGGAACACGTCCCGTTCGCCCAGCCCCAGCGCCCCCATGAGCATCTGCGCGAACCGCTCGTCACCGTCGGCCAGGATCTCCAACCGGACCGCTTCGCCGCGCATGCGCTGGCGCAGCGTGTCTTCAATCGTCTGGAGCAGATCCTCCGCCTCGTCTTCGTCGATCGCCAGGTCGCCGTTGCGCGTCACCCGGAAGAACGTGTGGTCGACCACCGTGAAGCCGCCGAACAGGTCGGCCAGATGCGCCGCCAAAATCTCCTCGAGCAGCACGAACCGGACGCGCTCGTCGGTCCGAGGGAGGAGCACCACCCGATCCAGCACCGCCGGCACCTGCACCACGGCGAACAGCTGCTGGCCCGAGCCGCTGCTCTCGACGAGCAGGGCCACGTTGAGGCTCTTGGTGTGGACGAACGGGAACGGATGACCCGGGTCGATCGCCAGCGGCGTCAGGACCGGCGCGATGCCCGTGCGGAACAGCTCTTCCAGGTGCTGCCGCTCGGCGTCGGTCACCTGGGCGTAGCGCACCCATTCGATCC
>JBGPHP010000095.1:0-11083 GCA_041484445.1 Gemmatimonadota bacterium
ACGTAGTAGTAGATGCCGGCAAGGGACATCCCGCTGGCCGCGGCCAGGTCGCGCATGGTGGTGCGATCATAGCCCCGCTGGGCGAAGACCCGGGCGGCGTGGGCGAGCAGGGCGTCGAAGCGCTGGTCGTAGGGGCGCAATGGTTTTCGAACGTTTGTTCGAATTGTGAAGGTAGTCGGGGACCGCCCGGGATGGTAGGGACGACCCGCAGCAGTCTTAATTTCCTGCCATCACTCACGTCCACCCGACACCCATGCCTCCTGCGGATCCGGCCGTCCGGCCGGCGGATGATGCCGAGCTGATCGCCGCCTGGCTGGCGGGCGAGGAGCGGGCGGCGGCCGAGCTCGTGCGGCGCCACGCGCGCACCCTGGCGCGATTCCTGGCGGGGGCGGGGGCTCCGGAAGCGGATGTGGACGACCTGGTGCAGGAGACGTTCATTCGGGCGTTCCGAGCCGTGGGCAGGTTCCGCAACCAGTGCCAGTTTCGCACCTGGTTGCTCACGATCGGCGGCAACGCGCTCAAGGATCTGGGACGGCGGCTGGCGCGGCGGCGGATCGTTCCCCTGGACGATCAGGTCGAATCGAAGGACGGGAACCCGCACGAGCGAGCCGAGGCGGGAGAGACAGAGGAGCGGTTGCGCCAGGGTCTCGAGAAACTGCCGCGGATGCAGCGCGAGGTCTTCCTGCTGCGGGCGCAGCAGGGATTCGAGTACGACGACATCGCGGCGGCGCTGGAGACGACGCCGGGGGCGGCCCGGGTGCACTATCACCATGCCGTGAAGCGGCTGAAGGAGTGGCTGAAATGACGCACGACGAAGAGCGGGACATCGAGCTGGAGCGGCTGGCCGGCCGGCTGGGCATGAAGGCCGCCGAACGGTTGGATGTCGAACGTACGGCCGCCGCCGTGCTGGAGCGGCTCCGGGCGGATCGAGCGGCGCGGCGGCCCTGGTATATCCAGCCCACGTGGCTGCGGGCGGCGGCGCTCGTCGTGTTGATGGTCGGGGCGGGGCTCGTGGTGCGTGGTCGTTGGTTCTCGGGGCCGGCGCACTCGGGCCACTACGTGCGCGAGGAATTGCAAGATCTGTCGGCCGATCAGCTGCGGGAGGTGCTGGGGAGTCTCGACCAGACCCTGAACGACGCCGCCGTCGAGCCCGCGGATGACGACTTCAGCGATCTGACGACCGAGCAGCTCCAGGCGCTGCTGCAGTCATTGGAGGGGTGATGCGGAATCTCATCTGGGTGCTTGGCCTGTTCCTCGTACCGGCGCTCGCCGCGCAACAGGACTCGGCCGTCCTCCCCGATTCGGGGGAGCGGGAGCGCTTGCAACAGGAAATCGAGCGCCGCTTCGGCGCGGTGGTCCAGCAGCAGCTGGGGCTTTCCAACGATCAGGCCGACAGGCTGCGGGCCACAGAGGAGCGGTTCCGGACGCGGCGACGCACGATCGTCCGGCAACAGCTGCTGCTCCGCTTTGGGCTGCAGGACCAGATGCGGCCGGGGCAGGCGGCCAATCCCGACAGCGTGCGCCGCTTGATGGACGCCATGCAGGCGAACCGTGGCGATCTGCTGCGGCTCGACCAGGATCAGGACCGGGAGATGTCGGGCTATCTGACGCCGGTGCAGCGGGCGCGCTACCAGATGCTGCGCGAGCGGTTGCTGCAGCGGCTGCAGGAGGTGCGGCGCGAGCGGGCCGCCCAGCGCGAGGGGCGGCCGGGCCTCCGGCCGAGGCGGCGACTTCGTCCGTAAGCGCTGTATATTCCCTCCTCTCGCCCGAGCGGAGGGGCAGTGTTTGGAATCCCCGAGTGGGCCATCGGCGTCGGGTTCATCATCCTGGCGGGCTCGATCGCAAAAGCCGTGTTCGGTCGGATGCTGCCGTCCGAGGGGCTGCGCGGGCGGCATGCGTCCCGACGGGATCTCTCGCAGGCACTCGATGTCGTGCAGCGCCGCCTGGGTGCTATTGAATCCGGGCAACAGGGTCTCACCCAGGACGAAGGGGTCGCGACCAGACTTGCCGAGCTCGAGGAGCGGCTGGATTTCGTGGAGCGGATGCTCGCCAAGCAGCGGGACGCGGACCGGATCGTTCCACCGAGAGCCTAGCGAAACCTTCTTTCCCCTCCGCCACGTCATGACGCGCTGACGCGGGGGTTGTCGAGGCCGAAGCGAGGCCGCTGAAGGCACGAGGAGGGGAGCATGTTCGGCATTCCGGAATGGGCCATCGGCGTGGGGTTCATCTTCGTGGCGCTGATGGGTGGAGTCGGGCTGTTGTACCGGCTCATGCCTGCCGAGATGCGGGCGTCTGATCGCAAACGACACGCGGCGCTCCGGCTGGGCGAGCTGGAGCGCTTGCAGCACGAGCTGGGCACCTCGGAAGAGATGCAGCAGAAACTCGGCGAGCTCGCCGACGTCCAGCGGCGCGTCGCCGAATTGGAGGAGCGGCTGGATTTCGCGGAACGGCTCCTGGCCAAGCAACGGGACGTCGAGCGCGCGATTCCCCCGAAAATCTGAACGAGCCCGGGTGGCGGAACTGGCAGACGCGCAGGACTCAAAATCCTGTGTCGGCAACGGCATGCGGGTTCGATTCCCGCCCCGGGCATCCCTTCGCGGTGTAGCTTTGCTCCCGACCTCAGTGGAGCAACGCGCATGTCCCGTCTTCCCGTCCGGCTCTTCGCCGCGTCGCTGATCCTGGCGACACCGCTCGCCGCGCAACACTCGCCGACGCTGCCCAGCGAGACGCCCGGCACCTTTACACCAGTCACGTCGGGGTTCGACTACGTGCGGCGGGATGTGATGATCCCGATGCGCGACGGCGTGAAGCTGCATACGGTGATCCTCGTCCCGAAGGGGGCCGCCCGCGCGCCGATCCTGCTCACCCGTACGCCGTACGACGCGACCGGCACCACGTCATATGCGGCGAGCGTGCATCTCGGCCCGAACCTCAACGGCTACGACAACGCGCTCGACGTCATCCTCCCGGGCGGCTACATCCGTGTGGTCCAGGACATCCGCGGCAAATACGGCTCGGAAGGCGACTATGTGATGAATCGTCCGTTGCATGGGGCGCTCAACCCCACGCCGGTGGACGAGTCGACCGATTGCTACGATACGGCTGACTGGCTGGTCAAGAACGTCCCCGAAACGAACGGCAAAGTCGGGATCCTCGGCATCTCCTACGATGGCTTCGAGCCGCTGATGGCGCTGGTGCATCCGCATCCCGCCCTCAAGGTCTCCGTCCCGATGAACCCGATGGTGGACGGCTGGATGGGCGACGACTGGTTCCACAACGGTGCCTTCCGCCAGCAGAACATGCCCTACATCTACGAGCAGGAAGCGTCCCGCACCAACGAGTTCCGGTGGTGGACCGATCATTTCGACGATTACGACCAGTACATGGCGGCCGGGTCGGCGGGGGAGCTGGGGCGGGCCCACGGGCTCGAGCAGGTTGGCTTCTGGCGCGCCCTGCTCGCGCACCCGAGCTACGACTCGTGGTGGAGCCAGCAGGCGATGGACAAGGTCCTCGCGGGTCAGCCGCTCACGATCCCGGTCATGCTGGTCCACAGCCTCTGGGACCAGGAAGACATTTACGGCGCGATCGCCGTGTACCAGGCGCTCGAGCCCAAGGACACGAACAACGACAAGGTCTTCCTGGTGATGGGCCCCTGGCATCACGGCCAGGAAATCGAAGACGGCAGCTCGCTCGGTGCGATCCCGTTCAACAGCAACACCTCGCGCTACTTCCAGCAGCACATCCTGCTGCCGTTCCTCGATCGCTACCTCAAGGACGGCGCGCAGTCGGAGAGCGTCGCCCCCGTCAATGCATTCGTAACCGGGATCGACGAGTGGGAGCGCCTGACCGTCTGGCCATCGGGCTGTCCGAGCGGATGCTCGATCCGTCCGACGCCGCTCTACCTCCAGGCCGGCCTCAAGGTCGGATTTGCCGCCCCCGCGGCCGGCGACTCAGCCGCCGACGAATACGTCTCCGACCCCGCGAAGCCCGTACCGTACCGTGCGCGGCCCAGCCAGCCGATGGGCTACGTCCTCCCCCTCACCTGGCCGCAGTGGCTGGTGGACGACCAGCGGGAAGCCTCGGGACGCCCCGACGTCCTGACCTACACGTCGGACGTGCTCACCGGGCCCGTCAGGATCAGCGGGCAGCCGGTCGTGAATCTCATCGCGTCGACGACCGGAACCGACGCCGACTGGGTGGTGAAGTTGATCGACGTGTACCCGGATGAAGCGACGCCCGACCCGGCACTGGGCGGCTACCAGCTCGCGGTCGCCATGGACATCTTCCGCGGCCGCTATCGCGAGAGCTTCGAGACGCCCAAGGCACTCACGCCCAACCAGCCGCTGCGCTATCGCTTCGCGCTGCCCACGGCGAACCACGTTTTCCTGCCGGGCCACCGCATCATGGTGCAGCTGCAGTCGAGCTGGTTCCCGCTGTACGACCGGAACCCGCAGACCTTCGTCCCGAACATCTTCTGGGCGAAGCCGGGGGACTACCACCGGGCGACGCAGCGGATCTACCGCGCGCCGGACCAGGCGAGCTTCATCGAGCTGCCGGTGGTGGCCCAATGAGCGCTCGCTTCCGGCACGCCGTCTCGCCGTCGCTGCTGCTCGCCTGCCTGCTCGGCTCGGGCGTCGCCGCCCAGGTGCCGACCCGATTCGATACCTCGCTCTATGCGGGGCTGCGCTGGCGCGAGATCGGGCCGTTCCGCGGGGGCCGTGTGGCGGCCGTGGCGGGAGACCCCGCCCATCCCCTCGTGTTCTACATGGGCGCGACCGGCGGCGGCGTGTGGAAGACGGCCAACGCCGGGCTCACCTGGGAGCCGATCGCGGATTCGGCGCTGGGTGCCGGCTCGATCGGCGCGATCGCCGTCGCCCCGTCGGATCCGAACGTGATCTACGTCGGCACCGGCGAGTCCACGTTGCGCGGCAACGTCTCTCCCGGCGACGGCATGTACCGCTCCACCGACGCGGGAAAGACCTGGGTCCGCATCGGCCTCGCCGACGCGGGACAAACCGCCCGCATCATGGTCGACCCCCGCGATCCCGACCGCGTGTACGCCGCCGTGCTGGGGCACGTGTTCGCGCCCAATGCCACTCGCGGCGTGTTCCGCTCAGCCGACGGCGGCAAGACCTGGCAGAAGATTCTCTTCAAGTCCGACAGCGCGGGCGCGGTGGACGTGGTGCTCGACCCGTCCAATCCTCGGGTCCTCTACGCCGCCCTGTGGCAGGCGCAGCGCACGCCCTGGAGCTTCACGAGCGGCGGGCGCTGGAGCGGCCTCTTCAAGTCCACCGACGGCGGCGACAGCTGGGCGGAGCTCACGCGGAACAAAGGGCTGCCGGCAGGTGTGATCGGCCGCATCGGCGTCGCCGTCTCTCCCGTGCGGCCGGAGCGGATCTGGGCGCTGGTTGAGGCCGCCGAAGGCGGTCTGTATCGCTCCGACGATGGTGGCGCCACCTGGACCCGCACCAGCGACGACCATGACCTGCGGCAGCGCGCCTGGTATTTCAGCAACGTGTACGCCGATCCGGCGAATGCCGACGCCGTCTATGTGCTCAATACCGCGCTGCTCAAATCGATCGACGGCGGCAAGGAGTTCAAGGCTATCCGGGGCTCGCACGGCGACCATCACGCCCTGTGGATCGACCCCCGGGATGCGAACCGTCTGGTGAACGGCAACGACGGTGGCGCCACCGTGAGCTTGGACGGCGGTGTCAGCTGGAGCACGGAGGCGAACCAGCCGACCGCGCAGTTCTACCACGTCATCGCCACCACCCATCGCCCGTACAAAGTCTGCGGCGCGCAGCAGGACAACAGCACGGTGTGCATCGCCAGCCGGACCGATGGCGCCGTGATCGGCGAACGGGACTGGTACGACGTGGGCGGCGGGGAAAGCGGATGGATCGCGGCGCGCGCCGACGACCCGGACGTCGTCTTTGCCGGCAGCTACGGCGGCTACGTGAGCCGGTTCGACGTGCGCACCGGGCAGGAACGCGACATTAACGCATGGCCCGACAACCCCATGGGGTGGGCGGCGGCCGACTTGAAGTACCGCTTCCAGTGGACGTTCCCCATCGTGTTGGCGCCCAGGAATCCCGGCGTGCTGTACGTCGGCTCGCAGGTGCTGTTCCGCACTACCGACGAGGGCAGGCATTGGGATGCGGTGAGTCCGGATCTGACCCGCAACGACCGCGCGAAACAACTATCCTCGGGCGGGTCGATCACCAAGGACAACACGAGCGTCGAGTATTACGGAACGATTTTCACCATCGCCCCATCGCCACGCGACTCGAATCTCATCTGGGTGGGTACGGACGACGGAGTGGTGCAGGTGACCCGGGACGGCGGCAAGACGTGGCAAGACGTCACGCCGAAGGACATCACCGCTGGAACCCTGGTCAGCATGGTCGATGCGTCGCCGCTCGACGCCGCCACCGCCTATGTGGCGGCCACCCGGTACAAGCTGGACGACTTCACCCCGTACGCCTACGTCACCCACGACTACGGGAAGACCTGGCGCCGGATCACGAACGGGATTCCGGCCGGGCATTCCGTGCGCGTGGTGCGGGCGGATCCGGTGCGGCCGGGCTTGCTCTATGCCGGGACCGAGTTCGGCGTGTACGTCTCGTTCGACGACGGGACGAGCTGGCAGTCCGTGCGGCAGAATCTGCCCGTGGTCCCGATTCACGACCTGACGATCAAGGACGGCGATCTCATCGCGGCGACGCACGGACGCTCGTTCTGGATCTTGGACGACCTCTCACCGCTGCGGCAGGTGACACCCGAGGTCGCTTCGGCCGAGCGCTGGCTGTTCGCGCCGAGCGACGCCTGGCGCGGTCCCGGGTCGGGATTCACGCCGTCGCGCACCGCGCCGGTCGGGAAGAACCCGGCGGCCGGGGGGCGCATCGATTTCTTCTTCCGGCAGGCTCCCGATAGCGCGACGGCCGTGACGCTCGAGATCCGCGATGCGCGGGATTCGCTGGTGCGGCGCTTCTCCACGAAGCCCCCGCCGGACGGGGATTCGCTCACGATCACCGCCGGCATGAATCGCTTCGTCTGGGACCTGCGCTATCCTGGCGCTCACCGGTTCAAGGGGATGGTCCTGTGGGCGGGGGATACGCGCGGGCCCCTGGCCGTCCCGGGCGCCTACACCGTGCGGCTCACCGCCGGGACCTGGAGCGCGAGCCGCGCGCTTCCGGTGCGCGAGGAGCCGCGCGTCAACGTGTCGACGGCCGATCTCCAGCAGCAATTCGACTTCCTCATCCGGATCCGCGACCGGGTTTCGGCGGCGAACGACGCGGTGAAGCAGATCCGCGACCTGGTGCAGCAGGTGGAGGGCGTCACCGCGCGGGTGAAGGGGCAGCCGTCCGCGGGGTCCATCGGTGCGCAGGCCGATTCGCTCACGGCGCATCTCCACGCGGTCGAGCGACAGATTTACCAGGTGCAGAACCGCAGCGGAGAGGATCCGCTCAACTTCCCGATCCGGGTCAACAACAAAATTGCCGCACTGACTGGCGTCGTGGGCTCGGCGGATGCCGCCCCCACCGACCAGAGCCGGGCGGTGTTCGACGATCTCGATGCGCAGCTGCAGCGTCAGCTCGACCGACTGCGCGAAATTCTCGCAGCGGAGGTGCCGGCGTTCAACCGGCTGGTGCGGGAGCAGGACGTGCCGGCGCTGATCGTGCGATAGCGCCTGCGGCCTCTGGTTTCAGAACGGCCGCCCCAGCGCGGTCTCGAGGTGCTCCTTGTAGCCGCGCGAGAGCTTCAGGTGCGTGCCGTCCTGGAGTACGACGACGTATTCCCCGTGGAAGTACGGCTGCAGCTCCTTGATCCGCTCGACGTTGACGATCGTGGAGCGGTGGATGCGCACGAACCGCGTCGGGTCGAACTGGGTCTCGAGGCGCTTCATGGTCTCGCGCAACACATGCCAGGCACGCCCTGCGTGGACGCGGACGTAGTCGCCGTCGGCTTCGATCCAGTCGATGTCCTTGACGCCGAGGATGGTCACGCGGCTTCCGGACTTGATCACCAGCCGCTTGAGGTACGCGCCCTCGGTCGGGGTGGGACGGCCGCCCGCATCCAGCAGCGAGAGGAGCTGCTGGTGCAAGGCACTCAGCTTCCCCTGCCGCACCTGTTGTTTCGCCCGGTTCAGGGTTTCCTGAAAGCGCTCGTTGCTGAAGGGTTTGAGGAGGTAGTCGAGCGCATGCGCCTCGAAGGCGCGGAGCGCGTAGCGATCGTACGCCGTCACGAACACCACCACCGGAACCTCGGCCGGATTCAGCTGCTGCAGCATCGCGAACCCATCCATGCCGGGCATCTGCACATCGAGGTAGACGAGGTCCGGGGCGTCCGAGCGGATCGTCTCCAACGCTGAGCCGCCCTCGGCGCATTCGGCCACGACGAGGATGTCGTGGTCGGGCGCGAGCAGCGTGCGGATCGCCGCGCGCGCCGCCGGTTCGTCGTCCACGATCAGCGTGCGGATGCGCGACGTCATCGCTCGCCTTCCCACTCGGCGTGCGCCAGCCGGAAGGGGATGGCGATTCGCGCCTCGAGCCCGCCGTCGGGTGCGTTGCTGACGTCCAGCTCGTAGTCGGCGCCGTACAACCGCGTGAGCCGGTTCCGCGTGTTGGTCAGGCCGATCCCGGGGCGCGTCGTGTCGCCTTCGCCGTTACCCGCGCCCGGGCCGTCATCGCGCACCAGCAGCTGCACGCGATCCTCGAATCGCCGGGCGGTCACCAGAAGGTGGCCGGCCCACAGATACGGCGCGATGCCGTGGCGGATCGCGTTCTCCACGAGGGGCTGCAGGATGAGATGCGGCACCTTGGCATCCAGGACCTCCGGCTCGGCGTCGATGGTGACCTTCAGCCGGTCGCGGAACCGCACCTGCTCGATATCGAGGTAGTTGCGGATGAATTCCAGCTCCTCTCTGAGCGGCACCTCCTGTTGCGACGCTCCCTCCAGGAGGCGCCGCAGCAGATCGCCGAGTCCGGCCACCACCCGGACCGCCGTCTCCCGGTCGTCGGTGCGCACCAGCGAGCCGATGGTGTGCAGGGCGTTGAACAGGAAGTGCGGATGCAGCTGCATCTTGAGCGCCTGGAGGTCAGCCTGGGCGAGCTGGGTCTCGAGCTGGGAGGCGGTGAGCTGCCGCTCCCGGAACCGGCGCTGCTGGTCTGTGACCGTGCCGACACTCAGCACCATCCAGTACAGCAGTCCATCCCCGAACACCCAGACGACGAAGATCTGCAGGGCCCAGGCGAGCACCGGCCGCTCGGCCCGCGGGAGCACGTTGTTGGCGTGAAAGGCATACACGACATCGAGCAGGAACACGATCGTCAGGGATACGGCAATGTGGACGGCGAGGCTCCTGAGCCAGCGACCGCGCTCGAGGGGGAACCGCCGGCCGAGCCAGACGATGCCGGGTGTCAGGAGGGCCCAGGCGTAGGCGAAGGGCATTTGCAGCAGGAACGAGACCCACCATGGCGGCGGCCTCGAGCCGGACAGCGAGTAACTGAGATGCTGTTGGGCCGAATTGAGCAGGCCGTACGCGGTCCAGACCGCGAGGATCAACCCCCAGCGAATCCTCGGTTTGGCCGTGTCGGCAACGGCGTCCATCGTGCTCCTCCACTGGTGTTGCGGGACTGGTCTCGATGCTAGGTAGCCGGCGGCGATTTCCAAAGTGGCCTGCGCCGAACCCGCGCGCCAGCGCGCCGGACGGTCGCCATCGCGCGACGAGTGGCTTGCCACAGCGACGAGGAAGTGGCGTGCGATGGGTTCCCGCCTCCTGAGGCAGGCGCTCGTGGTTTCGTCGTGCGCCAGACGGCGTTCGTGGGGCTCGCAGCGCGATTCGTCGCGTGCTCCTTGTATGGGCGGCGGGCGAGGTGTTAGCGAGGGGACCGGAGGTGCAGGTCCATGCGTCCCACACCCAGGGGGTTTCATCCATGATGCATCGTGTGTGCAGCGCTCTCAGTCGCTTCCACGGGGCCGCCGTCATGACGGCGCTCGCCCTGTTCGTGGCGGTCGCACCGGCCGCCGCGCAACAGACGACGGGGAAAGTCGAGGGCACGGTGACCGATCAGGCGGGCGTCGCGCTCGCCAACGCCCAGATCTTCGTCGCCGGGACCTCGTTCGGCGCTGTGACGAACGACAAGGGCTACTACTTCATCAACAACGTGCCGGTGGGCAGCTACACGTTGCGCGCGCAGTTCATCGGATACGCCCCGACGGAAGTGCGTGACGTGCGGATCTTCGGCGGCCAGACGATCACGCAGGACATCAAGCTCGCCCCGTCGGCGATCCAGGTGTCGGGGCTGACCGTGACGGCGGCGTCGAATCCGATCGTGCCGCGCGACCAGGTGGCGTCGAAGTCGATCGTGTCGGGCGACTTGGTCAACAAGCTGCCGGTCGACGACGTGCGCAACGTGATCGCGCTGCAGCCGGGCGTCGTGGAGTCGGGGGTCGTGGGGGGCGTGTCGATTCGCGGTGGCCGGCCGGGGGAGGCGAACATCTACATCGACGGCGCCTCGGTGCGCCTCACCAACGGCGGCAACATGGGCGGCCAGCGGATCACGCTGGGCACGAACTCCGTGGAAGAGGCGTCGGTGACGACGGGCGCGTTGGGCGTGGAGTTCTCCGACGCGCAGTCGGGCGTCATCTCGTTCACGACGCGCTCGGGTGGCCAGGCGCTCAAGGGCAACGTGTCCTACGAGACCGATCAGCCGTTCGGGGACGCGATCAGCTTTGGGTACAACCGGTTTGAGGGCTCGCTGGGCGGCCCGGTGTTCGGGAACCTGCGGTTCTTCGCCTCCGGTGTCCTCCAGGGGCAGTTGACCGACTTCCGGCAGAAGGGCGCGGAGAACGCTCCGTTCTTCTCCGTGGGTGGCGTGGATCAGGTGGTGGTGGACAGTACGGCGAGCGGTGGCGCGTCCAGCGTGACGCTGCCCGAGTTCGTGCAGTACAGCGGGCAGTGCGGGCAGTTCGGGTCATCGGCGACGCCGCTGTCGCAGGCGATCGCGAACAACTACGGGGTGAGCTGCCAGGGCGTGCGGCGGCCGATGAACTGGTCGAACACGCTGCAGGCGCAGGG
>JBGPHP010000096.1:0-11003 GCA_041484445.1 Gemmatimonadota bacterium
GCGAGCACCGCGAGATCGGTCGACGGCTCGAGCAGGCGGACCCCGCCCGTGACGTTCACGAACACGTCGAGCGCCCCGACCGGAAGGCCGCCGCGACGCTCGAGCACGGCGAGCAGCACGGCCAGGCGCCGCTGATCGAGTCCCGTCGCCACGCGCTGGGGCGTGCCGAACCCGGCCTTGGAGGCGAGGGCCTGCACCTCCACGAGCACCGGCCGTGTCCCTTCCATCAAGGCCGTCACCGCCGAGCCGGAGACCCCGGCGTGCCGCCCCGCGAGGAACGCCGCGGCGGGATCCGCCACCGGCTCGAGTCCCGCCGCCGTCATCCGGAACACGCCGATTTCGTCCACCGACCCGAAGCGGTTCTTCACGGCCCGCAAGATGCGGTGATCGAGCGTCGCTTCGCCCTCGAAGTAGAGCACCGTGTCCACGATGTGCTCCAGGGTGCGGGGGCCCGCGATGCCGCCGCCCTTGGTGACGTGCCCCACCAGGAACACGGCGGGGCCCGCCTCTTTCGCGAACCGCATCAGGCGGGCCGCGCATTCGCGCACCTGGCCGACGTTCCCCGGCGCGCCTTCGAGCGCCTCGGTATAGGTCGTCTGGATCGAGTCGAGGAAGACGGCCTGGGCTTGCACGGCAGCGGCGTGGTGCAGGATCGCCTCAAGATTGGTTTCCCCCAGCACGTGCACCGGACCCGCATCGGCCTCGAGTCGATCGGCGCGCATCCGCAGCTGCTCGGGCGACTCCTCCCCCGACACGTACAGCGTGCGCACCCCCGCCTGCTCGAGCCGCGCCGCCGCCTGCAGCAGCAGCGTGGACTTGCCGATGCCCGGCTCGCCGCCGACGAGGATGACGGAGGACGGGACGATGCCGCCCCCGAGCACGAAATCGAACTCCGCGATGCCGGTGCGCCAGCGCGTGACTTCCGTCATTCCCACGTCGGATAGCCGGATGGGCGGATGGGCGGATGGGACGATCCGACTATCCGACAATCCGCCCATCCGTCGCTTCGCGACCGGCTCTTCCGCCAGCGTATTCCAGGCTCCGCACGCGTCGCAGCGCCCCGCCCACTTGGGCTGCTCGGCGCCGCAGTCGGTGCAGCGGAACAGCGAGACCGGTTTAGGCACGGCCGGCCTCCACCGGTGCCGCGCGATTCGACCGGTTGTCGAAGCGGGTGTATTCCTTCTTGAAATAGAGTTGGACAGTCCCGGTCGGACCGTTGCGCTGCTTCCCCACGTTCAGTTCAGCCAGGCCTTCGAGGCTGTTGCCGTCTTTGTCGGTCGAGCCTTCGTACATCTCCGGGCGGTAGATGAAACACACGACATCGGCATCTTGCTCGATCGCCCCCGACTCCCGCAGGTCGGAGAGCAACGGCCTCCGGTGCTCACCGCCTCGCTGCTCGGGAGCCCGTGATAGCTGCGAGAGGGCGAGCACTGGTATGTCAAGCTCCTTCGCCAGAGCCTTGAGGGAACGCGAGATGTAGGAGATTTCCTGCTGCCTGTTCTCGATGTTCTGTGGCCCTTGCATCAATTGCAGATAGTCGATGACGATCAGACCAATGTCGTTCTCGGCCTTGAGGCGCCGCGCCTTCGAGCGCATTGCTAGCGGCGTAAGCCCGGCGGAGTCGTCGATCCAGATCTGAGCAGAGCTAAGGAGGCCAGCGGCCCTCGCTAGCTTGGGGTAGTCCTCGTCGCGCAGAGCGCCCCGACGGAGGCGTTGTGCGTCGACTAGGCCTTCGGAACAGAGTAAACGCTGGACAAGCTGATCTTTGGACATCTCCAGGGAAAAAATGGCGACTTTGACGTCGTGCTCAATTGCTGCGTGTTGGACCACGTTAAGCGCAAACGCCGTCTTACCCATGGAAGGTCGCGCTGCAAGGATCACTAAGTCGGATTTTTGAAAGCCGGCAGTCATCTCGTCGAGCTCAGTGAAGCCGCTGGGCACTCCCGTGATTGCGCCAGCTCTCCCCTGCATTTGCTCGATTCGCTCCATGGTAGGCCAGATCAGCTCCTTCAACCGCAGGAACTCCTCGGAGCGACGGGACTGGACTACTTGGAAGATTCGGTGTTCGGCGTTATCGAGTACCTCGCTCGACTCGCCCCGTGTTGCATAGACGTCCTGGATGATCTCCGTCGCCGCTTCGACCAGGCGGCGCAGCACCGCCTTGTCGCGCACGATGCGCGTGTGGTACTCGACGTTGGCGGCGGTCGGCACGACGTCGATCAGCGAGGCGATGTACTCCATCCCGCCCGAGCGCTCCAGATCGCCCCGCTTGCCCAGCTCGTCGCGCAGCGTGACCGGGTCGATCACGTCGCCGCGCTCCGTGAGGCTCACCATCGCCCGGAACAGGATCCGGTGCGCCTCCTTGTAGAACATGGTGTCGTCGAGGAACTCGGCCCCCTTGAGGGCCGCATCCTGGTCCAGCAGCATGGCGCCGAGCACGGCCTGCTCGGCGTCGTTGCTCCAGGGCGCGCGGCGCCCCGCGAAATCGAGATCAGCCGTCGAGGAGACGGTGGGCGATGCGGACGTCATCCCAGGTCGGTTTCTTCCAGTTCGGGTTGCGGAGCAACGCGGCGGGGTGGTAGGTGACGATCACGGGAATCCCCCGGAACCGGTGCACTTTGACTCGCAGTGCCCCCAGCGACTGCTTCGTGTTCAACAGCGTTTGCGCCGCGGTGTTCCCCATCGCGAGGATCACCTTCGGCTGCAGGATTTCCAGCTGCCGGAACAGGTACGGCACGCACGCGGCGATCTCGTCGTACTGGGGTGTGCGGTTCTCGGGAGGCCGGCACTTCACGACGTTGCAGATATATACCTGGGCGCGCTCCAAGCCGATCGCCCCCAGAATCTTCGTGAGAAGCTCCCCGGCCTTCCCCACGAACGGCCGCCCCGTCTCGTCTTCAGTCCTCCCCGGACCCTCGCCGACGCACACCAGCCGCGCGCCATCAGGGCCTTCGCCCGGCACGGTATGCGAGCGCGCCTCGCACAGCCGGCAGCGGGTACAGGGTGCCACGAGCTCGGCGACCTGCGCCAGGGTTGTGACCTGTTGCAGTGGGTCCGCCGCGAACAGGTCCTGTGCCGGTGGATCATAAGTCAAACCAACCGGTGGCAAGTCGGTCTTCGGCAGAGACGCGATGGGCGAGGTCAACCCTGGCTCAGGAGGAGCTGACCCCGGGCGCAAGGCCGGGGTGGAACCAGGATCGGCAGGGCTCCCCCCGGACGGCGGCAGCGGCACCGCGTCCGTTCCGAGAATCCGTTGCTGTTCCAGATAGGCGCGCGCCAGAGCCCGCCCGTCGCTCACGTCAACTCGTGCTCCACCGTATCGAGGATTCGCTGCGCCACGTCTCGCTTGTCGAGCAAGGGAAGCTCCAGGGGCGCTCCCGATCGCCCGAGCAGCGTGACTTTATTCGTGGTCACCTCGAACCCCGCACCGGGCTCTAGCGCGTCGTTCAGAACCACGTAGTCCAGCCGCTTCGATTTCAGTTTCTGCCGGGCCCGCGCAATGCCGTCTCCGGTCTCGAGCGCGAAGCCCACCATCAGGCACCCCGCGGGACGCTGCAGCGTCGCGAGGATGTCCGGGGTCGGCTCCAACGCTAACGTGAACCGCCCGCGCACGCGAGGGCGCTTGCGGCTCGCGATCTTCGCGGCACGGTAGTCGGCCGGAGCCGCCGCCATGAACAGCGCCGACGCACCGGTGACGGCCTGCTGCAGCGCGCGCTGCATCTGCTCGGTCGTCTCGACGGACACCAGGTCCACGCCGGCCGGCGGGGCGAGCGTCGTCGGGCCCGCCACCAGCACGACGCGCGCACCTCTGTCGCGCGCTGCCTCGGCGAGCGCCCATCCCATGCGACCGCTCGACGGGTTGGTGATCACGCGGACGGGATCCAGGTGCTCGCGGGTGGGCCCGGCGCTGACGACCACCTTGCGCCCGGCCCAGCGCGAGTCCGCTCCGAGGTGCCGCAGCACGGCTTCCAGGATCGCGTCGGGCTCGCTCATCCGGCCCGGACGCTCGCTGGGACCCTCGGCGAGGGCTCCCGCGTCGGGCCCGATGAACCTCCAGCCGCGCACCGTCAGCGTCGCGAGATTCGCCTGCGTCGCCGGATGGGCATACATGGCGTCGTTCATGGCCGGAGCGGCCAAGACGGGCCCGGTGCGCGCCAGGAGAATCGCTGTCAGCAGGTCGTCGGCCATGCCCAGTGCGGCCCGGGCGAGCAGCTGGGCGGTCGCCGGGGCGACGACCACGAGGTCGGGGTGTTTGGCGAGACCGATATGCGCGAGCGCGCGATCCCGCTCCCACAACGACGTGAGCACCGGCCGGCCGGTGAGCGCCTCGAACGTCAGGGGACGGATGAATTCCGCCGCTCCGGCGGTCATCACGACATCCACGGAGATGCCGTGCTCGCTCAGGCGTCGGGCGAGCGTGCAGCTCTTGTAACAGGCGATGCCGCCCGACACGCCGAGCACGACGTGACGGCCGGCCACGCTCATCAGGACTCCTGCCGCCGCCGCCGGACCAGCTTGTACTTCAGGTGGCCCTGCACCAGCTCGCCGAGCGCACGGGTCGTGAGCTTCTGCTCGAATTCCACGCTGCGGTCGCGGGGAAACTCGTTGACGAAACGCGCGAACTTCGCGGCCACGAGCACGCCCAGGTACTTGTTCTGAGTCTGGTTCGCGACTTCCTGCGGGGTCACAATACGCATGGTTCCTCGAATTCTTCAGGTTGCCCGTCCACTCTACGCCCGCGGTCGGTGCCGCTCGGCGGCGCTCACCAGATCCTCGACCAACCGCACCAGCCGCGGGATCGGCGGGCGGTGGGGTACGGCGCCGTCTTCATCGATGATCGTCCCGACTTCGGTCACCACGGCGTCGAGGTCGTCGTTGATCACGATATGCTCCCAATCGAGCGACTCCCGGATCTCCGTGATCGCCCGGTGCAGCCGTCGCGCCAAAACCGCCGGCGCCTCCGTCTCCCGCCCCACCAGACGGTCGATCCAGGTGTCCGGGGCGGGCGGCAGCACGAACACGCCGATCGACTCGGGCGGCGGACACTCGCGCTGCACCTGTCGCGCCCCCTGCACTTCGATGTCGAGCAGCACGTGCCTTCCCAGCGACTGCACGCGCCGCACCTCGCCCCGCAGCGTGCCGTAGAGATTCCCGGCGTACTCCGCCCACTCGAGAAACTCGCCACCGGCGATCAACCGCTCGAACTCCGGCCGCGACACGAAATGGTACGCCGCCCCGTCCCGCTCTCCCGGCCGCGGCGCCCGCGTCGTCGCCGATACCGAGTACCCGACGTCACTGCGCCGGTCGAGCAGCGCCTGGGTAATCGTCGTCTTGCCGCCGCCCGATGGAGCGGACAGGATGACGACCCGCGGTGTCACTCCAGGTTCTCCAGCTGCTCCCGGAACCGCTCCAGCTCGCCCTTCATCGCGATGACGGTCTGTGTGATCGCGGCGTCATTCGCCTTCGAGCCCATCGTGTTGATCTCACGCAGCAGCTCCTGCGCCAGGAACCCGAGCTGCTTGCCGACCGCCCCACTTCCTGCCAGCGCCGACCGCACCGCCGCGAGGTGCGTGCGAAACCGCACCAGCTCCTCGCTGATATCCACCCGGTCGGCGAGCAACGCGATCTCCAGGGCGAGCCGCTGCTCGTCCACGTGGACGCCTTGGATCAGCTCCGCCACATTCTGGCGCAGCCGGACGAGCTCAGCCGCGAGCCGCTCCGGCGCCCGCCGCTCGATCGTGTGCGCCCCCGCTTCGAGGGCGTCCACGCGGCTCAGCAGATCCGCGGCCAGCGCTCGCCCCTCGCGCTCGCGCATGACCAGCACGTCCGCCGCCGCGCGCTCGACGATCGGCTGCACCTCCGCCCATTGGGCTACCGCCCCGTCGCCGGAAATCGCCAGCACATCGGGATGCCGCGCGACGAACGCGAGATCGGGCTCGCCCTTCAACCGCAGTGACTTCTTCAGCTGCCGCAGCGCCCGTACGACCTGACGCGCGCGCTCGAGATCGACGCTCACCCCGGCGGCCGCGGCGGGCGGCTCGATCCACCGCGCACTCAGGGCGACGTGGCCGCGCTCGAGCAGCCGCCGCAGCCGCTCCCGCAGCTCGGCTTCGAGCCCGCCGAGGTCGTAGGGCAGCTT
Organism: Gemmatimonadota bacterium; assembly: GCA_041484445.1. Taxonomy (GTDB): domain Bacteria; phylum Gemmatimonadota; class Gemmatimonadetes; order Gemmatimonadales; family GWC2-71-9; genus DASTHG01. The sequence continues at coordinate 6,140 of JBGPHP010000096.1, forward strand.
GAATTGCGGATTGAAATAACGGTGATTGACGGTGCGGATTTCCACCCGCAGCCGCCCTTCCGCCACCGTTCCCTCAGCGGCTCCGAACCCGGTCATGCTCCGCGGCACAGACTTTAAGCTTAGTCGTTCGAAGCACTTAGGTCAACTTGCCGGAGTCAGTTCCGGAACAACCACGCGACGCCGTAGCACTGCGCCCGCTTGGGATAGTCGAGCCCCGTCACGTAGCTGCTGCGCATCGCGTTGTAGTTGCGGGTCATCCAGTACGCGGTGAAATCAGCGATGCGCAGCTCGATGTTCGTTTCCACGAATGTCGCGGGCCGCAGCACGATCTGGGCCCCGAGCGAATCACGCCCGCCCAGGTTGCCGCGGCTCCAGCTCTCCGCGGCGACTTCTCCCCGCAACGCGAACACACCGCTCTTGTACACGCGCCAGAACTTCGAGAAGAACGTCGCGGAGACGCGGGCATGCGTGGGCGGCTCGAAGTCGCCTCCGCCCCGGATCGGGTCGACATACCATCCGGAGAGCTCTACGCCCGAGAGCGGCCGCACCGCGACGTACGCCGAAACGTACGTGCTGCGCGGCAACGGCCCGAGGCTCGCCACCGGGGCGATCCCCGCCGCGAAGCCGAGCGGTCGAAATGGGTCGCGCTGCAGCTGGCCGGCTTCGATTGTCACGCGCCGCCGATCCCACCGCACGTACGCTCCGTAGTCGGTGGCCCACTGGAACGTGTCGGGAACCAGCGGCGCCTGGTAATCCTCCACGCGCGACGCCTCGGCCCGCACCGAGACGCCGAATGGGAGGGCCAGGCCCGCGGCGACGTGGGCGCGGTTGCCGTGCCCCTTGCTCCCATAGGAGGACCGGCGTCCGTCGGCCGAGAGAGTGAGGAACGGCACCGGCTGCCAGGCGACGTGCCCGTCGAGCTGGAACGGCCGCCCGGCACCCTGGACCCGCGCCGTCAGTCCCGCCGAGGCGCGCGAGCGCGTCTCCGAGAGATCGAAGATCGCCTGATAGAGTGAGCGATCGGGCGCGAGCGAGTCCTTCGTGATCTGCGTCCGCACCAGATTCAACCCGACCCGTTCGCCAAGACCGTCCGCCCGCGTGGCATAGAAGACGCTGAGCAAGCCGTCCAGCCGTCGCTGCCGCCACCCGTCCACCACCGAACCGTCACCGGCCCGGCTCCAGGCGGAGCTCAACACCTGGTAGGCGACCCCGAAGCGCGGCGACCGTACGTACTCCGCCTTGAGCCACAGGTCCACGGAATTGAAGGCCGTGGTGGAGTTGTTCTCGCCGCCGTCGATATTGCGGTAGTCCGCGGAGAGCGCGATCCCCACCCCGGATGGCCAGCGCTTGCCGAAGCCGCCGCGATACTGCGCGATCGAGTTGGCGCCCGTGCTGATCCGGACCTCGGTGCGCGGGATCGTGGACCGCGGTCGCGCCGAGACGAGATAGACGCGCAATGTGGAGGGGAGCACCTGGACGTCGACCCGCTCGACCGGAGCGAGCGGGATGCGCGCCGGGTCGAGCCATACCGAATCGCGGCCCAGCGGCAGATACGGCACGCCGTCCCAGTAGACCTCGAGGCTCAGCGGACCCTGCCCACCGTACACCGGGATTTCGGCGGCGCCGAACCAGCCGCCCCGGGCAACGTACACCCCGGGAATGCGGGCCAGCAGGTCGGCCAGTGTGGTGATGTCGGACAGGACGAGCGAGTCGGCGTCGAAGCGCCAGCGTGTGCCTCGCGGCAGTGGCCCCTGCGGGATCGCGCGGGCGAACGCGGGCAGATACCGCTCCAGGGTGTCTTGCGCGGCGCTGTCGGCCGCCGCCCGCAACGAATCGGCACGGACGGAATCGGCCCGGGTCATGGGCGTCTGACGCGGCTGGGGAGGGCGCGGCCGCGGCGGTCCCGTGTCCGCCTGTGCCGCCGCGCGGCCGCCCGCGACGAGGAGAGCCCCCAGCAAAAGGAGGCCCCGCGACATCAGGTCCCGGCGCGCCGCAACAGGAATTCGCTGAACAGCCGCACCCCGAACGCGGTCGGCCCTTTGGACTGATGCGGCGACTCGCTGTCGACGTAGGCGGTCCCCGCGATGTCCAGGTGCACCCAGGGAAAGCCCTCGACGAACTCCCGCAGGAACCACCCGCCGGCGATGGAGCCCGCGCCGCGGCCGCCCGAGTTCTTGACGTCGGCGATATCGGACTTCACGAGGTCGCGGTACTCGTCCCACAGCGGCAACGGCCAGCAGCGCTCGCCCGCGCGCTCGCCGGCGTCGCGCACCTCGGCCGCCAGCGGATCGTCGTTGCCCATCACCGCGCTCGCCTGGTTGCCCAGCGCGATCACCACCGCGCCGGTCAGCGTCGCCGCGTCGATGACCGCCGCGGGCTTGAAGCGACGCGCGTACGACAGGGCGTCGCAGAGGACCAGCCGGCCCTCGGCGTCGGTATTGATGATCTCGATCGTCTTGCCGAAGTGGCTCTTGATCACGTCGCCCGGCTTGACCGCCGTGCCCGACGGGAGATTCTCCGTCGAGGGCACGAGTCCCACCACGTTGAGCTTGGGCCGCAAGCGCCCCAACACCTCGAACGTCCCCAGGACCGCCGCCGCGCCGGACATGTCGTACTTCATTTCTTCCATGTTCGCCGCGGGCTTGATCGAGATACCGCCGGAATCGAAGGTGATCCCCTTCCCGACCAGCACGACCGGTGCCGCGTCGCCGCCACTGCGATACTCGAGGACGATGAAGCGCGGCTCCTGCACGCTGCCCTGGGCCACCGCCAGCAACGCCCCCATGCCTTCCGTACGCAGCTCGGCGGGCCCGAGCACCGTGATGGTGAACCCATGGGTGCGCGCCAGCGCCTGCGCCTGCTCCGCCAGATAGGTCGGCGTACAGACGTTGCCCGGCTGCATCTGCAGACCGCGCGCGAGCAGGTGGCCGGAGGCGATGGCCTCGCCGCGGATTCGTCCCGCTTCCGCGGTCTTCGCCTCCGCCGCGTCCACGACGACGTCCACGCCCGCGATGGCGCCCCGCAGGTCGTCGCTCGGGCGCTTGAGGTCGACGAACGCCCAGCCGCCGTGCGCGGCGCCTTCTACAGCTGCTTGCGCGATGACCGGAGCCGCAAGCCCGTTGCGCGCCTCGGCCGCGACACCGAACGCGAACCGCCCCGTCCCCAGGCCCCGGGCGCGCTTGGCCGCCACGGCGGCAGCGCGGCGGACGGCGTTGGCGCTCACCTCACCCGGCTTCCCCATGCCGACCAGCAGGATGCGCCGCGCCTTGCCGCTGCCGTAGGCCAGCAACGCCTCGTCGCGCTTGCCCTTGAAATCCCCACTGGCAAACGCGCGCGCCAACGCGCCCCCGCTCGCCTGATCGAGGGGCGCGAGGCCCGGTGGGAGGGCCGTTCCAATGCCCACCGCCACGGCCAGGAGCGGCGTTTCGATCTCCGCGAACGCTTGCGTCGTCAGCGTGCTGTTCATGCGAGATGCTCGATGATCGCGTCGGCGAAGGTGGAGGTGGAGACTTCGGTAGCGCCCGGCATCTGGCGGGCCAGATCGTAGGTGACGCGCCCCGCGGCGATCGCGCCTTCGATGCCGGCGATGATGGCGCGGCTCACCTCGGACCAGCCGAGCTCCTCGAACATCATGGCCCCCGACAGGATCACACTGCCGGGATTGATCTTGTCCAGCCCCGCGTACTTGGGCGCCGTGCCGTGGGTGGCCTCGTACACCGCGTAGCCGTCCCCGACGTTGCCGCCCGGCGCCAGCCCCAGTCCGCCGACCTGCGCGGCGCAGGCGTCGGAGAGGTAATCCCCATTCAAGTTGGGTGTGGCCAGCACCGCGTACTCCGCGGGCCGGAGCAGCAGCTGCTGGAACATGGAATCGGCGATGCGGTCCTTGATGACCACTCGTCCGCCGTCCCCCTTCGCTCCTCCCGCGTCCGCTTCGGGAATCGTCCGATCGCCGAACTGCGTCTTCGCGACCTCGTAGCCCCAGTCGCGGAACGCCCCTTCGGTGAACTTCATGATGTTGCCCTTGTGCACCAGCGTCACCGACGGACGGCCGGCATCGATCGCATGGCGGATCGCCTTGGCCACGAGCCGTTGCGAGCCGAACCGGGACATCGGTTTGATCCCGATGGCGCTGCCGGCCCGGATCTTCTTCCCGAAGGCCTCGAGCCGGGCGATCAGCTCGTTCGCTTCTTTGCTCTCCGCCTGGAATTCGATTCCGGCGTAGACGTCTTCGATGTTCTCGCGGAAGATGATGACGTTCAGCTTCCCCGGCTCCTTCACGGGAGCCGGGACGCCCTTGAACCAGCGCACCGGGCGGACGCAGGCGTACAGCTCGAGCACCTGGCGCAGCGTGACGTTCAGCGACCGGATCCCCCCGCCGACGGGGGTCGTGAGCGGTCCCTTGATCGCAACGCGATGCGCCCGGATCACGTCGAGCGTCTCTTCGGGCAGCCAGTTCCCGGTGGCCTTGAAGGCTTTCTCCCCCGCAAGTACCTCCAGCCACTCCACCCGACGATGACCGCCCGACCGCCCGACCGCCGCATCAAACACGCGGCGCGAGGCGCGCCAGATGTCCGGCCCCGTGCCGTCACCTTCGATGAAGGGAATGATGGGGGTGTCGGGTACGATCCAACGCCCGTCACGGTATTGAATGGGAGTGCCGCTCATCACCTAACCTCGCTTCCGCACCGGAACCCAGCGGCGATTCATGTGCCCCACGTACTCGGCTCGAGGCCGAATGAGGCGGTTGTCGGCGTGCTGCTCGAGCACGTGTGCGCACCAGCCACTCACCCGGCTCACGGCGAAAATCGGCGTGTAGAGATCGAGCGGGATCCCCATGACGTAGTACATCGAGCCGGAATAGAAA
>JBGPHP010000097.1:0-10952 GCA_041484445.1 Gemmatimonadota bacterium
GGCATGCGTCCCAAGGTCGAGGCGTGCATCCGCGCCGCCACCAAGGGCGTCGAGCGCACCCACATCATCGACGGGCGCGCCCCGGACTCGCTGCTGCTCGAGGTGTTCACCGGCGTCGGCTGCGGCACGATGATCGTCGGCCGCAAGGAAAAGGCTGCGGAAGTTGACGCCGACCTGGCCGACTGAGATCGCGCTCCTGGCGGAGCTCGTCGCCACGCCGTCGGTGAGCGGCAGCGAGGAGGCCGTGGCACGCCGCGTCGAAGACGCGGCGCGCGCCTGGGACCTGGAGGTGAAGCGCGACGGGACCGGTGTGACGGTCGAGGTCAGGAGCAAGCAAGCCGGCCCGACCCTCGCCCTGGTGTCGCACCTCGACGTGGTGCCGCCCGGCGAAGGATGGACGCGCGATCCCTTCACCCCGACGTTCGAGGATGGCCGGCTCTACGGCCGCGGCTCGGGTGACGCCAAGGCCTCGGTGGCGGCGATGCTGGCCGCGGCGCATGACGTGTCGTCCTACGGCGGACCGCCAAGCGGCCGGCTGATGGTGCTGCTGGGCTACGGGGAAGAGACCCGCCTGACCTCGATGCCCGAGCTGACCGCCTCGGCAGGCCCCATTGATGCCGCGGTCGTGGGTGAACCCACCAACCTCGATATCGCCGTGGCGCAGCGCGGTTTGATGATGGTGGACCTGGTGGCGCGCGGCGACCAGCGGCACGCCGGCTATGCGGACGACGGCAACGGCGGCGGCGGATTCGTCAACGCGACCCAGCGCCTGGCCCGCGACCTGATCGCGCTGGAAAGCGTGGCCCGCGACCGGGCCCACGCGGTGCTCGGTCACCCCACCATCACGCCGACGATGCTCGAGGCCGGCGTGGGCCGCAACGTGACGCCGCCGGTGGCACGCGCCGTGCTCGATATCCGTACGACCCCCGCCTGGTCGCACACCGAAATCGCCGACGCCCTGCGCCACGCGCTGGCGAGCGAAGTGGTGGTCACCTCCGACCGGCTCGTCCCGTGCGAGACCCCGGCGAACTCCCGGTTGCTCGCCGCGGCGCTCCGCGTCCGGCCCGAGGCGCGCTGCTTCGGCAGCCCCACCTGCTCCGACTGGGTGTTCCTCAAGGACCGCGACGCGATCAAGTGCGGCCCCGGCACGAGCCGCAACAGCCACGCGCCCGACGAATGGGTGACCGTGGCCGAAGTGAGCGCCGCCCGGGCGTTCTACGCGCGGCTGGCCACGGAGTATCTGGCGTGAAGCGCCGCCCCCGCTCCGGAACGCTCTGGTCGCAGACCGGCAACGGCGCCGACGCGCAGATGCTCGCCTACACCGTCGGCGACGATCGCCATTGGGATACACGCCTGCTCCCCTGGGATGTATTGGGCAGTCTCGGTCACGTCGAGGGACTGCGGGCCTCCGGGCTCATCACGACCGCGGATCATCGGGTGCTGCGGGCCGGGCTGCGGGCCGGACTCAAGGCCGCGCGGGATGGCAAGCTGCGCATCGGCGCGCGGCAGGAAGACGCCCATACCGCGGTCGAGGAGTGGCTGACCAAACGTCTCGGTACCACGGGACAGCGGCTGCACACGGGGCGCTCGCGCAACGATCAGATCGCCTGCGATCTGCGGCTCTACCTCAAAGCCGCGCTGCTCGAGATCCACGACTCGGCCGCGACACTGATACAGGCGCTCATACGCTTTGCCGCGCGCCACCACAGCGCCCTGTGGCCGGGCTACACCCATCAGCGCCGCGCCATGCCGTCGTCGGCCGGGCTCTGGGCCGCGGCGTTCGCCGAGGGGATGCTCGACACGCTGGAATCGCTCCCGGCGTTGTGGGCGCGGATCGATCGCTGCCCGCTGGGCAGCGCCGCGGGGTACGGCGTGCCGCTGCCGCTGAAGCGCGCCGCCGCATCTCGCGCGCTGGGCTTCGCGGCGCCGGAGCACAACGTGGCCACGGTGCAGAACGGCCGCGGCAAGCTCGAGGCGGCGGTGCTCGCCTGGTGCGCCGAGCTGGGGCACGAGGCGGGAAAACTCGCGACCGACGCGGTGCTGTACAGCGGCGAGGAGTACGGTCTGCTCGTGCTGCCGCGCGCGCTCGCCACGGGGTCGAGTCTCATGCCGCACAAGCGCAACCCCGATGTGTTCGAGCTGACCCGCGGGCGCGCCGCGGCGCTCGACACAGACCTCGTCGCGGTCTTGTCGCTGAAGTCGAAGCTCGGCAGCGGCTATCATCGCGATTTTCAGCTCATCAAGGAGCCGTTGCTGCGCGGACTCGATCGCACGCGCGACATGCTCGCGATGCTCGCGGCCGCCGTGCCGCAGCTCGGCGTGGATCGCGTGCGGGGCGCGGCGCTGCTCGCCGGAGATCCGCTGGCCACCGATGAGGTGTTGCGGCGCACGGAGGCGGGCGAGCCGTTCCGCGCGGCGTATCGCGCCGTGGCCGCCGCGCTGGCGCGCGGCGAGCATTTCCCCTCGGCCGATCCGCTCGCCCGACGGAAGAGCCCGGGGAGCCTCGGCAATCTGGATCTCGGTCCCGTGCGCCGGCGGCTCGGCGCGCGCCGGCGCTGGAGCGCCCAGGCGCGCAACCGCTATACGACCGCGCTCGAGCGTTTGGCGGGCTTCGATCCGGAGGTCATGGCCCCGTGAGCGCCGAGCGCCGCAAGCGCCTCCTCAAGATCCTCGAGCTGATCAGCACGCGAGCGATTCGCACCCAGGAGGAATTGGCGGAAGCGCTCGCGGCGGAGGGGTGGGACGTCACGCAGTCCTCGGTGAGCCGCGACATCAAGGCGCTGCGCCTGGTGAAGTCGGGCGGCTCTTACCAGCGGCCGCCGTCGGTGGCGGCGCACTCGCCCGATCCCGACCTGCGCCGCGTCGCCGAGGACGTGATCGGGATCGAGACGGCGGGTGACTCGCTCATCGTGCTGCACACCCCACCCGGCGAGGCGAGCGCGGTGGGCCTGGCGCTCGACCGCATGGCGTGGGGCGACGTGGTGGGCACCATCGCGGGCGACGACACGATCTTCATCGCGGCGAAGGATGCGACGGGGCAGCGGCGGCTGGTGCGGGAACTGAAGAAGCTGACGGCGGCGCCGGTAAGGTAGGAGATCCGCGGGGTTGCGCCCGACCCGCTTCGTCAGTAGGTTGATCCTATCCGATAATACCGAGTATTACTCATGCCATTCGAGCGCACGTCCATCACCCTGCCCCGCGACGTCCTCCAGGCCGCGGACCGGCGGGCGCGGCAGCTCGACCGGTCGCGCAGCTGGGTGATCGTCGAGGCACTGCGGGCGTACCTCTCTACGTCCCGTTCGCTGGTTCGGGAGTCTGCCCCCGTACCGTACGCTGCCGCCGCACCCGGCCTGGGTCCCCAGCGATTGGCGCAGCTCGAGTCCGACCTTCGCCTGACCCCCGAGGAGCGGATCCGCACAGCCGAGGAGACGGCGCGGTTGGGGGAGCGAGTACACGGGACTCCTGTTCGCGCCAACCGCCTGATCTCGTTCGACCGGTACGAGGACTACGTCCAATGGAAGCGAACGAACGACATCGTGGCGTGAAGCATTACGACACGCGGGTCGCCGAAGTCTGCGCGCGGCTCAATGCGCACGGCGCGAGCTATGTGCTCGTCGGGGCGACGGCGATGCAGTTGTGGGGCACGACCCGCGCCACACGCGATATCGATGTCCTGATCGAAAAGACGGTCGCGAACGCACGCCGGGTGCTTGCCGCGCTCGGCGAAGTGGGCTTCGGGCTCGCGCGCGAGTGGCTCGCCGAGGAGGTGGTGGCGAAGCCCGTGACGATCATCGGCGACTCGCCCCGCGTGGATGTGCTTACCGTGGCGTGGAGCGTGCATTACCGCGAGGCGGCCCGCGACGCGACGGTGTTCACGGTCGAGGGGGTGAAGGTGCCGACGGCGTCTATCGAGCACCTCATCGAATCGAAGCGGACCGGTCGCCTGCAGGACGCGGCGGACATCGAGGTATTGGAAGAGATCCGGCGGCTGCGCGCCCGCTAAACCCCCGTCACCCCCCTGTGTGCGCCTCCGTCACTCTCCGCCCCATTTCACGCGCCACCACCCCCAGCTCCGCCGCTTCCTTGCTCGTGAGGCTCAAGCGCCCTCCGTCGGCGTCCGTCATGATCCCCTGCAGGATTTCCCCGGCGCGGCGCAGCCGGAACCGCTCCCCAAACCCCTTGTCCTTGGGCGAGTTGACGGCCATGAGCACGCCCCACAACCGCAGCCGCACGTCGTCCACCGCGCTCTTCAGATCCTCCAGCCCCTCCGGCTCCTCCGACCCGACCGCGGCCAACTGCTCCATCAGCTCCTTCACCGCCATGTGCATCCGGTTCAAGGCTGCGCTGCGGGCCGATGGAGACATGGGACGCGATCTCGGGAGGAGGGTCGGGCAGAACGCTAGGACGCGACTGCCGGGGATGCAAGCCGGGCGATGATTTCCTGAAGGGCCGGTTTCTGATCGGTCAGTGACCGCAGCAAGGCCAGCTGGGTGCGAGCGCGATCGAGGTTCTGCCCCGGCCGGTCGATGCGATAGTACACGTCCCCGGCCAGATGATCGGTCAGAAACCGCACCGCCTGCTCGAACGTGATCAGCCGCCCCGCGAACGCTAGCAGGCCGCACTCCCGTGAGGTCAGCGCCTCCCCCGCCCCCTCGATGTACGCGTGCGCCAACGGTCGGAAGAACTCCAGGTTGACAGCGACGCGCGAGAGATCGGTTTCATCCTCCGCGGTGGCACTCACGCTCGAGCGCACCAGGTCGCCGAAGTCGAACAAGGCCGACCCGGGCATCACGGTGTCCAGATCGACGATACACAGCGGGGCCCCGGTGCGAGCATCGAACAGGAGGTTCGCGAGCTTGGCGTCGTTGTGCGTGACCCGCAACGGCACCGCGCCGCTCGCGAGCAGGGGCGGCAACACATCCGCCAGCGCGCGGTCGGCGTGAACGGCGGCGATCTCCGCGCCGGCGCCCGAGACCCGCCCGGCGGTATCGGCCCGGGCCGCCGCATCGAGCTGGAGCAACCGGGCCCGCGTGTCGTGGAACCCGGGAATCGTCTCGTGCAGCGGTGGGCCTTCCCAATCCGCCAGGAGCCGCACCAGCTCACCGAACGCGCGACCCGCGGCGGCACAGTCGGCCGCGGACTCCGCCCGCTCCCGCACGATCGCGCCGGGCACGAACGCGAGCATGCGCCACACGCCCCCGCGGGCGTCGGCGAGCCAGTCGGCTCCATGATCGGTGAGAACGAGTGGGGCCACGGGCGACGGTCGCCCGGCCGCGCGCGCGGCGACCGTCAGGTGCCGCGTGACGCGGGCCACGTTCTCCATCACGAGGTCCGGCCGGCGGAAGACGTCGGAGTTGAGCCGTTGCAGCAGAAAGCTCCCGACCTCCCCGCCCGCTCCGCGCACGTCCACCCGGAAGGATCGGTTGATGTGACCGCCCGGGACCGGGGCGATGGCGGTGATCTCACCGCCCAACCGGAATGCCCGGGCGATGTCGGTCTCGATCACTCCCACAACCGCTCCGGGTAACGCCCTTCGGCCACGAGGCGCTGCAGCGCCGCCGCGACGATCGGGCGATCGGCCACGTGGGTGATACCGAACCACCGGCTCCCGGCCTCGAGCACCTTTACCCGGCACTCATTTCGTCGCACCGCCTCGCGCACCACCGTCGGCAGGAGATACTCGCGTCCGCCCGACTCCGAGCGGAAGAACTCGCGCCACCCGCGGCGCAGCGTATCGAAAATCGCCGGCGTGAATCCCCACAAGTTCATGGACACGAGCGCGTCACCGGCGAGCACGACCTCCCCCGTTTCACCCGTTCCCACGTAGCGGTCGTCGCCCCTGCGGACGATCCCCGTCACCTCTTCAATCGTTTCGAGCCAGCCGGTCGCGTCGGCGCGACACGCGCCCCGATTCACCGCCCCGCCCTCCGGGACGGTGTCCCGGAGACGATAGCCGACGACTGCGTGGCTCGGCGGCCGGTCAGACGCGGGCTGACGAAGGAATCCCGCCAGTGCGGCGAATGCTTCGACTCCGTAGAAATCGTCGGTGTTGAGTACCGCAAACGGTCCGCGGACGACGTCCGCCGCCGCAAGCACGGCTTGGGCCGTGCCCCAGGGTTTGACGCGCTCGGATGGCAGCGTCACGCCCGGCGGAATGTCTTCCAGCCGCTGGATCACCGTGCGCCAGGGCACCCGGGACCCGAAGCGCCGCGCCGCGAATTCGCTGAAGCGCTCCGCCATTTCGGCGCGAATCACGAACACCACATCGCCGAAGCCGGCGCGCCGGGCGTCGTAGAGGGAGTACTCCATTAGGGTCGTCCCGCCGGGGCCGACGGTCTCCATCTGCTTCAGGCCCGCCCCGCCCCCGCCGCCGTAGCGGCTGCCGAGACCGGCCGCGAGGATGACGAGCTGTAGGTCCATGGTGGAATATGGCGGCACGGGACGCGCTTGTCCTGACCGACGCCGCAGGACAGTTTGAGTGGACCATGCCCATCGAGTACACGATCGATCACACCCGGCGGCTCGTGATGGCCACGGGCCGGGGCACGCTCAGCGGCGACGACATTTTCGGATACCAGCAGGACGTCTGGTCGCGCCCCGAGGTGAACGGCTACGACGAGCTGATGGACATGACCGACGTCGAGAAGATCGACCTGCGCTCGGTCGACCGCATCAAGCAGCTCGCCGAGCTCGCCGCCTCGATGGACACCACGAAGTCACAGTCCAAGTTCGCCATCGTGGCGCCCGGAGACTACGCCTTCGGGCTGGGCCGGATGTACGAGAGCTACCGGCGGCTCGAAGGGCGCAGCACGAAGCAAGTGGGCGTGTTCCGATCCCGCGCCGAGGCCATGGCGTTCCTGGACGGCGGAGCTTAGCGCAGCAAGAGCGCCGTCGAGTCCGGGCTGCCGTCGTTCGCAGCCGGCTCGAGGCCGAGGATCCTGGTGAGCAGGTCGTAGATGTGCACGTTGCGGAACGCCGGCGCCACGACACCCCTGCGAAACGCCGGCCCCTCCCCCAGGAAGATCGCTCGCATCACCGAAACGGTATCGTCGTACCCGTGCGCGCCGCCCCGATAGCGATCCGGGTGTTGGGCGACGTCGGCGCGTCGCAGCGCCAACGACCAACCCGGATCCACCAGGGTGATGATCGGCGCGATGCGGCGGTTGTCGCGGTAATGGAACCGCTCGGGGATCTCGGCCTTGCGCCATACAGCCAGGTGGGGGTGTTTCCCGTGCAACGAGTGGTAAACGCTGTCCTCCATCCCCGGCTTGGGCCAGAGCCCGAACAACGGATTCCCGCCGACACTCCGGGTCAGCACATCGAGCGGGAGATAGTCGTCGATCGCGACGACGCTGTCCGGGCTCGCGGGCGACATCCCGTGGTCCGAGACCACGACCACGTCGACGCGCGAGTCGAGCCCGGCGCGCGTCAGCCCATCGAGCAGCATGCCCACCGCGCTGTCCACCCGCAGCACCGCCGCCGCGACTTGGGGACTGTCCGGCCCGAAATCGTGACCCGCGTTGTCCACGTCGCTGAAATAGAGCATCACGAACGCCGGGCGCTGCTCTTCGGGCAAGGCGAGCCAGTCGAGCACCCGCCCCACCCGGGTCGCGTTCGGCACGCGATGGTCGTAGTGCTCCCAGTACCGCGGCCGTACCCCTTCGATCGCCGCCTCACTGCCCGGCCAGAAGAACGACGCCGCGATCCGGCCCTGGCGTTGCGCGGTGACCCAGAGCGGCTCGCCGCCCCACCAGCGGGCGTCCGCCACGGCGGCCGTGTCGCTGATCCCGAACTGTGCGTCGAACACCGGATCGTACATCGTGTTCTCTACGATCCCGTGGTGCTCCGGAAAGAGGCCGGTGACGATCGTATAGTGGTTCGGGAACGTCTTGGTCGGAAACGCCGCAACCAGCGGCGCGCGCACACCCGCGGCAATGAGGCGATGCAGGTTGGGCGACGGATACCGATCGAGGTAGTCATAGCGGAATCCGTCGAGCGAAACGAGCACGACGATTGGGCGCGGCTCGGGCGCCGCGTTCGCCTGCCCGGTCCCCGCTGCGCCGGCGCACCCGAGCGCAAGGATGCCGGCAACGGCACCGACCAACTGCCGGTGGCTCACTGCGAGCGCCTCGCCTCGAGCGCCGACATGCGACGCGTCCCGGGGTAGATCGCCTGTTCCCCCTTCACCGCCCTCCACAACACCCGGTTGAAGAGGTCCATGTCCGCGGCGTCGGCAGTCGCGAGATCGAGGCGGCGCGATTCGCGCGCGGCCCCGCCCTGTGCCGGGTTCACCTCGTCGAGCGATACGCCGGGGGTGAGCGCCGCAAACGGTGACGTATCGGGCGTGTCCCGCCAGACGTCGCGCAGCGGGTGGCCATAGTGGTCGAACTGCGACAGCGCCTCGAGCCCCAAGATCTCTTCCATGGTGCGCAGCACGTCGGTGGTGTTGGTGAACCGATGAACGGCACCGCCGCGATTGTACGCCGAGACGACGAGCAGCGGCGAGCGGTGCGAGTCGACGTGATCGGGGCCGTCCTGCGCGTCGTCCTCCACCGCGAATAGCGCCGTGTTCTTCCAGAACGGGCTGCGGGACAGTGCCTCCACCACCCGGCCCAGCGCCAGGTCGTTGTCCGCCACCATGGCCCGCGGGGTCGGGGCACCCGCCCGGGCTCCCGAGGTGTGGTCTTGCGGCAGGTAGATGATCTGGAACGCCGGCATTTGGCCCGCGTCCACCCAGCGCCGAAACGCCGTCAACCAGATATCGACGCGATGCTGGTCCCGGATCTCCAGGTCCCAGCCGGGATAGGTGCTGTCGGTGTGGGCCGCGAGAAATGGCTTGACCGCGCGGTAGATGTTGGTCCCGCCCGGACCGGGGTGCGCGACAGTGAACTCTCCGAAGTTGGCGAAGTCGACGTGCGCGCGCTGGACCAGGTCCCACAAGTATCCCATGGCCGGCTCGGCCACGTCGTCGTCGGGAATCTGGTCCCGGTTCTCTCCCTGGTAGTCATAGGTGCGGCCCCCACCGTCGTAGTTGGCGGGCGTGGTCTTCTCGGTGTAGTCGGTGGCGTAGGCGGCCATCGACCAGTTGTGGCCGTCCGCGCTCACCTCGGCGTTGACGAAGAAGCGGTCGAAGATCCCGAAGCGTTCCGCCAGCGCGTGCGCGTTGGGAGACACCGAGCGGCCGAATAGGACCAGGGAGGTGTCGCCGTCGGCCTGGGGCAGATCGCCCAGCACCTGATCGTAGGTGCGGTTCTCCCTCAGGACATAGATGACGTGGGTGAACGGCGGATAGGGCCGCCCGCCGGTGTGCACGCTGTCCCAGCCGTTGGCCTGCTCGACGCGCGCGGTGAGCGCCGCGAGCGCCATCCCGCCCTCGCGCGGGAGGGGGACGATGCTGAGACTGCCACGGATCTGCCCCAACGTGTAGCTGGTGTCGGGGTGCCCCCGACCCGGCTGCGGACCGTCGGGGTTGGGGCCGGTGCCCGATCCCTTCCCGTTCGCGACGAGCAGCGTGTCACTCAGCACCACGAGGGAGGTCGGATACCAGCCGACCGGGATGCGTCCGGCGAGTCCGTCGTGGCCCCGGGCCGCGGTGTCGCCGGCCGTCGCGGCGCTGAGGTCGAACACCGCGACGGCGTTGGCATCCGCCTCGGCGGCGAACAGCCGCGTGCCGTCGGCGGAGAGCGCCAAGGCATTGGGAGTGGTCCCTTCGTCCGGCCCCGCCGGGGGCGGATCGAGCAGCGTCGCTACCACGCGGCGCGCTCGCGTATCCACCACGGCCACGCGATCCGTGCTCCCCGAAGCGACGAACAGCCGGGTTCCCCGCGCGTTCAGGGCGAGCGCCGACGGATGCCGGCCGACGGCGATCGCCGGCGCGGGCCCGAGCCGCCCGTCCGGCATGGGCACGAACACCGAGAGCGTATTCGCCCCCCAGTTGGAGACGAGCACCGTGCCATCCCCCCCGACGGCGACGCCGTAGGGATAGCGATCGGTGGCCAGCCGTTGCACGACCGTTCCCGTCGCCAAGTCCACCACCGCGAGCGAGTCGGCGAGATTCTCGGCGACGTAGAGCGACCGGCCGTCGCCCGACAGGGCGAGCCCCGCGGGATAGTGCGACCCGTCCGCCCGGGGCGCGCGCGGCGCCAGGACGATCGAATCCGCCAGAGTCGCTCGATCGTCCGCCCAGCGATAGCGATAGATCACATCGGTGTTCCCGCCGGAGGCGTAGAGGGCCGTGCCGTCCAGTGAGAACGCGAGTCCGACGAACGCCGCCGCCTGGGGCAGCGTCTGCGTCACGCGCCCTTCCCGATCGACCACCTGCAGCCCGTGCTCCCGCCAGCCGCCCAGCAGCAACACCAGACGCCGGCCGCCAGGCGAGGCCAGCATGCCGAGCGGCATCTGCCCCACGGGCGAGGAGGCGCCGGCGGGATCCAGCCAACGTCCGGTCGGGAGGCGGCGGGGGCCTTGGCGGGCGAGATCCTGATCCGGAGCCGCCGGACGGCATGCTGCCGCTATCACCAGGAGAACGATCGATGGTGTCTTCATGCGCGTGCCTTACCAGCGTTGCAGGAGGATGGTGCCATGCGTGGCGCCGCGCACGCGCGCCTTGAGTGTGACACGGCTTCCTTGGAGCGGAATCGTCAGGAACGCCGCGTCGCGGCGGCCGGGTACTGCATTCGCGAGCGTCGGCGCCGCCGCTTCTCCGATGTGCAGATCCATGTCCCGGATTTCCACCGCCTCCCCACGCTCGGGGACGAGCCGCAGGCGGTAGCGACCGGCGGTGGCCGCCTTCTCCGTCAGGTCGAGACTCAGCGTCTCGCCGGTCCATTGTCCGATCGCGTCGTCGGCCCACAGCGAGGCGGCGTCCTGCCACGTGCGCGGTGGGGACACGCCGGCGTTGTAGGCGGCGAAGCGACGCAGCGCTCCCACTCCGGCGCTGTCGGTCACGGTGA
>JBGPHP010000098.1:0-10920 GCA_041484445.1 Gemmatimonadota bacterium
CTTCGGCATAGGCGGCCATGAGGCCGTATTCGATTCCGTTGTGCACCATTTTGACGAAGTGACCGGCCCCTTGTGGCCCGCAGTGCAGGTAGCCCGAGTCCGCCGTGCTGTCGTGCTTGTTCCTTCCGGGCGTGGCCGGAGCGGCGTCTCTGCCGGGTGCCAGGGTGGTGAAGATCGGGGCCAGGTGTCGGGCGGTGTCCGCCGCCCCACCGATCATCAGACAGTAGCCACGCTCGAGGCCAAGCACGCCACCACTCGTCCCGACATCGAGATAGTGGATGCCGCGCTGCCGCAATTCGGCGCCACGCCGGATATCGTCCCGGTAGAAGGAGTTGCCGCCGTCGATGACGACGTCGCCGCCGGCGAGCAGCGGCGCCAGCAGGGCCAGCTCCTGATCCACCACGCCCGCCGGCACCATCAGCCACACGGCGCGCGGCCGGGCCAGTCTGGCCACCAGGTCCTCCAGTGAAGACGCGCCGATGGCGCCCGGATGCACCAACTGCTTGACGGCCTCCGGGTGCACGTCGTAGACCACACACTCGTGGCCGCCGCGGGTCAGCCGCCGCACCATGTTGGCGCCCATCCGTCCCAGACCGATCATTCCGAGCTGCATCGTGAGTCTCCTTGCCTACCGTAGCGCCTCGTCCACGATCGCCTGTGCCTCAGCCGCGATGCGACGCAGGTGATCCGCTCCCCGAAAGCTCTCCGCATAAATCTTGTAGATGTCTTCCGTACCCGATGGCCGCGCGGCGAACCAGCCACCAGCGGCAATGACCTTGACGCCGCCGATCGGGGCATCGTTGCCGGGAGCGCGGCTGAGAATGTGCTGCACCGGCTCACCCGCAACGTGGGTGCAGCGCACCTGGTGCGGTGAGAGCGCCGCGAGGCGCTGCTTCTGCGCCGCGGTGGCGGGCGCCTCGATCCGGTCGGTGAACGGCTCGCCCAGCTCCCGCGTCAGCTCGCGGTAGAGCTCACCCGGATCGCGTCCCGCCTTCGCCGTGATCTCGGCCGCGAGCAACGCCGGGACGATACCGTCCTTGTCCGTAGTCCACACCGTGCCGTCCCGGCGCAGAAAGGCCGCGCCCGCGCTTTCCTCGCCGCCGAAGCCGAGCGAGCCGTCCAGCAGACCGTCGACAAACCACTTGAAGCCAACCGGCACCTCGTACAGGGTGCGGCCCAGCTGCGCGCTCACGCGATCGATCATCGCACTGCTCACCACGGTCTTTCCCACCTTGGCGTCCGGGCGCCACTGCGGCCGGTGTCGGAACAGGTGGTGGATGGCGACCGCGAGGTAGTGATTGGCGGACAGCAATCCCGCGCTCCGGGTGACGATGCCGTGCCGGTCGTGATCGGTGTCGCACGCCACCGCGATGTCGAAGCGATCCTTGAGTCCGATCAGCCGCCGCATCGCATAGGACGACGAGGGGTCCATCCGGATGCGGCCATCCCAATCCACCGTCATGAAGGCGAATGTTGGATCGACTGTCTCGCTCACGACCGTGAGGTCCAATCCATAGCGTTCCGCGATCGGGGCCCAGTAGTGGACCCCCGCCCCGCCCAGCGGGTCGACGCCGAGACGGATGTTCGCACCGCGAATCGCCTCCATGTCAATCACCGCACCGAGGTCGTTCACGTAGGTGTGGAGGTAGTCGTGCCGATGCGTCGTGGCGGCGCGCAGCGCCTGCGCGACGGGCACTCGCTTCACTTCTCGGAGGCCATGCTGCAACAGCGCGTTGGCCTCCGCTCCGATCTGGTCGGTGACGATCGCATCGGCCGGTCCCCCGTTGGGCGGGTTGTACTTGAACCCCCCGTCTTCCGGTGGATTGTGCGACGGCGTGACGACGATGCCGTCGGCCAGACCGGAGGTCCGCCCGCGATTGTAGGTGAGGATGGCGTGCGAGACGGCGGGCGTCGGCGTGTATTCGTCGTGCTCGGCGAGCATGACGTCCACGCCGTTGGCCGCCAGCACTTCGAGCGCGCTGGTACGCGCCGGCCCGGACAGCGCGTGCGTGTCGACACCGAGGAACAGCGGGCCATCGATGCCCTGGTGCGTGCGGTACCGGCAAATGGCCTGTGCGATGGCGAGCACGTGCCATTCGTTGAACGTCTTATGGAAGGAGGACCCGCGATGCCCCGACGTGCCGAAGGCGACTTGTTGTCCGGCCACGGCGGGGTCGGGCACATCGTCATAATAGGCCGCGATGAGCTTGGGCACATTGACCAGCATCTCCGGAGGAGCCGGACGACCGGCCAGTGGACTGACCTTCATGGTGTGCGCCGCTCGAGATCGCGCGCGGCGGCCTCGTCGAGCAGCCAGTGCACGCGTCCGTGTGCCGGCGCGATCAACTGCGCCGGGAGCTCGTCGGGCCGCTGCGGCCCCTCGAGCACCCGCTGAACGATCGCGGCTTTCCCCGCCCCCGAAACGAGAAAAAGGATTTCCGCCGCCGCGTTGATGATGACCGGTGTAAGCGTCACCCGCCACGGTGTCGCAGTGTGGGTGCGGTGGGCCATCACCCAGGGCTCCCCGTCAGTCAGGAGCTGGACGCCTGGAAACAGCGAGGCGGTGTGTCCATCGTGGCCCAGACCAAGCAGGACGAGGTCGATGCGGGCTTCGGGCGTGTCGCGGGGTGGGCCCTGTGGCGTTCCGAGCAGGCTGCGGAGCTCGTGTTCGTACGCCCGGGCGGCTGCGACGGGGTTGTCTTCACCACGGATGCGGTGCACGTTCGCCGCGGGAATCGGCACGTGATCGAGCAACGCCTCGCGAGCCATCCGATAATTGCTCGCCGCATGGTCGGGCGGCACACACCGCTCGTCACCCCAGAGCACCTGGACCAGGGGCCACGGCACGGAGGAGGCGTAGAGTGGTCCGGCCAGCTGTGCGTACAAGCTGCGCGGTGTGGTGCCGCCGGACAGCGCTACCACGAACGTGCCGCGTGCATTGATCACGTCGCCCGCGGCCCGGGCGAATCGTTGGGCCGCTTCCTCCGCGAGGGCCTCGGCGCTGGGGAACACGGTGCGGCTCATAGGCCTCGATCGTCGCGCGACAGCCATCCGCCGGTGTGCAGGTCGAGAAAGTGACTGGCCTCGAGCATGGCATGGAAAGGTGCATGCGTCGGGGGGGCCTGCCAACGGACGGTGTCATAGCGCAGCACGCCGCGGCCCACCTGGCAATCGCCCTAAGCTTGCGCAGGCGAGACCGGACTCTCACCTTTGCGGCGACACACGTGAACGCGCGCCCGCGGTTTCTCCTTGGTCTGATCTTGGTGCTGGGTGCCGCGCTCCGGCTCGCCCTCTACCTCTCCCGGCCGTCTTATTCGATTGACGAAACGATGCTCGGGCTCGAAATCGGGACTCGATCGTTCGCCGGATTGCTCCATCCGCTCGACTACGCCCAGACGGGACCGCCGCTCTTCCTCTTTAGCCTCAAGGTCGTCGCCACGCTCGCCGGGATGAGCGAGTACGCGCTGCGCGCGATTCCGCTCGCGGCAGGTCTCCTGCTGCCGTATCTGGTGTGGCGCGTCGGGCGGCGTGTGGTGGGGGACGACTCGGCGCTCCTGGCTGCGGCACTTGCCGCCCTCGCGCCGACGCTGGTGCAGTACAGCGTGATCGTCAAACCGTACCTCACCGATGCGAGTGTAGCCCTGGCGCTCTTGGAC
The DNA here is from genome assembly GCA_041484445.1 of Gemmatimonadota bacterium. GTDB lineage: Bacteria > Gemmatimonadota > Gemmatimonadetes > Gemmatimonadales > GWC2-71-9 > DASTHG01. Next base: position 3,657 of record JBGPHP010000098.1, read on the forward strand.
TGCGCGCTGACGGTGCTCGATCGTCCGTCCGAGCGAGGTCCCTGGGCGTGGCTTGCCCTCGTCGGTCTCGGAGCCGTCCTAGGCTCAGTGCCCGCGCCGTTGCTCCTCTCGGGCGTCGCCGCCGCGCTATTCCTCGGCGCGCCGGCGGCGCGATTGCGGCTGGGAGGATGCCTGGTGTTCTGGAGCGCTGTCTTCGTGCCACTGTACATGGTGCTCTACCGACCGGTCGCGGCGAGCGACTACATGCAACGGTTTTGGGGCGCGAGCTTCTTCACGCCCGCGCATGGGATCGGTTGGCAACTCCTTGGCCGGAGCATCGTCCAGTCGCTCGTCGCCCGGCCGGCACCGCTGGGCCTGGTGCTCCCCGTCGCGGTACTGGTGGCCGGCGGGTTCTGGTCGTTGGCGCGCGCGCGCGGCCGTGCGATCGCGGCGCTGCTCGGAATCCCGGTGCTCGCGCTGCTCGTCGCTTCGGCGCTGCAGCGTTATCCGCTCTCGGCGCGACTGCTCCTTGGGATCGTCCCGACGCTCGTCCTGTGTTGCGCGGCCGGTGTCGCCGCGGTGGCGCGGTGGCATGCGGCAGCTGGTCGCGGGGTCGGTGCCGTCACGCTTCTGACCCTCGCTGCGGTGAACGTGACGCACCCCTACCGCACCCCCGCGGTCCGTCCAGCGGTTATCGCGCTCCGCGCCGCGGCGTCTCCCACGGATCCGATCTACCTCTCGAGCGGCGCGATCCCCGCCTGGGCGTTCTATACCGCCGACTGGTCGGCGCCCGATTCAGCCTATCTGCGGGAGATCCGGCAGTGGGCGGGGAGGCCCGAGGCTCCCGCCTTCCACAATTCGGCCTCGCGCGGCCGCGCCGTGACGGGGACGGAGGGGGATCCGGTCGCGGTGCGACATCTCGGTCGGCTCGAAATCCTCGGGCTTGCCCCCGGGATCCAGTGGCGGGAGGTGTCGGGATTGAGCGGCCGGACGCCCGATGCCGGGTGGGCCGATCGCGAGGCGGCGCGCATCCGCGGAGCTGCGCCGGCAGTCTGGCTGTTGATCGCTAATTCCTACGCCGAGACGACGGCCGAATTGCTCACGGCACTGGAGGGCGCCGGCGGCCGAGTCGACCTCGATACCATGGTAGGCGGCGTGCGGCGCCTGCGGATCCGTTTTGCCCCCGATTCAGCTGCTGCAGGCGCGCCGTGACGCTGCGCGCGGTCTCGCGCCGGCAGTTGCTCCCCGCGGCGATCGTGATGCTCGGCGCCGCCGTGCGGCTCGCGTTCTACCTGTCTCGTCCGTCGCTCACCATCGACGAAACAACGCTCAGCCTCGACCTGGGGATCCGGTCGTTTGCCCAGCTGCTTCATCCGCTGGCGTCCCTCCAAACGGGTCCTGTCCTGTTCCTCTGGGGCGTCAAGGCGTGTATCGCGGTCGGCGGCATGAACGAGTACACGCTGCGCCTCATCCCGCTCGTGGCGGGCATCCTCGTGCCCTATCTCGTGTGGCGCGTGGCTCGGAGAATCCTGACCGAGTCCGGGGGGGGGGCGACGATCGCGGGTGCGCTGGCGGCCTTCGCGCCGGCGCTGATTCAATACAGCGTGACGGTGAAGCCATACATCACGGACGCGTTGATCGCCCTGCTGCTGGTGCAGTGCACGCTCGACCTGCTCGACCGGGCTGACGCCCGCGCCTGGCTGCGACTCGGTCTGGCGGGGCTCGCGGCGGTGCTGGGGTCGATTCCCGCTCCGTTCTTGCTCGCGGGGGTCGTCGCCGCGGCACTGTTCGGGGTGCGGCCGCTTTCGAGCCGGGCGCTCTGGTGGCTCGCCGCTTGTCTGGGCGTATGGGGCGCGGCATTCCTGCCGCTCTACGTCCGGCTCTACCGGCCGGTTGCCGCCAGCGCCTACATGCACCAATTCTGGGGACCGAGTTTCTTCGCCCCGGGCCGTCCGGAAGGATGGTGGAACCTCGGGCGGGCGGTGGTGCTGTCGCTCGTCGGTCGACCCGCGCCGGCGGCGGTGATCGTTCCCGTGGCGGCTCTCGTGGCCGTCGGGCTGTGGAAGCTGCTGCGTCGGGTGCCGCGTGCCGTCGGCGCGCTGGTCGGCGGTCCGCTGCTGATCCTGCTGGTCGCTTCGAGTCTGCAACGCTATCCGCTCGCCGCCCGCCTCCTGATCGTCGCCGTCCCGACATTCGCGTGGTCGCTCGCGGCCCTGAGCACCAGTGCCGTCCTGCAGCGCGCGCGAGTCCGCTGGGCGTTCGGCGCCGTCGCCGTCTTGGGGCTCATCGGCGTGAACGTCACGCACCCGTATCGCCCGGCGGGCACGCGGCAGGCCGCCGATTCGATCATCCGCCTCGTGGCGGTCGGCGAGCCGATCTACGTCGCGAGCGGCGGTATTCCGGCGTGGGCTTTCTACACCACCGATTGGGCATCGCCCGACACGTCGTACCTGCAGTGGATCGAGCGGTGGGCGGGACAACCCGGTGCCGCCGCTTTCCATAATTCTCCGCCACGCGGCAACCCGGTGGGCCCGAGCGAAGGCGCGGAGCTCGCGACGACGCGCGACGGCCGGGTGGAGCTGTTGGGGCTGGCACCGGGAATCCAGTGGCAGGAGGGCCGGGGGTTCGGGAGCCCGGTGGTCGCCGATACCGGCTGGGCAACGCGAGAGGCCGCACGCATCCGGGCAGCGGCGGCGCCCACCGCCTGGGTGCTCGTTGCGAATCCGTACCCCACGACGGTGCAGGCCCTGTACGCCGCGCTGGAACAGGTGGGCGGGACGCGTGAAGCCGAGGCAGCCGTGGGCGGCGTCCGGCTGGTGCGAGTCCGGTTCGGCCGCTTTACTGCCGCGCCGAATTGACGGGCGCCGCCGAAGACGGTTAGCTTCGCGCTCGGTGTCCGCCCCACATCCCCGCCTCGCTCACGCATGCAGCTGACCGTCCACCAGGCGGCCTCGTACCTCGGGGTCAACGAGGCGACCGTGCGCCGCTGGATCACGCAGCGCGGCCTGCCCGCGCACCGGGTCAACGAGCGTCTGCACCTGAACGCCATCGAGTTGTGGGAATGGGCCACCGAGAACGGCATCGCCATTTCGCGCCGCCTCCTGGACCAGGCGCGGCGCCGGCCCGACGATGTGGCCACGCTCTCGGAGCTCCTGGCGGCGGGCGGCATCCATCACGACGTGGGTGGGGAAGGCAAGACGGACGTGCTCCGCGAAATCGTGGCGCGCCTGCCGTTGCCGGCCGACACCGACCGGCAGTTCCTCGTTACGGTCCTCGAAGCGCGCGAAGCGATGGGATCCACCGGGATCGGCGGTGGGATCGCCATTCCGCACGTGCGCAACCCGATCGTGCTGCACGTCGAGGCGCCGTTCGTCACGCTGTGCCTGCTGCGGCACCCGGTGGAATTCGACGCGGTGGACGGTAAGCCGGTCCACGCGCTGTTCACCCTGATCAGCCCGAGCGTGCCGGCGCACCTGCGGATTCTGGCGCAGCTCGGGTTCGTGCTGCGCGATGAGGACCTGCGCCGACTGCTCGCGCAGCGCGGCAGCGCGACCGACATCCTGACACGCATCCGCACACTGGAGGAGCAGACGAGCGGGATGCATCCGGCCGCACCGCGCGGCTCATGACGCTGTACTTCCTGGGGCTCGCGGCGCTGGTCGCCGCGGGGCTGAGCGCCGTGATCCTTGGTCGCCGGCCCGCCTTCGCAGATCGGAGCTACGGGCTGCTGGCGGGCGCCGGCTGCGTGCTGGCGGGGCTGCCGGCGGTGCGGGTGCTCGCCGGAGGTCCCGCGCCGGGGGTGCAGCTCGCCGTTCCCACGCCAGCCGGAGGCGGGCCGTGGGTTTTCGGTATCGACCTCCTGTCCGCCGCGTTCCTGCTCGTGGTCCTGGGCCCGGGTCTGGCAAGCGCGCTGTATGGCGTGCGCGCCCTGCGCTCCGAACGCGCACACGGGTCGAACGCCGCTCGGCTGCTCTTCGTGCTCGAGCTGGCCGCCCTGGCGCTGGTCGTTACGGCGCGGGCGGTCGTGCCGTTCCTCATTGCCTGGGAAGTGATGGCGGTGCTGGCCTACTTCCTGGTGACATTCGAGCACGAGCGCGCCGAAGTGCGACGGGCGGGGCTCGTGTACCTCGTCGCGACCCACACCGGTACGCTAGCCCTGCTCGCGCTGTTCGCCTCCTGGGCCGGACCGTCGGGAGGGGGATCGCTCAGCTTCGATGCGCTGGCCGCTCGTGCCGACGCGCTGCCGGCCGGCGGGGCGCTGGTGCTGTGTCTCGCGCTGTTCGGGTTCGGGCTCAAGGCCGGCCTCGTGCCGCTGCACTTCTGGCTGCCGGACGCGCACGCGTCGGCGCCGTCGCACGTCTCGGGGCTGATGTCCGGCGTCGTGATCAAGATGGGGATCTACGGGCTGTTCCGCGTGGTGAGCCTGCTCGCCGCGCCGCCCGCCTGGTGGGGCTGGCTGGTGCTCGCCCTCGGCGCCGTTTCCGCGGTGCTTGGCGTGTTGTGGGCCCTGGCGCAGCACGACCTGAAGCGGCTGCTCGCCTATCACAGCGTCGAGAACATCGGGATCATCCTGATGGGCCTGGGCGCCGGCGTCCTGGGAATCGCCTATCGCGTACCGCTGGTCGCGGTCCTGGGATTCGCCGGCGCGATCCTCCACACGCTGAACCACGCGCTGTTCAAGAGTCTGCTCTTTCTCGGCGCGGGCGCGACCTATCACGCCACGGGGACCCGGGAGTTGGACCGCCTCGGTGGTCTCGCACGCCGCATGCCGCTCACCTGGATCGCGTTTCTGATCGGGTCGGTTGCCATCGTGGGGCTGCCGCCCCTGAACGGGTTCGTCAGCGAGTGGGTTGTCTATCAGGCGCTGCTGGGCGGGGTCACGTCCGCCGGACCGATCCGGTTGTCGCTCGTCGGCATAGCCGCGCTCGCGCTGGTGGGCGGGCTCGCGCTCGCGTGCTTCGCGAAGGTGTGCGGTATCGTGTTTCTCGGGGCTCCGCGCAGCACCGCTGCGGCACGCGGTCACGAGGCGGCTACCGGGATGCTGGCCCCGATGCTCGGTCTCGCGGCGGCGTGCGTGCTGATCGGGCTGGCTCCCGCGCTCGCGGTCGGGCCGGCGCTTGCCGTGGGCGCCTCGGTCGCGCGCGCCGCGGTCGAAACGGCCGGGAGCGGGATCCCGCAAGCCGTGACCCGGATCGGCCTCCTTTCATTGATGGTGGTGGCGCTGCTCGGGCTCGGGAGTCTGGCGTGGGCCGCCCTGCGGCGGCGCCGTCCGACGAGTCAAGCGGAGACATGGGGCTGCGGCTCCGCGCTTCCCAACGTCCGGATGCAGTACACGGCGTCGTCATTCGCGGCGCCGCTGCTCGCCGCCTATGGACCGCTGGCCGGCGTACGCGAGACGCGCAGTCGCACCGCGTTCCACAGTCACGCGCGCGAGATCGTGCTCGAGGGAGCGATCCTCCCGATGTGGGCCGCCGTGCGCGGCGCGCTATGGCGGCTGCGGCCGATCCAACACGGCCGGCTGTGGGTGTACCTGTTGTACCTCATCGCCGTGCTGCTGCTCCTCCTGCTGTATCTCGCGGGCCTCGTCGGGGGGACGTCGCGATGACGGCCGGGTCGCTGTTGAGCCTCGGCGCCGTGCTGGTGCTCGCGCCGGCGTTGCCGGGTGTCGCCACGAAGACGAAGGCGCTGCTCACCGGGCGCCGCGGCGCTCCCGTGCTGCAGCTGTATCGGGATCTCCTCCGTCTGCTGCGTAAAGGCGCCGTGTACAGCACGACGACGACATGGATGTTCCGCCTCGCTCCCGTGGCCGCTGTAGTGACGCCGCTGCTCGCGGGAATCCTCCTGCCGCTCGACGGCCGCGGGGCGGTGCTGCAATTCTCGGGCGACTTCGTGGCGTTCGCTGCGCTTCTGGCACTGGGGCGTTTCACCTTGATCCTCGCCGCGCTCGATACCGGCTCGAGCCTCGAAGGCATGGGTGCGAGCCGAGATGCGGCGTTCGCGTCGCTCGTCGAGCCAGGGTTGTTCCTGTGCTTCGTCGTGCTGATCCTCGCGACGGGCCGGCTGTCGTTGAGCGGTATGCTCGGCGCAGCGCCCGCGCCGTCCCTCGCGATGGTCGCGGTGAGCCTGTTCTTCGTCCTCCTGGCCGAAGCGTCCCGCGTGCCGGTGGACGATCCGGCGACGCACCTCGAGCTGACGATGATCCATGAGGTCGCGGTGCTGGATCACAGCGGTCCGGACCTGGCGTTGCTGCTCTATGGCGGTGCGCTGCGGCTGGCGTTGTTCGCGGCCTTACCGGTGAGCGTACTGGTGTCGCGCGCCCCACTGGCCGCTCCGCTGGCGTTGACGGTGCTGGTGGCCGGAATGGTGGTGGTGGCGGTTGCGGTGGGGATTGTCGAGTCCAGCATGGCGCGGCTACGGCTCAGTCGCGTGCCGCAGTTCCTGGTCGCCGCCTCGGTGCTCGCGTCGCTCGGCGTCATCCTGCAGCTGCTCACCTGACCATGCAACACCTCGCCGATCTGGTGTTGTTGCTGGTCCTGCTGACCAGCTTCCTGATCCTCGGCACCACGCGCCTCACCACCTGCATCCGCGCGGTGGCGGCGCAGGGCGGATTGCTCGGAGTGCTGCCGCTGGTGCTCGAGCCGCGGTGGTCGGCCCACACCCTGGGCCTCGCCGCGGGGACGATTCTCGTGAAGGCGATCGTGCTGCCGTGGTTCCTCACCTGGGCGATCCGCGAAGCGGCGGTACGACGCGAGGTGGAGCCGCGCGTGGGGTACATCGCCTCGCTGATCCTCGGTGTCGTCGCCGTGGCGGTGGCGAGCGCCGTCGCGACGCGTCTCCCCGTACCGGGCGCGCACCCGATCCTGCTCCTCGCCACCTCTCTCTCTTGCGTGATCATGGGTCTGTTGGTCTTGGCCACACGCGCCAAGGCCCTGATCCAGGTCGTGGGCTACCTGATGCTGGAGAACGGGATCTACGTCTTCGGGTTGACGAGCGTGGACCGCGTGCCGTTCCTGGTCGAGGTCGGCGTGCTGCTCGACGTCTTCGTGGGCGTCTTCATCATGGGCATCGTGGTATTCCACATCAATCGTGAGTTCGACTCGCTGGACTCCGCCCGGCTCACGGAGCTCAAGGACTGATGCTCCTCGCCGCGCTGGTGCTCGTTCCCGCGCTGGGCGCCGCCGGCGCCTATGGGCGCCCGGTGCGCCACGGCGCGTGGCTCGTCGCCGTGGCGGGGATCCATCTGGCGCTGGTCGCCGGGGCGTGGATCGCGCCGCCGCCGCCGATC
>JBGPHP010000099.1:0-10898 GCA_041484445.1 Gemmatimonadota bacterium
CGTTTCGCTGGGACTTCACCCTGCTCGCCATGGCGGCGTCGCTGCTCACCTGGCTGGAGGTGTACCGCCGCGAGCAGGCGCCGGTGTGGTACGCCCTGCTCTACCCGCTCGGGGCGAGTGTGGTCGCCTACATCATGCTGCGGTCGGCGTGGCGGGGACGGCGCCGCATCGAGTGGAAGGGCCGCGTCTATCGACGCGGCTGAGCCGCGTGGGTGCTACTGCGCCAGCAGCTGCCCGGCGGTGGTCACCGCGAGCGTGACGCCGGCCGCGACACTCGCCGCGGCGGCACCGAGATGCAGCAGTTGAGCCCACCGGGCGCCGTGGCGTGACGCCGCCCGCACGAGGCCGGCGAGCGCGAGCGACACGCTGAGCATCCCCACTCCGGTGCCCGCGCCGAACGCCAGGAAGTAGGCGAGCTGGGCGCCCCGGGTGGGCGCGGCTGCGACGAGCAGGACCAGGATTGCGGCACTCCCCGCCAGCCCGTGCAGCAATCCGAACGCCAGCGAGCGCCGCACATCAGCCGGCGGATGCGCGTGACCGTGCGCCGGACTCGCGGCGTGGCTGTGCAGATGGAGGTGGCTGCCTTCGCCCGGACCGTGGGTATGCGTGTGCAGGTGCCAGCCGCCGCGGGCATAGCGGTAGAAGACCGAGCACCCGAGGGCAACGAGCAACACGCCCACCAGGATGTCGGCGACGGGCCAGAGGGACGCGGGGAAGTGTACGCCGGTGAGGATGATCGCCAGCACCACGGCGCCGACGCTCGCGGTGTGCCCGACGGCCCAGGCGAGGCCGAGACGGGCGGCCGCGAGGGGCGAGGCCTGCCGCGTCGCGAGCGTCGACACCACGGCGAGGTGATCCGGCTCGAACGCATGCCGGAACCCCAACGCCAGCCCGATCGCGGCGACGGTAAGAATGCCTGGAGTCATACCGGCTCCAATGTACGCCGCAATCCTGAAGACCGCGTGAAAACCGTCCTGGCGGCGGGCCAGTTCAGGCTGCAACCTTGGGGCCTTCTATATGTATCCAAGCTCGTGAACGGATCACCAGGGCTGGGGGAGTGCGAGCAGCGATCACTGATGCAACCACGGCGGCGATGGACGGCGAGGCGGCGGACGTAGCGCTGGCGCAGAGCGGCGACGGTCGCGCCTTCGAGCGGCTGTATCGCACGCACGTCCCGCGGGTGCTCGGTCTGGTGCGGCGCATGCTGGACTCGCCCGATACCGACGACGTGACCCAGGACGTGTTCGTCCGGGCGTGGGAGAAGCTGCACACTTTCCGCGGCGAGGCCGCCTTCGGGACGTGGCTGCACCGCCTCGCCGTGAACGTCATCCTGGGCCGGCGCAAGACGGTCGGCGGCGAGCGGAAGCGGTTTCACGAGGACGCCGAGGTCCTGGAGCTGGTACCGGGACACCATGTCGCGCCGGAGCATGGACTCGATTTCGAAGCGGCCCTGAGCCGGCTGCCCGAGGGAGCGCGCCAGGTGTTCCTGCTCCACGACGTCGAAGGGTACCGGCACGAGGAGATCGCGAAGCTCCTGGGGATCGTCCCCGGAACCTCGAAATCTCAGCTGCACCACGCGCGGATGGCGCTGCGCAAGCACCTGGATCGCTAATTCGCAGTACGAAGCAGAATGCAGGAGGGTCATATGAACGACCAGTGGACGAATCGACTTTCCGAGTATCTCGACGGCGAGCTGGACGAAGCCCAGCGCAGCGAGCTCGAGTCTCATCTCGCCGCCTGTGACGCGTGCGTGACGACGCTGGCCGAGCTGCGACAGGTGGTGGGGCGGGCCCACGCCCTCGACGACCGGCCGCCGGTGCGGGATCTGTGGCCGGGGATCGCCACCCGCATCGGGGTGTCGACCGACGAGTTGGCGTCCCGGCGGGCGCGGCGCCGCATCAGCTTCACCGTGCCCCAGCTCGTGGCCGCGAGCATCGCGCTGATCGCCGTATCGGCCGGCGTCGCCCGGCTGGCCTCGAGGCAACCCACCCGAATCACGCCTGCACCGGACGCCCCGAGTGGAGTGGTGGTGCAATCCGCCATGTTCGACAAGGCCGACTCGAGCGCCGACATCGCGGTCGACCAGCTGCGGCTGGCGCTGGCGGAGGGGCAGCGGACCGGTCGGCTGAACCCCCTGACCGTGCACAAGCTGGAGCACAGCCTGGCGGTGATCGATTCCGCGATCGCCGAAGGGAAGCGCGCGTTGGCGTCCGATCCGCAGAGCGCCTATCTGAACCACCATCTCGCCGACACCATGCGGCACAAACTCGAATTCCTGCGGGAAGCGAATCGCATCGCCACCGCACGTACATAGAGAAGGAGCGATCATGTTGTTGGCACTTGTCGCCGTCGCCCGATTGGCACTCGCCCAGGACACCGATACGACGTTCGCGGTGCGCCAAGGTCAGCGCCTCGACGTCAGCGACTTCGGCGGCTCGGTCGTGATCAAGGCGTGGCGGCAGAACTCGGTGCGCGTCCGCGCCACCCATGGGAGCCGCGACTACGTCACGATCACCACCGAAGGGCCGACCGTGCACATCAGTGCGACCTCCCGCCATGGCCCGGCCATGGTGGACTACGAGATCCTGGCGCCGGCCTGGATGGCGCTGTCGGTTTCCGGCACGCCGTCGGCCGAGGTGACGATCGAAGGCACCGAGGCGGAGGTCACGGTTGAAACCGTGGAGGGGTCGATCCGCGTCGTGGGAGGCAGCGGTAACATCTCGTTGAAATCGGTCGAGGGAGACGTTTCGCTCGAGGGCGCCAAGGGCCACATGGAGCTGAACAGCGTGGACGGCGCCATCGAGCTGCGGGAGAGCTCCGGCGACATCTCGGCGGAAACGGTGGACGGCGGGATCACCCTGCTGGGAATCGAGTCCAGCGACGTGGATGCCTCCACGGTGGACGGCAGTATCGAGTACGACGGGACGATCACGGACGGCGGCCGCTACCGGCTCGAGTCCCATGACGGCGACGTGTCCGTATCGATTCCGGAGCGGGCCAACGTGACGGTCTCGGTCGCCACCTTCAGCGGCGATTTCGACTCGAGCTTCCCGGTGACGATCAAGGACAAGCAGAAGCACCGTTTCACCTTCACGCTGGGCACGGGGACCGCCCGGCTGGAGCTCGAATCGTTCGACGGCAGCATCAACCTGCGCCGTCCCGGACAAGTTCACGAACAGAACGAGGAATGATCATGCGCACGACGGCTTCAAGGATCCTTGCAGTTCTGGCCGCAGGAGTGCTGGTGGCGGCTCCAGCCGCGGCCCAGGATTTCCATTGGAACGGGCGGCTCGCGGCCGGTAAGCGGCTCGAAATCAAAGGCGTGAACGGCAGCATCCGGACGATGGCCGCGACGGGTGACGAAATCGACGTGACGGCGCGCAAGACCTCGCGCCGCTCCGACCCCGACGAGGTCAAGATCGAGGTCGTCCCCTCGAGCGACGGCGTCACCATCTGCGCCGTGTATCCCACGCCGCGGCGCGCACGCCACGAGAACAGCTGCGAGCCGGGCGATAGCTGGAGCTCCTCGAGCGAGAACAACGACGTCACGGTGGACTTCACGATCAAGCTGCCCGCGGGGATCGTGTTCAGCGGCCAGACCGTCAACGGCGACGTGGACGCCCAGGGCCTGGGGGCGGATGCCCTGGTGAGCACGGTGAACGGCAGCGTCGACGTTTCCGCGGCGGGGCACGTGGAGGCGAGCACGGTGAACGGATCGATCCGGGCCGCGATGGGGCGCGCCGACTGGTCGTCCGAGGCGGAGTTCAGCACTGTGAACGGCGGCATCACCCTGACGCTGCCCCAGAACCTCAGCGCCGAAGTGAGCGCGGAGACGGTGAACGGCGACCTGGAAACCGATTTCCCGCTCACGGTGACCGGCAAGTTCGGACCCCGGCACATGCGCGGCACCATCGGCAACGGCGGGCGCTATCTGAAGCTGTCGACCGTAAACGGCAGCATTCACCTGAGAAAGGCGTAGCGCAGATCGCGGGGAGCCGGGAGCGGTGGACCGCTCACGGCCCCCCGCAGCTTTTCGATCCTCACCGCAACAGTCCGGTACCTGATTTCCGAGCATCACGAGTCATGTTGCGCCCCTTCGAACCGAGGGGCCCGTGGTGCTTCGGGAGCTTCTCACCCGCACCGAGCAGATCTCCGATCTCCGCGACCTGTTTCGCGTGCTCGGCTACCAAGCGGCGTGGGAGACCGTCCCACCCGGGCCCTGGCTCGGCTCCGAGGTGGCTACCGCCGGCGGCGTGACCGCAGCGGCGCTCGTGGCCCGCCACGAGGCCTTCCGGGTCATCGCGCTGGCGGCGCACGATCCTGAAGCCGCGGCCCGCGCCGGTGCCCGGCGTCTCGCGGCCGGCGCCGACCGCGGTCTGGTGTGCGCCCTGGGCGGCACCCCGCGGCGAATCGCGCTGGCCTCCTGGAGAGCCGCGCCGCCCCGTCCCCTCGCCGTTTGCCTCACGACCGCCGCGCTCGAGCGACCCACAGCGGTCGCCCTCGCCACGCTGGAACGACTCGCACCCCGCGCCGGAGAAACGGCCCTCGCCCTGGCGCTGCGGGTCGGCGACGCGCTCGCGAGCGAGGCCGTCACGTCCCGGTTCTTTCGCTCCTTCCGAATTCTGGTCCAGCGATTCACCGATCGGCTGAGTGACCCGAGCAACCGGGCGGAACGACTTACGCTCGCACTCACCGCGCTCACGCGCGTGCTGTTTCTCTACTTCGTCCAGGAGAAGGGCTGGCTGGATGGCGACCGGCGCTACCTGCCGTCATTGCTCGAGCACGCCGTCGCCCGCGGCCGGCATTTCCATCGCACGGCTCTGCACCCGCTTTGCTTCGGTGCCTTGAACCGCGCCGTCGCCGAGCGATCGGCGGCGGTGCGCCTGCTCGGGCGGATCCCGTTCTTGAACGGCGGGCTCTTCGAGCCGACACCGCTCGAGCGTCGCCACGGACCGGCGTTGTGGCGCAACGCCGACTGGCGCTACGCCTTCGATGAGGTGTTCGAGCGCTTCCATTTCTCGGTGCACGAAAGTGATGCCGACGCCCGCGTCGCCCCCGACATGCTGGGACGGGTGTTCGAAGGCGTCATGGACCCCGATGAGCGGCGCACGAGCGGCAGCTATTACACGCCGGCCTCGCTGGTGCGGGAGATCGTTCGCGCTGCGCTCGCCGCTGCCCTGGTGCACCGCCGCGGTCTTTCCCGTCCGAGCGCCGAGCGCTGGGTGTACGACGGGACGGCTCCCGCCGACCCACCCGACCTGCGGCGGTTGACGCTGCTCGACCCGGCGGCAGGGTCGGGCGCGTTCCTGCTCGGCGCCCTCGACGAGCTGGTTCGGCTGCGCACCGCCGCCGGCGAGCCGGACACCCCGGCGCTGCGGCGCGAGATCATCGCGGAATCGATCTACGGGGTGGACCTCTCACCCACCGCCGTGCGGCTCGCGGAGCTGCGCCTGTGGCTGGCCCTGGTGGCCGGAGATGCGACGTCCGACATCGGCGCCGTGGCGCCGCTGCCGAATCTCGACGGTCACCTGCGGTCCGGGGATGCCCTGCTCGACCCCTACACCCTGGCGGCCTCTCTCGCCGACACCCGACCGTTCGCCGACGCCACCCGAGCCGCAGCCGACCTGGCTGAGCGGCGCCGTCGGCTGTTCTCGCTCTCCGGGCCGGCCAAACGCCAGGCCGGGCGGGATCTGGCGCGCGCGGAATGCGAGCTGGCGGGAGCGCTCTACGACCGGGCACTCGCCGCCCTGGAGCAGGCCATACGGGAGCTACTCGGCCTGGCCAAGAGCCGCGACTTGTTCGGCCGGCGCGGCAGGCTCGACGCCACCCAGCGGGTCCGGCTGCGCCGGCTCCGGACCGCACGCTCGGAGCTGCGCTCCGCGCGCAGGCGACTGGCGCGCGACGGCGGCACGCCGTTCTTCAGCGTGGAATCGCACTTCGCCGATTTCATCGGGACGGGCGGGTTCGACGTGGTGCTCGGCAATCCGCCCTGGATCAGGGGCGAACGCCTGCCCGCGCGCGTGCGCGAAGTGCTGGCCTTTCGCTACCCCTCCTGGCGACCCCCGGCTGGGGTCGCCGGCCGCTTCGCCCATGTGCCCGATCTGTCGGTCGCCTTCTACGAGCGAGCCCTGGAGCTCGTGCCCCCCGGCGGCATCGTCGCGTTGCTGACTCCCGCCAAGCTCGCCACCGCGGGCTACGCCGAACGGCTGCGGCGGCGCCTGGCGGAAAAGACGCAGCTCGAGCGGGTGGCGCTGCTGGACGACTCGGTGGCCGCGTCGTTCGGGGCCGCGGTGTACCCGATGGCGTTGGTCGCGGTGCGACGCGAGCCGGAGCCCGGAGCCACCTTCGCCCGAACGCTGGGCCCGTCGTCCCTCGACGACCGCCTGCCGCAACAACAGCTCCAGGCGCCGGGTCCATGGGTTCTGGCGCCCGGCGCCGCGGCCGTCGCCAGACGGCTGGCGCGCGAGCACCGGCCGCTCGGTGAGCGGTGGCCGCCTCAGCTCGGCGTGAAGACGGGGGCCGACTCCCTGTTCCTCGTGGATCAGCCCATCGAAGGCGCCCGGCCGGCGGTGCGCGGACGGGATCTCACCCGCTGGCGCATGACGCCGCGCGTCTACGTCCTGTGGACCCACGATTCGCACGGCCGCCCACTCGAGCACCTGCCCCCGTCGCTGGCGCAGCGCCTTGCGCCACACACCGAGCAGCTGCGCCGCCGCACCGACTACCGCCGCGGGCCCGCGTGGCAGCTGTTTCGACCTCGGCTCGGTTGCGCCGCGCACCGGGTCCTGTGGGCGGACCTGGCGCGCGGGCTGGACGCGGCGGTCGCTCCTCCGGACGTCGTTCCCCTCAACACGGTGTACGGCATCGCCACGGGCTCGGACGAAGATGCGCTCGCACTGGCGGCGATTCTCAACACCCGCTGGTGTACGGCACTGGCCCGGCTCGCGGCCGATCCGGCGCGGGGTGGATTCCGTCGCTTCAATGCCGGGGTCGTCGCGCGTCTGCCGCTGCCGGCGACGGACGCCGTCGTCTGGCGAACGCTGGCCCAGCACGGCCGGCGTTGCGAACCCGCCGACAACATCGTCTCCGACCTGTACTGCCTCGATGCGGCGGACCAGCGTGCCCTGGAACAGCTCGCGCCGCATCCTCGCTGAATCCCTCGAGGTCCCCGATGAGCCACTTTCCTTGCTCATCGCGGCCGGACCTGAGGTGTCACCGGGGGCGGCCTGCCGGACCGCGGCGCGCGCGATGCTCGACCTCCCACCACAGCCGCCGTCGACCCCGGCGTGGCTCAAACCACACCAGATCCCTGCCCACGAGCGCCTGCTCGCGATCCTGGACCGGTTCGGCGGGGCCGTCCTGGCCGACGCGGTGGGACTCGGCAAGTCGTACGTCGCCTTGGCGGCAGCCAGCGTGCTCAACGTCCCGCTCACTCTCGCGGTTCCGGCGGTGCTCGCTCCGCAGTGGCGTGCGCTGATGGGGCGACTCGGCGTCACTGGACGGTTGCTGACGCACGAGAGTCTCAGCCGGGACCGCCTGGACGAAGCGCGGACGCACCCCTCCGCCGCGGGGACCACACCCCTCCTCATCGTTGACGAGGCCCACCGCTTCCGGGATCCCGACACGCGGCGGTATCGGACGCTGGCCCGCCTCGCCGTCGGGGCGCGAGTGCTGCTCGTGACGGCCACGCCGGTGCATAACCGTCCCGCGGACCTGCTGCACCTGCTGCGCCTGTTCTTGCGTGACGACGCCCTGGTGGGGCTGGGCGTCCCCTCACTCGCGCGCGCCGCGCGGGACACGTCGCTTTCCGCGACGGTGTTGCCGGCGCTCGCCCGCCTCGTGGTCGCCCGCTCGCGCCGGCGCATCGCGCAAGCCTGGGATGAACTCGAGTTCCCAGCCCGCCATGCGACTCTCGCCATCCGCGCTGCGCCGGTGACGGCCCAGTCCGTCGCTCCGATCGTCGAGGCGTTGCGACAGCTGCAACCCCCAGGCGGGGCCGCACCGCTGTTCCGATTGATGCTGCTGCGTCAGTTCGCCTCGAGCATCGCGGCCCTGGGGCACAGTCTCCGGCGCTACGAAGCGTTCTGCGCGGTTTCGCTCGAAGCGACGCGGGTAAGCCGCCGGCTCGGCGCCCGCGAGTTCCGGCGGTTGTTTCCGCCCAACGACGGCGTGGACCTGCAACTCGCCTTCCTGCCGCTCCTCCTCGACGAGAACGACCCCCAGCCCGCCGGCGCGAGCGATCACGAGGCGCTGCACGCTCTGCTGCAACGGTTGCGCCGCCCGACGCTCGACCCCAAAGCCGAGGCGCTCGAGCGGTTGCTCGCCGATCGGTCGGGAAAGACGATCGTGTTCGCGACCGCGGCAAGCACCGTGCAGTACCTCCGCCGCCGCCTGCTGAAGCAATCGCGCGTCGGTGCCGTGTGCGGGCGCTGGGGATGGCTGGGAGGCGATCGCGTGTCCCGGCAGGAAGTCCTCGCGGCGTTCGCACCACGCGCGCAGCGTGCCGCCGCACCGGCCTCAGCATGTGTGGTCGATGTCTTGATCGCGACTGACCTGCTCAGCGAAGGACTCGACCTGCAGGACGCCGAGCGAGTCGTCCACTACGATCTCCCTTGGAGCCCTGCCCGGCTGGCGCAGCGGGTCGGTCGCATCGACCGGCTCGCGTCACCGCATCGTCATATCGAGACCATCGTATTCCTCCCGCCGGAGCCGCTGGCCCACGCGTTGGCACTCGAGCGGCGACTCGCCACGAAGATTGCGGCGCAGCTCGATGCCGGAGCGGCGCAGGTGGAAGGGATCTCCGGAGTGGGAAACGGGGAGGCCCCGCTCGACTGGTGCGACCGGCTGCAACGGCTCGCCGCCGAGGGCGAGGCAGCCGGTTCCTGCGGGGGCGCCGCCGCGGTGACCGCGGATGTCGACGCCTGTGTCCTGGTGCTGCGTCTCGGAGCGGACGTCGAGGCGATGGTGGTCGAAGGCGGTCGCGCTTCGTCCAGCCCGGCGCGGGCCACCGAGCTGCTCGAACGGGCGATGCAGGCGTCGCCTCGCTCACTCGACCGGACGGCCGTATCCGAGGCGGTCCGAACCGTCCTGCCCGCGCTGCGCGAACGGCTCCGGGCGATCGCCGCGGCCCGCTGGCGCGCCGCCGACCGCGACCACGTCGGCCGTCGTCTGGTGCCGCTGGCCCTCGCCGCCGCTCGCCGGGCGGCTCGTGGCGGTCGGCACGACCGGCTGGCGCAGGTCGACGCCCTCATTTCGCGGCTGACGGGGGGGCAAACCGCGGGCGAGACGCTGTTGCTCGACGACCTGGTCATTCAGCGACGGCCGCTCGACATCCGTGATCTTCTGGCCTGGCACCGTGGGCTGCCACCGCTCGCCGTACGCCCCGAAGCCCCACAGCCGCAGCTGGTCGCCGCAGTCCTCCTGGGACCTACCCCTTGCCAATTGTGAGATTCCGAGGTAGGCGGGGGACGGGGTGTCACGTTTCGGTCTCCGGAGGCAATTTTAGTGTCCGATGCGACACCCAGTCCTGCCCCTCCGGGCCTATATCGACCGTCTCCGCACCCTCTACGGCCGCCCAAAACGACCCATCCCCAGCGGACCGTTCGAATGGATCATCTGGGAGCATGTGGCGGCGGTGCCCGATGACGAGCAGCGGGCGATCGTATTCCGCACGCTGCGTCAAAAAATCGGCACGACCCCGCAGGCGATTCTGCGCACTCCCAAGCCCAAGATGCTCGAGTTACTCGAGCCGGGAGGGCCCAACGCTCCCGCGCGCCTGTCCCGGCTGCGGGAAGCCGCCGAGTTGATGATCGATATCGGGCTGGCGCGTGTCAGGACCCTGGTACGCGAGAACCCGGCGGAGGCCAAGAAGCTCCTCAAGCGCTTCAAGGGGATCGGCGAAACGGGGGCCGAACGGATTCTCCTGTTTTGCCGCACGCAGGCGGTCCTCGCCCCGGAGGCAAACGGACTCCGCGTGTTGCAGCGCCTTGGCTACGGCAAGCCAGGTGCAAGTGCGGCGGCCTATCGTCAGGTGAGCGACGCGCTGGGGCCGGAGCTGCCGCGCGACTATAACTGGCTGATCCAGGCCCACCAGCTGCTGCGACGCCACGGGCAGGAGATCTGCCGGACCACGCCGCGGTGCGACGCCTGCCCGCTCGCTCCCGACTGCGCCTGGTTCCAGCAGAACGGCGGCCGGTGACACCGGGTGCCATTTTCGACGTTACTGTTCGATCTCGACGGGACGCTGATTGATTCGATCGATCTGATTCTCCGCTCCTACCGGCATACGATGCGCACCCACCGTGGCGAGGAGCCGCCCGACGACGTCTGGATGGAAGGGTTGGGAACGCCGCTGTGGGTGCAGTTCCGCCGGTGGACCCAGGACGAGGCCGAGA
Organism: Gemmatimonadota bacterium; assembly: GCA_041484445.1. Lineage (GTDB taxonomy): Bacteria > Gemmatimonadota > Gemmatimonadetes > Gemmatimonadales > GWC2-71-9 > DASTHG01. The sequence continues at coordinate 10,395 of JBGPHP010000099.1, forward strand.
TCCGGGCCATGGTGGAAACGTATCGCACCTACAACCTCGCCCATCACGACGAGCTGGTGCGTCCCTACGACGGCGTCGTCGAGCAGGTGCTGCGGCTGGACGCCGCCGGCAAGATCCTCGGCCTCGTCACCAGCAAGATGCGGGGCGGCGCGTTGAAGGGACTTCGCCTGGCGGGCCTCGAGGCGGCGTTCGACGTCGTCGTCGGCTCGGACGAAGTCACCAACCCCAAGCCGCACCCCGAGCCGGTGCTGCTGGCGCTCGAGCGCCTCGGCCGCGGGCCGGCTGACGCCGTGTTCATCGGCGACTCGCGCCACGACATCGAGTGCGGCCGGGCGGCCGGAGTGAAAACCGCGGCCGTCCTGTGGGGACCCTTCGACCGGAATCATCTGGAAGATCTCGATCCGGACTACTGGCTGGAGCGGCCCTCGGACCTCTCCACGCTCGCCTGATTCGCGAGGAGCCCTCCGTGCCGTTCGTCACCTTCGATCTCGAGCGCTGGCAGAG
>JBGPHP010000100.1:0-10725 GCA_041484445.1 Gemmatimonadota bacterium
AGCCCCTCAGCGGGCTCGAGCTGCTGCTCTCGCTGGCGCTCTCGTCGGTGGTGTTCGTTGCGGTGGAAATCGAAAAGGCGGTGAAGCGGGCCGGACTTCGACGGGCGGGTGACCATCGTCGCCACCTGGGCCACGCGACGCTATGTTGACGTCATGATGACCAGCGTGTCGACGGAAACGATCGTCACCCAATTCGTCCGGGTACTGCGCGAGGCGTTCGAGGGTCCGCCCGGCCCGTGGAGCTACTTCACCGACAAAGATTCGCTGGCCGGCGTCTTCGGGACGATCGATCGGTTGAGCGCGGCCGAGGCGTCGCGGAAGATCGGCTCCAGCGCAACGACCATCGCTGGTCACGTCCAGCACCTCGTGTCGAGCCTGTCGATCTCGATCCGGTGGATTCGTGGAGAGCTGGTCGCGCGCGATCGCGATCAGGGCTGGACCATGGGCGAGCTGGACGACGCCGGGTGGTCGGCGCTACGCGCCAGCCTGCGACGGGAGTACGCCTCCCTCGTGACCGCGGTCCAGAGCCAGGGGACGTGGAATGAGGATGCCATCGGCGGGGCGATCGGGGCGATCGCACACGTGGCCTATCACCTGGGGGCGATCCGGCAACGGTTGGCGATCGCGGGCACGGAGTCTCGGGATCGGCCCTGACGTTCTTCGGGCCTCGACGCAGCAAGAACGCCCATACCGCGGTTATCTTAGCCGTCTTGGGATGACCAACAGCACGCACGATCTCTCGAAGCTCCACATCGACCGCGATACGCCGCCGGCCGTGCGCCGCGCGTTCACCCGGAACCTCGTGGTGGCGGGCGCCGCCGTGGTGTTGATCGGCGGGGTCGTGATGTTCGTGCGGCGGGGCGGTGCCGTTCCGGTGCAGGTGGTGGTCGCCGCGGCGACGGCCGGCAGCGGCGGGGGCGCGGCGGGAAGCGCCAGCGTCACCGCGAACGGCTACGTCGTCGCCCGCACGCGGGCCTCGGTGTCTTCGAAGGTGGCGGGGCGCCTCGCGTTCCTGGGCGTGAGCGAAGGGTCGTTCGTCCACAAGGGTGAGATCATCGCCCGGCTCGAGAACGCCGACTATCAGGCGGCGATCGCTCAGGCCCAGTCGGCTGTCGCATCGGCGCGGGCCGATTCGATCGAGGCGTCGGCGGACCGGGACCAGCTCGAGCGGGAGGCCCAGCGCCTCCGGACCATCCATACGCAGAGTGCGCAGCTCGTGGCCCAGCAGGACGTCGATCAGGCCGAGAGCCGCGCGGCACAGGCCGCGGCCCGGGCGCAGGCGACCACGGCCCGCGTCGGCGGCGCCGTCGCGGGCCTCCGTTTCGCAGAGGCGAATTTCGACAACACGGTGATCCGGGCGCCGTTCACCGGCACGGTGCTGCGCAAGGAGGCGGAGGTCGGTGAGGTGGTCGCGCCCTCCGTCGGCGGCGGCCTGACCCGCGGCGCCGTCGTGACCATGGCGGACCTGGGCACGCTCGAAGTCGAAGTCGACGTCAACGAGGCGTACATCGCGCGGATCCAGCACCACCAGGGGGCACGCATTACGCTCGATGCCTACCCCGACACCGCTTTCCGAGGTATGGTGCGCCAGGTCGTGCCGACCGCGGATCGCCAGCGGGCGACCGTCCAGGTCAAAGTAAGTATCACCGATCACGACCCCCGTATTCTTCCCGAAATGGGTGCGCGGGTGGATTTTCTCGAGTCCGATACGACCCACCGGGCGGCCGCCGACGCGCCGCTGCGCATCCGGGTGCCGGCGGCGGCGGTGCGGGACGACAACGGCGAGAGCGTGGTCTGGCTGATCCGGCAGGGCCGGCTCGAGCGTCGCGCGGTGCAGGCGGGACCGGTCAGTGGTGGCTTCCGCGAGATACGAAGTGGCCTGGCCGGCGGGGAACTTCTGCTGGCAGGTGGCGTTGAAACTCCCCGACCCGGCATGCGCGTCAAGACGACGGCGCCCTGACACCCGATACCCAACACCCGGTACCCAACACATGGCTCTCGTTGAAATCCGTGACGTCCACAAGGTCTTCCAGCGGGACACCGAGCGCATCGAGGTCTTCACCGGCCTCACGCTGGATGTCGCGGAGGGGTCGTTTACGGCGTTGATGGGCCCCTCCGGATCGGGAAAATCCACCTTGCTCAATCTGCTCGCCGGGCTGGACCGGCCCACGAGCGGCATCGTGCGGGTCGCGGGATCGGAGGTCAGCGCCATGACCGCCGCGCAGCTCGCGCCGTGGCGCGCCCGCCACGTGGGTTTCGTCTTCCAGTCGTTCAACCTGCTGCCCGTGCTGACGGCCTTCCAAAACGTCGAGCTGCCGCTGCTGCTCACCGGGTTGTCGAAGCGCGAGCGGGAAGAGCTGGTGCGGATCGCGCTCGGCGTGGTGGGGCTGGAGGACCGGATGCGTCACTATCCCCGGCAACTGTCGGGAGGCCAGGAGCAGCGCGTGGCGATCGCCCGCGCGATTGTGGGGGATCCCACGCTCGTCCTGCTCGATGAGCCGACCGGGCAACTCGACGCCAAGAGCTCGCGCGAAGTGCTGGCCCTGCTGGCGCGGCTCAACAGCGAGTTCAAGAAGACCATCATGATCGTCACGCACGATCCGCACGCCGCCGAGCAGGCGACGACCGTGCTTCACCTCGAGAAGGGGACGCTCATCGAGAAGGAAGCGGTGGCACGATGAAATACCTCCCCCTCGTCCTCGCCAACCTCGGGCGACACAAGATCCGAACGATCCTGACGATCGCGAGTGTCACCCTGGCGCTGTTTCTCTTCGCGTCGCTCCGAACCGTGGTGACGACACTCCACACCAACGCGCAGTTCGGCAGCGCGCGGCGCCTGGTGACGCTGAATGCCACCGGGCTCGTGTTCCCGCTCCCGATGGCGTATGCCAACAAGATCCGCGCCCTCCCCGGCATCGAAAGCGTGAGCTGGGCCAACTGGTTCGGCGGGCGCTATGGCGACAGCAAGCAGTTTTTCGCCCAATTCGCGGTGGACGCGGAGTCCTATCTCGCCATGTATCCCGAGATCACGATGCCGGAGGACCAGAAGCAGGCCTTTCTGCACGAGCGCTCCGCCGCGATCATCGGCCGGCGACTGGTGGATCGGTATGGCTGGAAGGTGGGCCAGGATGTGACGCTGCAGGGCACCATCTTCCCCGGCGACTGGACGTTCACGATCCGCGGCGTGTACACGCCCACCGCGCCCGCGATCGGCGACGACGCGCTGATCTTCCATCACGAGTACTTCGACGAGCGCCTCGGCCATGCCGGGATTGCCGGCTGGTTCATCGTGCAGATCAACGATCCCGCCGCGGCGGCCACGATCGCGAAGGTCATCGACGACCAGTTTCGCAACTCCAGCGCCGCGACCAAGACCGGCACGGAGCAGGCGTTCCAGGCCGGCTTCGCGACGATGTTGGGGAACGTCAGTCTCTTGATGGGGACGATCGGCACGGCGGTGGTGTTCGCCATCCTGCTGGTCACCGCCAACGCGATGATGATGAGCGCCCGCGAGCGTACCGGCGAAGTGGCGGTCATGAAGACGATCGGGTTCTCCGATCGCACCCTCTTCGGGTTGGTGATTTCCGAGGCCGGCGTGATCGCCGGCGCGGGAGCGCTGCTGGGGCTCGGTGCCGCGAAGGCCTTCTACCGCGCGATCAACTTCAACGGGTTCGGTTTTCTGCCCGGGTTCAACATCACCACCGGGACCCTCGTGATGGGCGGGGGCATCGCCCTGCTCTTGATGCTCGCCAGCGGCCTGGTGCCCGCGGCGCGGGCCGCCCGGCTGCCGATCGTGCAGGCGTTGCGGAGGGTGGAATAGTGAAGATCCCGCTGATCTACAACGCCCGCAGCGTGCTGCAGCGCCCGCTCTCCACGGCGTTCACGGCGTTGGGCATCGCGCTGGTCGTGGCCGTGTTCATCGGCATGCTGGCCCTCGGCAACGGGCTGCGGGCGGCATTGGCGCGCACCGGCTCGGATCGCAACGTCCTGGTGCTGCGCCGCGGCGCCGATTCCGAGCTCGCGAGCGGCATCGCCCGGGATGCGGTCAGCATCCTCTCCGCGTCGCCCCACGTCGCCACCGGACCGGACGGGCGCCCGCTGGTGAGTCCCGAGGTGTACGTCCTGGTCCCGCTGCCGCGCCCCGGTGACAGCACGACCGTGGCGAACGTCGTGGCCCGCGGCGTCAGTGATCAGGCGTGGAACGTGCGGGCCAACGTCCAGGTCGTCGCGGGGGAGCGCCCGCGCTCGGGACGGTCGGAGGTCTGCGTCGGCCAGAAGCTCGTCGGGCGGTTCGACCACCTGGGCATCGGCGAAACGCTGCGCTTCGCCGGGCGCGATTGGACGGTGGTCTGTCATTTCAGCGCGGGCGGCTCCGCGTTTGAGTCCGAGATCTGGGGCGAGAACGAGCAATTCATGCCCGTGTTTCGCGGTGAGGTCTTCCAGTCGGTGACCTTCCGCCTGCGGGACCCGGCCGCGTTCGACGAGGCCAAGCGGACGCTCGAGGGCGATCAGCGCTTGACGGTGGACGCGCATCGCGAGTCCACGTTCTACGAAGGGCAGGTCGGGATTCTCGGCATCATGCTCAAAGTCCTGGCGTTCGGCATCACCAGCATCATGGCGGTGGGGGCGATCTTCGGCGCCGTGAACACGATGTATGCGGCGGTGTCGTCGCGTACCCCCGAGATCGCGGTCCTGTTGACGCTCGGGTTTCACCCGCGCAGCGTGCTGGCGAGCTTCCTGGTCGAGTCGGCGTTGATCGCCGGGGTCGGTGGGGTGGTCGGCGCGTTGCTGGCCCTCCCGATCAACGGCATCGTCACGAGCACCACCAACTGGTCGAGCTTCAGCGAAATCGCCTTCAGCTTCCGGGTCACCCCGGGGCTCCTGGTGTCGGGGGTGGTGTTCGCCATCGTCATGGGCGTGTTGGGCGGCTTCTTCCCCGCGCGGCGCGCGGCGAAACTCCCCGTGGTCCAGGCGCTGCGCGCCTGACGCCGTCTCACTCCGACATGTGACCTGAAGTCGCGGTCAGATTCCCGAATGAAGGGAATCTGGCCCGCCCGGTCGTTGCCGTCATCACGGCGCGGCTCCCCTTCCATCACCCATCGTGCGCGTGCGGTTCTATCCGCGCTGCTTGAGGCCGCTCTGCCAAAAGAACCTGAGGCCTGAGTCATCGCCGTCGCCCCCGACGGGGGCGACCCCTTTGGCATATGGGCCAACTGTGCAAGAGGGGGTGCCATGCCCACCAAACTGTCCGCGCTGCCCGTATTGGCGGCGCTGCTCGTCGGCGTTGCGGCTTGCGACCGCGAGCCGCCCACCACCGCGCCATCGGTCACCTCAACCGAAGACGGCGCGCTCCTCACCAGTCCCGGCTTCAGCCTCGGCCGTCCGCTGGGGTTCCTGTCCGCGGACCAGCGCCGGCTGTTCGAGCGGGGGCGGGTCGTGTTCGCGACCGTGTTCACGCCCGAAACTGGCGTCGGGCCCCTGTTCAACAGCCGGTCGTGCGCAGAATGTCACGAGGACCCGGTCGTCGCCGGCATCGGCGACGAGGTCGAGACGCACGCCAGCGCGCTCCAGGGGGCCGTGTGCAGTGACCTGAGCGCGGTCGGCGGACCGGTCATTCAGGACAGCGTCACGCCCGCGCTGTTCGCCGCGCTCGGGATTACCGAGGAGCCGATGCCCGTCGCGGCTACCGATTCGGGACACCGCACGACCCCGCAGGTCATGGGAATGGGGTTGCTGGACGCCGTGCCCGACTTCCTCATCCTCTCGCGGGAGGATCCGAACGATCTGAACCACGACGGGATCTCCGGCAGGGGCAATCGCACGGCCGATGGGCGCCTCGGGCGGTTTGGGCGGAAAGCGCAGGTCGCCACGCTGCGCGAGTTCATGGCCGGGGCGTTCATCAATGAGATGGGAATCACGAGCCCGCCCGAGCCGAATGAGATGACTGTGGGCGGCAACCCGTTGCCGGCGGGCGTCGATTTGGCCCCCGACCCGGAGCTGTCGCAGAGCGACCTCGACGCGGCGGACGCCTTCGTCCGATTCCTCGCGCCGCCGGCGCCACGCTTCAGCTTCACCGATCGCCGCGGCCGCTTTCTGTTCGCGCGGGTGGGGTGCGCCAGCTGCCACGCTCCGGCGCTGTTCACGGGACGCAATCCGGTGCGGGTGTTGAGCAACCGGGTGGTGTTCGCCTACACCGATCTCCTGTTGCACGACATGGGTCCGGACCTGGCCGACATCTGTCTCGCGCAGGCTGATCGGTCCGAGTTCCGCACCGAGCCGCTCATGGGGCTGCGGTTCAAGTCGGCGTTCCTGCACGACGGCCGGGCAACCACGATCGACGAGGCCATCCGGGCGCACGGGGGCGAGGCCACCCGAGCGCGCGATCGATTCATCGCCCTCTCGCTCGGGGAGCAGGCGACGCTGCTGCGGTTCCTGAGCCGCCTTTAAGCAAAGCGCATCGAACGGCGGAGCTGCTGACCGGTGGTGGGACCGCACGTCCCACGACCGGACAGCAGCCTCGTCGTTTCGCGGCGCGACGCACAGGCCTGAGACTGGCACGTCAGTTGCCTCACGCTGGGGCGACGATCACCCACAGAGGTCGGGAAGATGGATGGCGTCGGGGCAACGCTGGCCGAGCGGTCGGAGCACCATCGTCTTGCCGCGGTGACCGCGGGCCGGTACGAGATCCAGGCGGAAATCGGACGCGGCGGGATGAGCCGCGTGTTTCGTGCATGGGATCTCCGGGGGCGCCGGCTGGTGGCGATCAAGCTGCTGGCGGCGGGACTCAGTGTGTCGGTCGAGCACCGGGAGCGGTTTCGGCGCGAGGCCTCGATCACGAGCCGCCTGGCGCACCCCAACATCCTCGCCTGTTACGACTTCGTCCGCTCGGGCGACGTCGTGTTCGCCGTGATGCCCTACGTCGCGGGGAGCTCGCTCGCGGAGCGGCTCGCGACCGGTGCGCCCCTGGCTCCAGCGGCGGTGACGGCGCTGCTCATCCCCCTCGCCGACGCGCTCGCGTGCGCGCACGCCAGTGGGGTCATCCACCGCGATGTGAAACCCGCCAACATCCTGCTGCGCGCGGCAGACGGTCGGCCCTTCCTCACGGACTTCGGCATCGCGACGCTGCGCACCTCGGAGCACTCCCGGGGCGAGGTCACCAGGCGGTTCGGCACGCCCGAGTTCATGTCGCCCGAGCAGGCGCTGGGGGCGTGGGACGCCGATCACCGCGGCGACATCTATTCTCTGGGGCTGATCGCGTTCCTGGCGCTCGCCGGGCGGATGCCGTTTCCCGGCGGCTCGCCGCTCGCGCACGCCGCGCAGCGGACGGTGCTCGAGGCGCCGTCGCTCCGTCGGGTGGCGCCCGCGGTGCCGGGGCGACTCGCCGCGGTCGTGGACCGCTGTCTTGCCCGGGAGCCGAACGGGCGCTGGCGGAGCGCCGCGGCGCTGCGGGGCGCGCTCGAACGGGCCGGGAGGACGGGACCGCGACGGCTCGGGCGGTGGTTGACCCTCTGGCGGTCTGTGGGGTAGGGGGCGGCACCAGGTCGACGGTTGCGGAGTCGGCCTCCCCACGCCAGCTTTGCTCAACCCCCTCCTCCCAAGTGAGTCCGTGCGCAAGCTACGCATCGGCATTATCGACCTCGTCACCCGGGGACCCACGCGCGCGTTGTACGCGCGCTTGATGCATGCGAACCTGGCCAGCATCATGCCCCAAGTCGTGGGCGTCTGGTGTGAGGCCGAAGGACACGACGTTACGCTCGTGTGCTACACCGGGTTCGAAAACCTCGTCGACGAGCTGCCGCCCGACGTGGATCTCGTCTTCATCGGCGCCTTCAGCCAGGCCGCGCTCCTCGCCTATGCCTTGAGCAACCTGTTCCGCTCCCGTGGAGCGGTGACGGTGCTGGGCGGACCGCACGCCCGGTGCTATCCGGAAGATGCCCAGAAGTACTTCGACTACGTCCTCGGCTTCACCGATCAGGGGACGATCCGCGACGTGCTGCGGGATTGCCAGGCGCACCGGCCCGAGGGCATCCGCCTGGCGGCCAAGCGCCAACCCGCCACGCTGCCCGGCGTGCGCGAGCGCTGGAAGTTCATCGAGCAGACGCTCGACAAGGCGCCGATCCTGAAACTCGTGCCGATGCTCGGCAGTCTGGGCTGCCCCTACACCTGCAGCTTCTGCATCGATTCCGTGGTGCCGTATCAGCCGTTCGATTTCGGCGAGATCTCCGACGACCTGCGCTTCCTCTTGAAACAGCAGAAGCGGCCGCGCGTCGGGTGGCACGACCCGAACTTCGGCGTCAAGTTCGACGAGTACATGGAGGCGATCGAAGCCGCGGCGCCGCCCGACAGCATCGATTTCGTCGCCGAGAGCAGCCTGTCGCTGCTGCAGGAGTCGCACCTCAAGCGCCTGCAACGCAACGGATTCAAGGCGGTGCTGCCGGGGATCGAATCGTGGTACGACCTCGGGACCAAGTCAAAGACCGGCAACCGGACGGGTTTCGACAAGGTCCGGGAGGTGTCCGACCACGTCAACATGATCATGCGCTACCTCCCCTATGTGCAGACCAACTTCGTGTTGGGACTGGACGGGGACGCCGGGGCGGAGCCGTTCGAGCTGACCAAGCGGTTCGTGGACTTGTCACCGGGCGCGTTCCCCGGCTATTCGCTGCTCTCGGCGTTCGGGCGGGCGGCACCGCTCAATCTGGAGTACCAGCGGGCCGATCGGGTGATCGGATTCCCGTTCCACTTCCTGAACAACAACCACGCCATGAACGTCAGGCCGAAGAACTACGCCTGGCCGGAGTTCTACGATCAGGTCATCAGCCTGACCGACTACACGTTCTCGTGGCGCGCGATCGCCAACCGCTTCCGGGCCACACGCACCACGATTCCGCGTTGGATGAACGTGGTGCGGGCCATCTCCTCCGAGGGGTTCGGCCGACTCGCCTACTACAAGGACTTCCGGCGCCGGCTCGATGTGGACCCGACGTTCCGGCGCTACGTCGAGCAGGAATCGACGGAGCTGCCGCAGTTCTTCGTGGACCGCGTGCGCCGCGACCTGGGGCCGCTGTATCAGTGGTTGCCCGTCGGGGCGATGTACCACGACCCCCACGCCTATCTTGCCGCCGAAGAAGCGGCGGAGGCGCCGTCGGGGGTGGTCGCGATCGCCGGAGTGCGCCGGACCGGGACGGGCTGAGGCTTACAGCAGCGCTCCCTGCAGGATGACGCTCGCGATCGAGAAGTAAATCACGAGCCCGGTCACGTCTACGAGCGTCGCCACCAGCGGCGCCGAGGCGCTGGCCGGGTCGAAGCCGGCTTTGCGCAGCATGAAGGGGAGCATCGATCCCGCCACGCTCCCCCACAGCACCACGCCGACGAGACTCAGGCCCACCGTGGCGGCGATCCGGAAATAGTGCACGCCGTACACGTGGCCGACCGCCTGCCATAGCAGAATCCGCACCAGGCCGATCGTTCCGAGAATCGCCCCCAGCCCGAGACCGGCGCCCAGCTCGCGGCGCAGCACGCGCCACCAGTCGCGCAGGCGGACTTCCCCCAGGGCGATGGCGCGGATCACCAGGGTGGACGCCTGCGACCCCGAATTGCCGCCGCTCGAGATGATGAGCGGGACGAACAGGGCGAGCACCACTGCCGCCGCGATCTCCTGCTCGAAGTGCGCCATCGCCGTCGCCGTGAGCATTTCGCCCAGGAACAGCGCCGCGAGCCATCCCGCGCGCTTCTTGAGCAGACTGAGGAAGTCGATCGTCAGGTAGGGGGCCTCCAGGGCCTCGACGCCGCCGATCTTCTGGATGTCCTCGGTCGCCTCTTCCCGGATGGCGTCCGCGATGTCGTCGAAGGTGATGATCCCGACCATGCGGCCGCCGGCGTTGACGACGGGCAGCGCGAGCAGGTCGTGCTGCTGAAACAGGCGCGCCACCTGCTCCTGATCCATGTGCTCCGGCACGGTGACGAGCTCGGTGCGCATCACGTCTGCGACGCGGGCGTCTTCGGGGGCCTGGAACAGCTGCCGAAAAGAAACGACTCCGAGCAGCCGCTGCTCACCGTCGAGTACGTAGGCGTAGTAGATGGTCTCGACCTGCGCCGACTGCTTGCGCAGGTAGCGGAACGCCTCCCCGACGGTCATGTCGGGCCGCATGCGGGCGAAGCGCGGGTTCATCAGGCCCCCGGCGTCGTCCTCGGCGTGGGCGAGCAGCGCGCGGACTTCGCGCCGCGTGGTCTCGTCCAGCAGCTCGAACAGACGGTCGCGCTCCTCGGCGGGCGCCTCCTGGATCAGGTCGGCCGCGTCATCCGGCGGCAGCACACGCAGCCAGAGGCGCTGCTCCCCCTGCGGCAGGGCGAGCAACAGCGTCTCCTGCTCCCGCGGCTCCAGGCTGAGGAAGAAGTCATCGGCGTCCTGACTGGGGAGCTGCTTGAAGCGGGCGACGCGCTCTTCCATCGACAGCGCGGGCCACTCTTCCCAGAGCTGGACGGCGGGACTCTCGGTATAGAGCTCTTCCAGCATACGTCCCTCGAGTCGCGATGAGGGTTGTCAGCGCCAGAGGCGCGAGATGGTATACAGCACCAGGCCGACCAGACCCCCGACCAGGGTCCCGTTGATGCGGATGAACTGCAGGTCCCGGCCGATGGCCAGCTCGATCCGTTGCGCGGTGGCGTCGGGGTCCCAGGCGGCGACAGTCTGCGCGATCAGGTCCGCCACCTCCTGGCGGTACT
>JBGPHP010000101.1:0-10519 GCA_041484445.1 Gemmatimonadota bacterium
GTCGCGCGAAACCGTGAGCCGGACCATGCGAGAGCTCGTGGACAAGGGCCTCATCGAGGTGTCTCGGCGTGACATTGTGATCCGTGACCGCTCGGCGCTGGAATCCGCGGCCGGCCGGTCCTAGACCGGGTGAGCCTGGTCACTGCCCACCGGTGAGGGGCTGACTTGTTCTACCTTCCCGATTTACCGTAACTTAGCACCGCTTTGGGCGTGCCCGAACGGATGGCCTACACGGTGACTTTCTGGGGGGCACGGGGCTCGATCCCGACTCCCGGGGCCCACACCGCGCGCTATGGCGGCAACACGTCCTGCGTGGCCGTGGAGGCCGACGGGCAGCTCGTGATCCTCGATGCCGGCACCGGGATCCGTGGCCTGGGGCTGACGCTGGTAGGACTGAACGGGTCGGTGCAGGCGGAGATTCTGCTGTCGCACACGCACTGGGATCACATCCAGGGGCTGCCGCACTTCAAGCCGTTTTTCGCTCCCGGGAATGCGGTGCGGATCTGGGGGTCGAAGCAAGGGTCGAAGTCGCTGGACGAGATCTTGCACCTGCAGATGGACCCGGCGGTGTTTCCGATCCCGCTGACGGCGGTGTCGGCGGCGCTGACGGTGAAAGAGGTGCGTCCGGGAGGCGAATTCACGGTCGGACCGTTTCGGGCGCAATCGATGCAGCTGCGCCATCCCGGCACGACCCTCGCATATCGCCTGGTGCCGGTCGCGGGTGGACGGAGTATGGCCTATGTGACGGACAACGAGCTCGGCCCGGGCGGGAGTTACGACACTCCGCCGAGTTGGCGGCGCGAGCTGGTGAAGTTCTTGAGTGGCGTGGATCTCCTGATCCACGATGCGATGTACACACCGGCGGAGCTGGACTCGCATCGCGGATGGGGACACTCGTCGTACGAGGAGTCGGTGGAGCTGGCGGCTGAAGCGGGCGCGAAGCGGCTGGTGCTGTTCCACCATGAGCCCGAGCACGATGACGAAGCGCTGGACGCGCTGCTGGCGGCGGCGCAACGGTCGGCCAAGCGTCGAGGGACGCCGACCGATGTGATAGCGGCACAAGAAGGCATGCAACTGTCTCTCTAGCTCGAGGTGCAAGGCGTATGCGAATGCGTTCACTCGTCGCCCTGACAGGGCTCGTTTTCACAGCCGGGGTCCCGGCGCTCGCCGCGCAGGGCGGCGGCCAGGACACGCGGCCGGGAATCGCGGTGTTCGCGTTCACGAACGGCGGGTCGTACGGCGCCCAGAAGGAGGACTACGACGCGCTGGAGCGCGGCATGGCCGGCATGCTGATCTCCGAGCTCGGCGCGAACCCCGCGCTGCGGGTCGTGGAGCGCGAGAATATCCAGCACCTGGTGGACGAGCAGAACCTGGGTGCGTCCGGCCGGGTCGACGACCAGACCGCTGCCCGGATCGGCAAGCTCGTGGGCGCGCGTTACGCCGTCATGGGGAGCTTCATCGACCTCTACGGCGACTTCCGCGTCGACGTGCGCGTGGTCAACGTGGAGACCTCCGAGATCATCAAGACCGAGAAGGTCTCGATGCAGCGGGAGCACCTGTTCGACCTGGTGCGCAACCTCGCGGGCGCGCTGAACAAGGACCTGAATCTGCCGCCGCTGTCCCGGCAGGTGTCCGACCAGCGGATGAGCCGCCAAGTGCCGACCGAGGCGCTGACCTTTTACAGCCGCGCCCTGCTCTATCACGACCGCGGCCAGAAGGACAAGGCGATCGAGATGTACCAGCGAGCCATCAGCGTCTTCCCCCAGTACACGGAAGCGCAGGAAGGCCTGCGCCGGGAGCAGAACTCCTGACCTCCCGGTGAGCAGCAGTCCGCTCACCCGGATCGGCAGCTGGGCGGCGCGCTGGCTCTCCCAATTGGGGGCGCTGGCGCGCTTCGGCTTTGGTGGTGCCCGTGCCGCCGCCCTCCTCCCGCGGGCGGGACGCGCGGTCGTGCTGCGCGTCACACTCAACCAGATCCGGTTCACGGCGGTCCACGCCATGGGCCTCGTGATCCTGCTGTCGGGGATTCTGTCGTTCCTCGTCATTTCCCAGGCGGTGCGCGAGCTCGGACAGATCGGGGCCACCGGCCTGATCGGCACCCTGATGGTGGTAGCCATCGTGCGCGAGCTGGGCCCCCTGATCACCGCGCTGGCCATCGTCGGTCGCTCCGGGACGGCGATCGCCGCCGAGCTCGCGACCAACACCGTGATGGGCGAAGCCCGCGCGCTGGAGGGGATGGGGATCGATCCGCGGCAATACCTCGTCCTGCCCCGGTTCATCGGGGCCGTGGCCAGCGTGTTTGCCCTGCTCGTGCTGTTCGACATCGTGGCGATCACGGCCGGATTTGCGGCCGCCGGAATCAACGGGATGACGGGGACACGCTACGCCGAGATCGTGCTCCATTCGCTCTCGGCGCACGACGTCTGGCTCACGGTGGCCAAGTCACTGGCCTTCGGACTGATCCTGGGCATCGTCCCGAGCTACTACGGCCTGTCGGTGCGGCGGGCCGCCACCGAAGTCCCCATTGCCGTGAGCCGCGCCACCGTCATATCCATCGTCGGCGTGTTCCTGTGCTCCGCCCTGTTCGTGCTGCTCGGTTGACCCGATGACGGTACCACTCGCGTTCGAGGCGCTGCCGCTCTCCGGTCGCAACCGGGCCCCCTTCTCGCTCGCCCTCGCGGCCCACCAGACGGTCGCCGTCCTGGGGGATGAGGAGAGCGGCGTCGACCTGCTGGGCGGCTACGCCCTCGGGCTGGAATCCCCGCCCGCAGGGCGTGTGCTGGTGTTCGATACCGCGATCGCCGATCTGCCGCTGCGGGAGCGCTTGGCCTTCCGGCGCCGCGTCGGATACCTTCCGGCGGGCGACGGTCTGCTGCAGAATCTCTCCCTGCGCGACAACATCGCGCTGCCCCTGCGGTTCGGCAGCGACGCGAGTCCCCGTGAGATCGACGGCCGGGTCGCCGTGATCGTCGTGGCCGTGCGGCTGGGCGGCGCGGCCGATCGCCGCCCGGCGCAGGCGAACGAGGAGGAGTGCCGCCGCGCGGCGCTGGCGCGCGCCGTGGCGTTCGACCCGACGTTGCTGGTGCTCGAACAGCCGTTCGACGGCATCACCGCCCGCGCCTCGGCGGAGCTGCTCGAAGTCGCGCGTGGGGGCGAAACGGCCGAGGGGGCGCGTCGCACAATCCTCATCACCGGCCAGGAGCTGCCGACGGTGGTGCAACGCCGCTGCGACCGCGTCTACCGACTGACGCGCGCCGGCACGCTCGAGATGGAAACCGTCTGACGCGAGGGTTCGTGGACAGCACCCGGCAGGACTTTATCGTGGGGCTCGTGATGGTCGGCGCGATCGCCGTCGTGGTGGGCGCGCTGCTCGCGACCAGCGGGTGGGGGGAGCGACGCTACGACCTCTACCTCCGGGCCGCGAACGCCGACGGGCTGACCGCCGACAGCAAGGTGCTGTTGCGGGGGCTCGAAGTCGGCCGGGTCTCCCGCGTCTCCCCCCGGGTGGACTCCACCACCCGAACCGTGTCGTTCGTGGCCAGGCTGTCGATGATCGAGCGATTCTCGGGCGGCGTCGATTTGCGGCTCCCCGCCGGGACCCGTGGGCAACTCGAGCCGGCCAGCCAAATATCGGCGGCGGTGCTGATCCGCCTCGTCCTCCCGGACTCGGCCGGTCGCGCCGCCCGACTGCTCGCCGAAGGCGACACGATCGACTCCGACCGGAAGGTGCCGGTCCTCGATCAAGTCGCCGAGGTGGCGCAGAACCTTTCCAAGGAAGTCGAGCTGGTACTGCACCGCACGAATCAGTCGCTGGAGCATGTGGACGCGATCCTGGCGCAGGCGAACGGCGTCCTGAAGGACGTCCGGCCCAGCGTGGAAGCGACCCTGGCCGACATGTCGGCGACGATGGGGCGCGTGAACAAGCTGGCCCAGCGGCTCGATCCCGGCCTCGCCGACTCGGTGTCGGGGGCGCTCGCCCTGTCCAACCGCGTCCTGTTGCGGGTCGATTCGCTGGCCGCGCAGGCGAGCCAGATGACGACCGAGAACCGGGAGGACGTACGGACCGCCGTGGCGAACCTCACGCAGCTCACGCGACAGCTCAATCACCTCGCGGAAGAGGTTTCGCGCCGGCCTTACCGGCTGCTCACCGGGGTCAAACCGCTGGCCGCCGATTCGGCGCGACTCGCCGATCCCAAGGACACGATCCACCCGTGAGCTACCTGCTGCTGCACGCCGGCACCTGGTCCCCGGCGACTCTGGCGCCGGCGCTGCAGGCCGCCCGCGTCGAGGCGCGCAGCATCCTATCCGCGAAGGACCTGGTGCCCGGCGAACGCCCCACCGTCTTCCTGCTCGACGCCGACAGCCGTAGCGCGTTCCCGCTGGACGCCCTGCGGGCGTTCGTGGACGCGGGCGGCGCGATCGTCGCGCTGAGCTCCGCGGGCGAGATGGACGTGCCGGAGCACCTTCCCACCGAGCTGCTCAGCGGATTCGTGTCTCACCCGGCCGGGGGCCGCCAGGTGCTCGTGGCCATCCGGGCCGCCTATCGGGAGGCGGCCGCGCGGGCCGAAACCGCCCGCGCCCGCAACGAGGCTTCGCTGCGTGGACGCGAGGTGGGGGAGCTGACCCGCATCGGCGTGGCCCTCGGGACCGAGCGCGACCTGAAGACCCTGCTCGACCTGATTCTCACCCAGGCGCGGCGCATCACGGAATCGGACGCCGGCAGCCTGTACCTCGTCGAGACCAATGATCTCGAGGTGAAACGCCTGCGGTTCCGCCTGGCGCAGAACCTCACGTTGCCCGACGTGCCGCTCGTCGAATTCACGATGCCGTTGGACCGCACCAGCATCGCGGGCTATACCGCCGTCACCGGGGAGCCGCTCGTCATCGACGATGCCTACTTCCTGCCCCCCGACGTCGAGTACACGATCAACCGCTCCTTCGACGAGCGGTACGGCTACCGCACCAAGTCGATGCTCGTCATCCCGATGAAGGACCACAAAGAAGAGGTCATCGGCGTTCTCCAGCTCATCAACCGCAAGCGCAACCTCAACGCCCTGCTCTCCACGATCGACGACGTCCAGCAGCAGGTCGTGCCCTATTCCAAACGGACCGTCGAGCTGGTCACGGCGCTCGCGGGCCAGGCGGCGGTATCGATCGAAAACAGCCGGTTGTACGAGAAGATCGAGATGATGTTCGAGGGATTCGTCAACGCCGCCGTGCAGGCCATCGAGCAGCGTGATCCGGTCACGCAGGGCCACAGCAAGCGGGTGGCGCATTCGACCGTGAGTCTCGCCAAGGTGGTCGACGGGACCGAGGACGGCGCGTATCGCCTCGTGCGCTTCAGCCGGGAGCAGATCAACGAGATCAAGTACGCCGGGTTATTGCACGACTTCGGCAAGGTCGGCGTGCGCGAGCACGTGCTCACCAAGGCGAAGAAGCTCTACCCGGACAAGCTGGAGCTGATCAAACAGCGGCACGCCTTCGTGCACCGTACGCTCGAGCGGGACTTCTGGAAGAAGCGCGCCGAATTCCTCGAGCAACACGGCTTGCCGGACTACGAGGAATTCGTCGCCAGGCTCGAGGCGGACCAGCAACGCGAGCTCCAGCAGCTCGATCGCTTCATCCAGGTCGTGCTGCAGGCTAACGAGCCGAGCCTGCTACCGTCCGAGAGCATGGCCGACCTCGCCGAGTTCGGCCAGCGCACCTACTTCGACCTGGAGGGGCAGCCGCTGCCGCTGCTCACCGACCGGGAAGTGCGTTATCTCACGATCCGCAAGGGCAGCCTCGATGACGACGAGCGCGAGCAGATCGAAAGCCACGTAACCCAGACGTGGCAGTTCCTGCAGGAGATCCCCTGGACCAAGGAGCTCCAGGAAATCCCCGATATCGCGTACGGGCACCACGAGCTGATGAACGGAACGGGCTACCCGCGGAAGATCGCGGGTCCGCAGATCAAGATTCAGACGCGCATGATGACGATCAGCGACATCTACGACGCCCTGACCGCCCAGGACCGGCCGTACAAGAAAGCGGTCCCCGCGCCCAAGGCCCTCGATATCATGGACCGGGAGCTCGTGAAATCCGGGCAGCTCGATGCCGATCTGTTCCGACTGTTCGTGGACGCGAAGGTATTCGAAGAGACCGCGCCCTAGCTACTCCGGGATGTCCACCGAGCCGCTGAACGTGTCGCACGCGTCGATCCGCCCCGATGTGAACCCGCGCCGGAACCAGGCCGCCCGCTCCGCCGACGTGCCGTGCGTGAAGCTTTCCGGGTTGACCTGCCCCGTCGCCTCCCGTTGCAGCCGGTCGTCGCCCACCGCCGCGGCCGCTCGCATCCCCTCCTCGAAATCGCCGGCATCGAGAATGTGCTCCTGGTCGGCCGCGTGTCCCCACACACCGGCGTAGCAGTCCGCCTGCAGCTCCATCCGGACCGATAGCTCGTTCTGGCGGCCACCCCGCAAGCGCTGGGAGCGCCGCACGTCGGCTTCGGTCCCCAGGAGCGTCTGGATGTGATGCCCGATCTCGTGCGCCAGGACGTAGGCCTGGGCGAAGTCTCCGGACGCGCCGAAGCGATCGCGCAGCTCCTGATAGAATCCCAGGTCGATGTAGACCTTGTTGTCGCCCGGACAATAGAACGGGCCGGCCGCGGTCTCGGCGAACCCGCACGCCGACTCGATGCCATCCCGGAACAGCACCAGCTGGGCGTCCCGGTACGCTACGCCCTGCGACGCCAGGGTCCGCGCCCACATCGCCTGGGTCGAGTCGAGGACGAACGACACGAACTGGACGAGCGTGTCCTCTGCAGGCGTCGAGCCGGCCGGCGCGCCCGACGGCGCGGTGCCCGGCGCCGCTCCGGTATCCAGAAACTGGAACAGGTTCTGACGGAAGATCAGGCTCAGGACCAGTACGACCACCACGCCGCCCAGACCGAGACGCATCCGACCACCGCCGAACCCGCCGCCCCCGCCGGTCTCGCCGCGGCGGTCTTCGACGTCCTTGCTCACACCTCCCGGCGTCCACTTCATGCACTCCTCCTCTTCGTTGGGCCGTCCGTCATGAGGGCCAAAAGCGGGCCGCGAGCCGGGTGGTACGCGGATCTTCCGGGACGGACACGCCGTCCAGACTCCGGATCGGGATGATGCCCCGCACCGCATTCGCCGCAAGCACGCAGCAGCCCGCGAGATCGGCGGGACGCCCCTCGCGCTCGATCGTGGGCACGAGCGCCATGATGCGCGCCCGGGCGACCCCCGGGAGCACGCCGAGTGTAAGGGAGGGCGTCGCCAGGCGATCGGCCTCCCACCAGAACATACTCCACGCGGCCCCTTCGGCGACCAGGCCGCGGGAGGTGAGCAAAAGGGCGTCATCGGCGCCCGCGGCCCGTGCCTCGGCCTGTGCCGCCTCGAACGCGGCCCGCGACGTCGTCTTGTGGAGATAGGGTGTATGCGGGACGGTCGCGAGGATGATGGCAAGGGGATCCGCGGACGGGACAGGCCGGCTCGTGACGCGCACATCAGGCCCGGCCACCTCGACCCGGACCACAACGTCGCTCGGCCCCAGCCAGGGCGCCACGAGGTCCGCCAACGGATGTCCCGGCACCGGCAGGTCGAGCGCGTGGCACGCCGCCTCGAGCCGGGCGGCATGGTGTTCGAGAAACGGAGCCCGGCCCGAGCGAACGCGGATGGTTTCGAAGACGCCCGCGGTCACTCCGCGCCGCTCGAGGACACACCGAACGCGAGCCGCACGGCGGCGGCCTTGCGCAGCGATTCCCGCCACTCGCGCTCGGGGATCGAGTCGGCCACGATGCCCGCGCCGGCCTGGACGAGCACCTGCCCCCCCGATACGACGGCGCTGCGGATCACGATGTTGAGCTGCAACTCGTCGGCACCGATCCAGCCCAGCGCACCGGTATACGCCCCACGCCCCACAGGCTCGAGCTCGCGGATGATTTCCATCGCCCGGAGTTTCGGGCATCCGGTGATCGTCCCACCCGGGAACACGCTCCCCACGACTTCGGCGGCGCTTGCCTCGGGCCGCAACCGCCCGCGCACTTCGGACACGAGATGGAAGACGTGCGAGTATTCCTCCACGATCTCCCGCTCGGCGACCTGCACCGAGCCGTACGCCGAGACGCGACCGAGGTCGTTGCGCGCGAGGTCAACGAGCATCAGATGCTCCGCGCGCTCCTTCTCGTCGAGCTGCAGCTCCGCGCGCATACGGGCGTCGCGTGTCGCGTCCCCGGTCTTCTTGCGCGTGCCGGCGATCGGCCTCGTCCGTACCGATGCACCCGTGCCGTCGGGCCCGGGGGTGACCTCGATCAACAGCTCGGGAGAGCCGCACACGAGCTGCCAACCCCCGAAATCGGCGTATCCCATCCACGGCGAGGGGTTGACGGCGCGCAGCCGCCGATACGCATCCCAGGCGACCCCCGGGAAGGACCAGCGCTCGGCCTGGGCGAGATTGACCTGGTAAATGTCCCCCGCCGCGATGTACTCGCGCGCCCGCCGCACGGCCGCCACGAAGCCCGCTTCGTCGAACGACCGCCACGGCGCCGACCCGGCGCCGGCCGGCGGGGCGGGCGGCGCCGGCAGGACCGGTTCGCGGACCTCATGCCACCGCGCGGCAGCTTCCGGACCTTCCAGTCGCAACGTCCGTCCATCGCTCCCCAAGAGGATCCGGTTCTCGGGCACGAACCACTCGGCGAGCGGCTGCGCGAGCGCGGGCTGCGTGGGGGCCACCCACTCCGGAAGTCCCGCCTCGTAGCCATGGACGCCGTACCAGGGCATGGGGCCCATCGCGTCGGGAAGAACCCCCGGCTCGCCGAACCTGCGCTGCGCGCGGCGCGCGGCCCCCCACACGAGGTGGGTGGGCCCGGTTCCGTGACCGTCTTCCAGCAAGACGAGCGGGGGCTCGAGCGTCCCCGCGAGGGCGAGCAGTCGCTCGAGCGCGGCGGCAGGAGGTGCCAGGATGGTCGTCAAGCGAGCGTCCCGGACTCCAAAGCAGTCGTTAGTGCGGGCTGCGCTGCTCGAGCAGCTCCGCAATCCTGGCACACGCCTGGACGATCTCCCGGCGGTGCTCTTCGCGTACGAGGGGGGTGCCCTTGGCGTCGCTCTCTACCTGCCCCCGCGCGACTTCCAGGGTCGTGCGGCCGAACGGGTCGCGCACCAGTGGATCGGCGCCACGGGTGAGGAGCAGCTCCACTACGGCCTGGTGACCCCAGAGGGTGGCGAGCTGCAATGGCGTCCAGCCTCCGACGACCGCGTTCACCTGACGTCGTGAGCTCCGGACCAGGTCTTTAACGTGGTCGACGAGTCCGTAGGCCGCCGCCTGGTGGAGATCCACTTCAGCGCCGCAGTCGTAGAGGTGGCGCACCATGTCGCCGTGCCCTTCCTCGTTCGCCCAGCCGATCGGCGTCATCTGGTAGGTGTGGTCTCGCGCGTTCACGTCGGCGCGGGCGGCCAGCAACAGATCTACGACGGGACGGTCGTTGGCGATCGCGGCGAAGTGCAACGCGGTCGCCCCTTCACTCCGAGCGTGGGCGAGCTCCGGAGCTTTGGCCAACAACGCCTGTACGCGTTCGGTCGAGCCCGCGCGAACTGCGATGAAGAATTCTGCGGGATCGAGCATGCGTGTCGATGTGGTAAAGGGACTGCGTGGTAGTATGGGGCCAGCGTTCGTGTAACCCGTGTTGGCATTGCCGGGATTGGTCATTGCTCCTCCGTATCACCGGGCGTTGCTGAAAGGTGTGTCGGCCGACCTGCCGGGGCAACCGCGAAAGCCGGCCCCCTCGTCCGAACCGGACCAGGGGGCCGTGGCTGTTCCTGCCGCCTCGCGCGTCAGCAGCCGGACGACGAGTAGCTCACATCCTTATCGGCGTAAACCAGACAGCCGTTGCCGTCGCTCCCGAACATCCCACCCATCCGAGTATACGCGCTGTAGGCGCCGCTTCCCCCCGCTTGGGCGCCGCGGGCCCGCGCCAGCGCCATCAGATTGACGAGTGGCGGCCCCCCTTCGAGGCCCGCGTTCCCCTGGGCATCCACCCGGTAGCGGCCCTGGTACACGGGGCCGATCAGCGCCTGAAGACCCAGAACATCCATCACGTGCAATTGGCGGCCGTTGATGAACACTCCGGTCGTGCCGTTGGAGGCGTCCGCCTGGAGCGGGCCGCCGATCTCCAGGCCGGCGACCGTGAAGCCCGCCGTCGGCCCGCCTTTCAGGCCCCAGGCGCCGGAGATCCGATCGTACCAGTATGAGCCGTCCGGGATGCGCGTGCGGTACTGCTGCTCCAACGCCTGCAAGCGGGCACCGGGCACGCGCACGTCGTTGATGAGCACGCTGCGTGATTGGGCCGGGAGGCTCGACGCCAATCCTGCGATAGCCGAGCTGATGACAACGGCGGAGCGAACGAAGCGCAGCGTGCCTGCGGTCATGGAGGCCTCCGGTGAGCGCGTGGGGCGTTGCCTGCAACGGAATATGCCGCCGGGACAACGTCGAGCGCTGTAACCCGAGTCACTCGCTAGGA
>JBGPHP010000102.1:0-10463 GCA_041484445.1 Gemmatimonadota bacterium
CGCCCACGATGTCGTGGATCGCGCGGAACAGGTCCTGTGGATTGTCGGTGGAATTCGCCGCTTCCGAAATCAGAAACGTGGCGCTGCGGATCCGCTCCGACCGGCGCTGCTCGGTGATGTCGCGGTTCACCGAGACGCGGCCGATCGTCCGGCCGCGCGCGTCGCGCAGCGCGATGACGATCGCCTCTACCTCCCGCTCCGCGCCGTTCTTGGCCCGGACTTTGATCTCTCCCGACCACTGGCCCTGCGAGCGCATCCCCGCCTTGATCGCCTGCGTGAGTGCCGGCCCCTCTCCGACGCGGTTCAGGATCTCGGCATTCTGCCCCAGCGCTTCGGCCCGGGTGTAGCCGAACATGCGCTCGGCCGCCGGATTCCATTCCAGAATCGTCCCGGCGGGATCGGTGACGATGATCCCGTCGTAGAGGTGCTCGACGATCAGGGCCGAGCGGCGCAGCGCCTCGGCGACGGGATCGGCCGCCGGACGGGCCACGGCCCGCTTGCGCGGCGTCACGGACGGCTCCGGAGCAGGATCATGGGAGGCCCATACAATGGGACGGCATGCCGGGGCGCGCCAGCCTTCAGCGCATCCGGCCGCGATCCGCCGTCACCAGGACCGCCACCCCGACCCCGAGCACGCTCGCGGCACTGCCGTCCCGCACCGCGATCTCCAGGGTTCCCCCGCTCCCGACGTACGCGACCAGCTTCCCGGACGCCACGTCGCCGAACGTGCGGCGCAGCGGGCCCACGGCCGTGTCCGCCACCTTGATCGGCGCACCGGACCGGATCAGCTCCCGGGGGATGTTGCTGATCAGCGTGCCGAAACGGTCGACGTAGATCACCTCTCCGACTACTGCCGTGTCCGACACTCGGGGTGAGGGCACGGGCGCGCGGACCACATCGGACACGACGGTCCCCAGCTCGTCCAGGCGCGCTCCGGCGGCGAGCCGGGCGGCGGCCGGGGCGAAGACGTCGCGCGCGTGGAACGTCGGAGACGCGTCCCGCAGGATCGGCAGTGACACGAAGCGCGCGTCCTCGGGCAGCGATGTGAACAACCCGTTGTCCGGTCCGACGAATCGATGTCCCCCCGCTTGCGCGGCGAGGGCTCGGCGTTCGGTCCCCACGCCGGGATCCACGACCACCAGGTGCACGGTGCCGGCGGGAAACCGCGGCCACACGCGGGACAGGAGGTACTGGCCCGCCCGCACGCTCCCCGGGGGCACGTCGTGCGAGACGTCGACCAGCGTCGCCGTCGGGGCACGTGACAGCAACACGCCCTTCACCTCGGCGACGTAGTTGTCGGCGGTGCCGAAATCGGTCAGGAGGGTGATGATGGACATCAGAATCGGACGTCAGACATCAGACGTCTGATGTCCGATGTCGCCTTTCTCATAGCGCCGTTCTCCGCCACGCGCCCCGCAGCCAGAAGTACGTGTTGGCCAGGCCCCGAGCGATCGCCGTGAGTGACAGCGCGAGCCAGATCCCGAACAGTCCCAGCGGTCCCGACCACCAGGCCGCGAGCGGCACGCGCAACGCGGTGAACAGCGTGCCCACCAGCATCGGCCAGAAGGTGTAGCCTGCGCCGGCCAAAGCGCCCTCGAGCACGATTTCGAACGTCTGGCCGATCTGCGCGAACGCGATGATGCGCAGGTAGAGACTGCCGTCCTCGATCACGCCGGGATCGGTCGTGAACAACGCCACCAGGCGTTCGGGGACGGTCACGAACGCGAGGGCGGTGGGAACGGTGACACAGAGACAATAGAGGATCGTGAGCCGCGTCGCCCGACGGGCCCGGTCCTCCCGGCCGGCACCGAGATTCTGCCCCACGAGCGCCGCCGCCGACAGGGCGAACCCCGAGATGGCGATGAAGCCCAGCCCCTCGACCTTGTGTCCGACACCGAGCGCCGCCAGCGCCGGGGTCCCGAACCGCGCGGTGAATCGGGTGAGCCACATGTAGATGAGCGAGAGGAGCACGCCGGCCAGCGACAACGGCGCGCCGACGCGCAGCATCGTGGGGACGGCCCGCCAGTCGGGGAGGTCGAGCCGGATCAGGCCGCGCCGGAACGCGATCACGACGCCGATCAGGAACCCGCCGCCGCGCACCATCACCGAGGCCAGGGCCGCGCCTTCCACGCCCAGGCGTGGGAACGGACCCGGCCCGGCAATGAGCAACGGGTCGAGCACGAGCGACAGCAGCACGGAGCCGGCGAGCAGCCACATCGGCGTACGGGTGTCGCCCGAAGCGCGGAACGCGGCCTCGATCGCGAAAAAGCCGAAGACGAGCGGCCCGCCCAGGAGCCAGGTGCCGAGGTACGCGTGTCCCAGCCGGGCGACCTCGCTCGGCACCGTCATGAAGCGGAACAGGAGACCGGTGAGCGCCAGGCCGAGGGCGCTGACGGTCACACCGGCGGCAAGGGCGTAGAGCACCGCGGCGCCCGCGGCGCGGGCGGCCCGGTCGGGAGCCCCTTCCCCGTGGCGCCGCGCCGCGACGGCGATCAGGCCGACCTCGACCATCTCGCCCAGGTTCAGCAGGATCCAGACGAAGAACCCGGCGGTCGAAACGGCCGCGAGCGCCGCGGGGCCGATGATGCGCCCCACCCACATCGCGTCGATGACGCCGAAGGTGAAGTGGCACGCCATCATCGCGACGGCGGGTAGCGCGAGCCGCAAAATCACTGGCCGGAGCGGGCCGGTGGTCAGCACCCCCGGGGTCCCGACGGCGGTTTCGTTCACGGTGGCGCGTGCGCCATCTCGTGCAAGAAACGCTGAAACACCGGGTTCGCCGGATAGCGGGCGGCGAGCGCCTCCACCAGGGCCACCGCCTCGTTCCACAGCTCGACGCGGCGGTCATCGTCGCGCGCGGCCTCGCGGACCAGTGCGGCCGCCAGCACCCAGGTCCCTTCCACACGCGCCAAGTCGCCCTCACGAGCGACGCGCCGCATCATGGCGAGCCCCTCCTGCGTGTTCCCGCCCCCCAACCCGATGATCCGGGCCACGAGCTTGGCGATGGTGCTCGCCCGGGCCAGTCCGTAGCTGTAGAGGCCGAGGCCGAGGAAACAGTCGCTGCAGGACGAATCGGCAGCGAGGACGCGACGATACGCGTCGCGCATCGCCTTGGCGTCCTTGGCCGCGCCCCAGGCATGGCCGTGCAGGTCCCGCTCGCGCGCGCGATAGCCCAGGGCGGTGGCCAGCCAGAAGTCGCGATCGATGCCGGGCGCCCGCGCCTTCCCCTGTGCGATGGCGCGATCCAGGAGCGAGTCGATCGCCTGCGCGGCGAAGTCGTCGGAGTCCTTGGCGGCGGCCCACCAGATGTAGGCGCCCGCCTGGAAGATGAGGGGTGCGGGGTCGGCGGTGTCCCGCGCGGCGAGATCCGCGAAGAGCTGCTCGGCGGTGGCGAAGTCCCCGGCGTACAGCGTGTCGAGCCCGGCGCGAAGATCGGCGCGCGCATGGCGCGGGGGGCCCTCCGCGGTCTGTAGGAGAAACACAGCGGCGGCGACGAGCCGCATCTCAGCGCGCGATGGGCAGCGGCCCGGAGCGCGCGGTCTGGAGCAGCGCCGCGACCTGGCGGGCCGTGTCCGTCAGGGCCTGCCCAGCCGGCGAGTCGGGTTGGGAGACGACGATGGGCTGACCACTGTCGGCGAGGCCGGCGAGTCCCGCCTGGAGCGGGATCTGACCCAGCAGCGGGACGCCGAGCTCGGCCGCGAGCCGTTCGCCGCCGCCCGCCAGAAACAGCTCGCTCTTCTCACCGCAGTGCTCGCAGACGTAGTAGCTCATGTTCTCGACCACACCCAGCACCTTCGTCCCGACCCGTTCGAACATCTTGGCGCCGCGCAGCGAGTCGCCGGTCGCGACCTGTTGCGGCGTGGTGACGATCAGGGCGCCGTGGAGGTGAATCGTCTGGACGAGCGACAGCTGCGCATCGCCGGTGCCGGGGGGCAGGTCCACGAGGAAGAAGTCCAGCTCGCCCCAATCCACGTCGCGCAGGAACTGCTGGATGATCTTCATGATGATCGGCCCGCGCCAGATGGCGGGCTGATCGCGTTCCACGATGAAGCCGAGCGACATCATCTTCACGCCGTGCGCTTCGAGCGGCTGGATCTTGCCGCCGGTCACCGGCGGTTTCTCGTCCACGCCCATCATCCGGGGGATGTTGGGCCCGTAAATGTCCGCGTCCATCAAGCCGACCGCGTGGCCGGCGCGCGCCAGGGCGGCCGCGAGGTTGACGGAGACGGTGGATTTGCCGACTCCTCCCTTGCCGGAGGAGATCGCGAGTACGCGACCCAGGTGCGGCATCTCCGATGGCGTCGGAGGAGGGGGGACGGCAGGGGCGGCCCCGGCCTGACGTGCACCGCCGGCGCCCCCGGGGTGCGCCGCGTCCACGACATTGATCTTCACGTCAGCCACGCCGACCACCGCCTGAACGGCTTTGCGGGCGTCGCGGACCAGAGTGGCGGGATCTTCGCGGGTCAGGTGAAACGTGAACGAGACGTGGCCGGCATCATCGACGGCGAGATCATGGACTTTGTCCGGCTGCGCGAGAGCGGCGAGCGCGGCGGCGACACGATCCTGGATTGCGTTGGGCACGGCAGGAAGATAATAGAGCCGCCGTCCCTAATGCCGCAGACCGGCGGCGATCGCCAGCGGCACCACGACGTAGAGCACCAGATCGCGCACCAGGTAGCCCAGGACGACGAGGGCGACGAGCACCCAACCGCGCCGCTTGAGCAATCCCTTCCAGCCCAGCTGCCGGCGCTCATCGCGCAGGTTCCGGATGTACGTCAGGAGCGGCATCACCTGGAAGCTTGAAACCCGGGCGCCCGCGCCGCAAGAGCTAGTCACGAAGTCGCGCGATCCGGGTGAACGCCGCGAGCGCCCGTCGGCGGGCGACAACTAACCAGTTGTGTCGAAACTGTGATGGGGATCAGGTGAACTGGGCAAACCCCACGGTATTCCCGCCCGGCTCCCGGACGTACAACTCGGTGCTGCCGTAGAACGTCCTGTGACGCGGCTTCACCACTGGGGCGCCGGTGACGGCCTGCTCCACGCGGTCGAGATCGTCCACCGTGAAGAAGAGCGCCGTCGAGTGGCCGGTAAGCTCTTGCGCCGAATCGGGGCGGTCGGCCAGAACGCTCGCGCGCGTCTGATACATGATTTCGATCCCGTCTTGCTCCACGCTGGCGAAGACGAGCTTACCATCCGGCCCCGGCACCTGGTTGGTCGCCGTGAATCCGAACCGCTCCACCCAGAAGGCGATGCACGGCTCCACGGAGTCAACGATCAGGACGGGCGTGAGGCGCGTGAGACGCGCGGCAGCGGCCATGACAGGCTCCTCGACGTGCGGGGTGTACGAGTACGCCGCGCTACCGCGGCTTGATGAACGTCCCGTCGTGCAGCTCGGCGTACGCCTGCTGCAGCTCCTCCCGGGTGTTCATCACGATCGGACCGTACCAGGCGACGGGCTCCTCGATCGGCTTCCCCGACACGAGCAGGAACCGGATCCCGGCGTCCCCGGCCTGAACCGTCACCTCGTCACCGCGATCGAACAGCACCAGGGAGCGGTTGCCGGTCTCTTCGCGCACGGGGGCGGGGTCCGCCATTCCCACCCGTTCGGTGAGAGCGCCGAGCGGCTGGGATGCGCCGCTGAAGCGGCCGCTGCCTTCGAACACGTAGGCGAAAGCATGACGGTCGGTCTCGACGGGGAGCGACTTGCGCTGGCCCGGCGGAACCCAGACGTCGAGATAGCGGGGATCGGCGGCGACGCCCTGCACCGGACCGGTCTTCCCCCAGAAGTCGCCGCACACGATTCGCACGACCGTGCCGTCGTCGTCGGTGACCTCGGGGATGTCGCGCGCCACGATGTCCTGGTAGCGGGGGGCGGTCATCTTCAGCGACCGCGGCAGGTTCGCCCACAGCTGAAAGCCGTGCATTTTCCCCTGGGGATCGCCCTGCGGCATTTCCTGGTGGAGGATGCCGCTGCCCGCGGTCATCCATTGCACGTCCCCCGACCCGAGCGTGCCGCGGTTTCCCAGGCTGTCACCGTGACTCACCGTACCCTTGAGGACGTAGGTGATCGTCTCGATGCCGCGATGCGGATGCCAGGGGAACCCGGCGAGGTAGTCGTCGGGGTTCTCGTTGCGGAAATCGTCCAGCAGCAGGAATGGATCGTAGTCGCCGGTGTCCCCGAACCCGAAGGCACGGCGGAGTTTCACCCCGGCGCCTTCGATGGTGGGGGTGGCCTGCACGATGCGTTTGATTGGTCGGATCGACACGGCTGCTCCTCGCGGTGACCCGGGGAGAACGCTGTCACGGGGCTCCGGGTTCCGGTTGCGACGGCCGGCTGCGGAGCGCAGTTTGGTCGCTGTGCCCGATATTTACCACGATTTTCCCATCCAGGCACCGCTCGAGCGGGTGTACGACGCCGTCAGCACTCCCGCGGGGCTCGACGCCTGGTGGACCAAGCGCTCGGCGGGCCGGCCGGCGGAAGGCTCGGAATACGAGTTGGGGTTCGGCCCGACCTACGATTGGCGGGCGCGGGTAACCCGGGCGGTCCCGCCGGCGGAGTTCGAGCTGCACCTCACCAAGGCCGACCCGGATTGGCTCGACACGCGAGTCGGTTTTCATTTGAGCAGCGCATCCGGCATGACGCAGGTGCGGTTCTACCATACGGGCTGGCCGGCGCCCAACGAGCATTGGCGCATCTCGTGCTACTGCTGGGCCATGTATCTCCGGGTCCTGCGCCGCCACCTCGAGCACGGTGAAACGGTTCCCTACGAGCAGCGGCTCGACGTCTAGCCTTGTCGCTCGCCCAGCGCGATTCGGCGCGCCGCCCCGGCGATCCGGCGACCGAATCTGGTAGGACGCCGATCGAGTCGTAGACTCTTGGGTTCATGTCGCTGCACCGTCCCATCGCCCGCGCCATTTTCCTCGGCGGACTCACCGTCGCCGCCCTCGATGCGCTCGACGCCCTGGTCTTCTTCACCGGGATGCGCGGCGTCCCGGCGATGCGGGTGTTTCAGGCGATCGCCGCCGGCCTCCTGGGACGGGCGGCGTTTCAAGGCGGAGCGCCCACCCTGCTGCTCGGCCTGGCCCTGCATCTGTTCAACGCCACTTGCATCGTGGCGGTCTATGTGCTCGCGAGCCGGAAGCTGGGCATCCTTACCCAACGGCCGATCCTGTGCGGCTGCGCGTACGGCCTGCTCGTGTATGGGGTCATGAACTACGTCGTCATTCCGCTGTCCGCACTCACCACGCACTTCTCCCTGCCGTCGCTCATCAACGGGCTCGTCGGACATCCGCTTCTGGTCGGCGTGCCCAGCGCGCTGTTCGCCCGATCCACGATGCCCTCGGTGACGTCATAGCCGCTGGTCCAGCCGCCGGAGGAAGGCGCGGGGATCGTTGAGAAAGTCCCGCGTCAGGGTGACGTGATCCAGGTCGTCGTACGCGACCGCGGTCACCGGCACCCGGTCGAAGCTGTAGATGACGGCGTTCGGGAAAGCCAGCAGAATCGGGGAATGGGTGGCGATGATGAATTGCGCGTCCTCCGTCACCATCTCCAGCAGGACGGCGAGCAGGCCGAGCTGGTTCTGCGGCGAGAGCGGCGCTTCCGGCTCGTCCAGCAGGTAGAGTCCGCCCGGCACGAAGCGCTGCTGAAACAGATTGATGAACGCCTGGCCGTGGGAACGGGCGTCCGGGTCCCGCCCGTAGCGCCGCTCCATGTCGCCGAGGGACGCCATAACCGGGCCGGCAGCGAGGCCCCGGGCGAGCGCCGATCGGTCCCGGTACTGCTCGTCGATCACACCGAGCTCGCGCTCGAATTCGAGCCGCTCGGTCGCGAGCCGGCGCTGGAACCCGAAGAAGTCCTCGGCGCGCAGGAAGAATCCGCGGTGCGTGCGCTTCGCCCAGGTGAGCTTCAGGGCGTCCGCCAGGCTCCGCTGCGCGGCCAGCGTTGCATCCCGGTCGAGGTCGTTCATCCCCACGGCGGGCAGGTGGGCGGCCGCCGCGATCCCCTCGAGCAGGGTGGATTTCCCGGATCCGTTCTCCCCCACGAAGAACGTCACGCGGGCCGTGAGATCGAGCGTCTCGAGCGTGCGCACCGCCGGCACCGAGAACGGAAACACCGGGGGATCGGCGGGCGGGCGCTTCAGCCCGACGCGTAAAAGATGGGGCACGAGGATTATTGATCGCCTGCCTCGCGCCCACCGTCAATCCACGACCCGCCAGCCTTGTGTGTTCCCCAGAGTTGCGCTCCCCAGGGTGCGGCGGTCATCGTTCATGGGTGCTCCCCAAGACGACGCGGCTCGAGACGTTCTGTGACGGCGTGTTCGCCATCGCGATCACGCTCCTCATGCTCGAGATCAGGGTCCCTACCGAGCGGCCCGGCGCATGAGCGCCGGCATCGGGCGGATCCGAGTCGCGCGGACCGGCGAGATCTGGTTCGACGACGCGCCGGTGACCCTGGACGCGCTGCCGCCCCTACTCCGCGAGCTCCGGGCCGCGGGCGGCGCGGTGTGGTACTACCGCGAAGCGGCGGAGGCGGAGGCCGCGCCGGAAGCGATGGCCGTCGTCCGCCTCGTGGTCGAGCATCGCCTGACGATCTCGATGTCCACGCGGCCCGATTTCGCCGACGTCGTGCTGCCCAATGGCCGCGTGGTGCCGCGGGTCGGGAGCGACACGCTGAGTTGAGCGTGACCCGCGCGTGCCTGTTCGCCCTGGCGACGGCGCCGCTACCGGGAATCGCCGGCGCGCAGGCCTGCTTCCTTCCGCGCCCGAGTCCCGCGTGTCGCTGGTTCTGGCTCACCGAGGCGGGCGCGCGCTGGCCGCTGGCGCGCCCGAGCGGCGCCGCGCGCCGCCAGGAGTATTTCTGGAACCTGGGCGTGGCGAAGAACGTCGGCTCCGCATCCGCCGTCGGCGCGGCCCTGGCCTTCAGCACCGACTACGTGGAGTCCGGCACCTACCGCCTGGGGCTCGAAGCCCGCTACCGCCGGTGGCTGACTCCCCTGGTGCTCGACGTCGGGGCGGGGCCGATCCTCGGGCCGACCGGCTTGAGCGGCATCAGTACCCATGCCTCCCTCGGTTATCGGAGCCTCGCCGCCTTCGATGCCGGATTCGACGCACACCGCCGCAACCTCACCGGCCGCACCACAGACGGCTACCTCGGCATCCGCTTCGGCTCGCTCCCCGGCGTGGTGTTCGGCGTCGTGGCACCGATCGTCCTGGTCGTCCGGGCGCTGGGCAGCGGACCCGACTAGCGGCCGTCCCGGCCGGCCATGCCCGAGCTGCCCGACATCGCCCTCTACCTCCACGCGTTGACACCGCGCATCGCGGGCGCTCCGCTCGAGCGGCTGCGGATCGCGAGTCCGTTCGTGCTCCGCTCGACCGACCCCGCACCGGCCGAGCTCGAGGGCCGCACCGTGCGCGCGCTGCGCCGCCTCGGCAAGCGCATGGTCTTCGAGCTGGATGGGGAGCGCTACGCCGTGCTCCATTTGATGATCGCGGGTCGATTGCGGTGGCGCGCCCGGGGCGCGGCGATCCCGGGGCGCTCGGGCCTCGCCGCCTTCGACTTTCCCGACGGGACCCTACTCTTCACCGAAGCGGGCGTGAAGCACCGGGCATCGCTGCACCTCGTACGCGGTGCCCAGGCCCTGGCGACGCACGACCCGGGCGGGATCGACGTCCGGGCGGCGACGGTGCCCGAGTTCGGATCCGCACTGACGCGCGAGTCGCACACCCTCAAGCGAGCGCTCACCGATCCGCGCCTGTTCGACGGCATCGGCAACGCGTACTCGGACGAGATCCTGCACGCCGCGCGGCTCTCGCCGCTCAAGCTGACCGGGCAGCTCACCGAAGCGGAGATCGCTCGCCTGCACCGGGCGGCTCGCGACACCCTCTCTACGTGGATCACCCGGCTGCAGGCGCAAGCGGGCGACACGTTCCCTGAAAAGGTCACCGCATTCCGCGAGGGGATGGCGGTGCACGGCCGCTATCGCCTGCCCTGCCCGGAATGTGGTGCGCCGGTGCAACGCATTCGCTATGCCGCGAATGAGGCGAACTACTGCGCCCGCTGCCAGACCGGCGGGCGACTACTCGCCGACCGGGCGCTCTCGCGACTGCTGCGGGACGATTGGCCGCGCTCGATCGAGGACTGGGAGCTGCGCACCCGGAGCGGGGGTGATTCCCGGTGATGCGGCTCACACACTTTTCGGGCGTTGTCAGAACCGTGACCCTCCCGTCCACTCGCGAGTAGTATTGGAGGAACTCGGATCGTTTCTCGGTCGGGAGCCGTGTCGAACATGTCCTTCAGTCATCGTGCCGTCATCGCCGGTCTCGTCCTGTTCGCGCTCGCGTGCGCGAACCCGGACTCGCCCACGACGACCGGGGGAGGCGGTGGGGGTGGAGGAGGGGGAGGGGGAGGGGGTGGCGGTGGCGGAGGCACGCTGCCACACTTCACGCATGCCGTCATCGTGGTC
>JBGPHP010000103.1:0-10404 GCA_041484445.1 Gemmatimonadota bacterium
GCCCGGCTTTCGAGAACACCTCGTACCACTCGGCTTCCACGATGCGCCATTCGGCGATCAGGTCCACCTTTTCCGACTTGCCGTCGATCAGACGATATGGCGCAGTGGCCCGGTTCAGGCCCATGAGCCCGTTGAGGACTTCCTGCGGGGACCGCACCGGAGTTCCGGCGGGCGGGCGTTTCGTGGAGGTGAGAAAATCGAGCATTCCCATCGGGTATCTCCGTTCAGGTGCTCGGGGATCACTCTTTAGAGACCACAGAGCGCTTTTGCTAATCTAGCCTCACCCAGAAGATCGCGGAGGACGCGGATCGGACTCGCCGCCACCAATGTCCCGCCTGACACGCAACGCCGCGCCCGACCGACCCGGAGCTGCCCGACCGCCCGACCGTGTCCGACCGTCCGTCCGCCGACCGCCTGACCGCCCGACCGCCTACTAGCGTAAGACGTCCCCCTACGGAGCACGCGCGCACTCCAACGACTGCTCGACGGATTGGTGCGCTATCGCTTCGGCGACAACGCCGAGCCGATGGGCGCGTGGAGCAGCGCCCGCAACGTGCTGGGGCCGCTCCGGTCCCGGAGCGAGCCGCAAGCGGGTGAGGGAGAGACGCCGACGGAGTCGGGACCGGACGCGGTCAAGCCGGCGGCGCGATGGAAGCATGGAGGCGCGGTGGGTGCTGCGCACCTGCCGCGCCGCGTAGTCCTCCGTCCTACCTCATTCATGAGGCTCGATTGTCGGTGGATTGACCGCTCTCCGCTTGATTGGACCCTCTCGGCGGCCCGCGCAGAGCGCCGGCATCGCGTGCGGAGGATAGTCCCGATGATCGTGAATACACGAGCCTATGTCGCCTTCCTAATCATTCCCCTGCTCGGCGCTCCTGCCCTGGCCGCGCAGAAGCAAGCCTACGCGTACCCGGTCAAGTTCATCTGCGGCAACCGGCTCAGCTCCCGCAGTTGGGATGCCGTGTTCCCCGGCCGCTATTTCAGCGCGATCAACATCCGGAATCCCTCGTCGGACACGCTGCGACTGTCGACCCAGGTTGCGGCGACGCTGGCCGCCCCCGTCGAGGGGCCGACGACCTGGGGCCCGGTGCTCACCTTGCACCCCGCGCACGCGCTCGAGGTGGACTGCCAGGAGATTCTGGCGCTCGCCCAAAAGGCGCCGTTTCAGAAGGGGTTCCTCGTCATCGCCTCGCCGGTGGAGCTGGACGTGGTGGCGGTCTACAGCGCGGGCCTGTCCACCGGCGTCACCACGTTGGATGTCGAGCCGATCCCGCCGCACCGCATGGCGGCGTGTCCCGACTTGACGATCGGCCGGTTCGAGCGTCCGGTCGTGACCGGCGGCGTCACGCACGTGACGCTGTACGTGGTCAATATCGGCACGGCGGACGCCGCGCCGTTCGACGTCAGTGTCGAGGATCCGGGTCGGGGCCCCACCCCCGATCGCATCCAACAGACGACTGTGACTAGTGGTCTGGCGGCCGGTGCCGCCGTCTCCGTGACGCTCGACTTCCCCTATCCGATGTCCGGCTCGAACTACATGGCGGCCCTGGTCGGCATGGTCGATCCCAAGAACGTGATTCCGGAGTGTCGTGAGGACAACAACCGCCGCACGCTCGGCGCCGTCCCGTGAGGTAACCATGGCCAGACTCCTCGTCGCTGCCTTATCGGACGATACGATCGTCGCTCCGGGAAGCCGACAGTCCAACTCTGGGCGGATTTCGCTTCGACCGTTTCTTGCCCTTCTTGCGTTACTCACGTTGGCGGCAGTCATGCCGCTGGGCATCGCGCTCGCCCAGGGCGTGTCGCCAGAATCGCTGGCTCAGCATTCTACCATCATCGTGCGTGGGAAAGTCCTCCGCATGAACGCCAGCGGCGAACCGTTGATTGCAGCGTCCGGCAGGACAGCCATCATCTCCGTGCAGCAGATGTATGCCGGCAGTGAGATCGCCGGCGACCAGAAGGGGCAGAATGTGACCGTCATCCTGAGCCGGCCGGAAGCAGTGAAACCCGGCGAGGAGGCGTTCTTCTTCGGTAGTGTGCGCTTTCTGGGTAACACGATGACCATCGCCGACGAGGGAGAGGTTTCGGCGCAAGCGGCTGATTCCTCTACGATCTCAGCCCTGGAGCGCGGCGGTCAGGTCCCCCAGGACAGGCCGATTCTCGACCGGCTCGCCGCAGCCAACCTGGTGTTTCGCGGCTCGGTTGAGGACGTTCGAACGCTCGAAGGTGGCGTGGAGCAGAACAAGCGCACTCCTGCACCCACTGAGCACGACCCAGAGTGGCATGCCGCCAGCGTGCGCATCGTCACGCCACTGCGAGGCGGGCAGGCCGGAGAGGTGGTAACGATCGTTTTTGCCGCCAGCCGCGATATCACATGGTTCAATTCGCCGAAGCTGACGCCGGGCCAGGAGGCCGTGTTTCTCGCCCGCTCGCCCAACAAGCAGGAAGAGGCGATGTACCGCGCGACGGGGCTTGGCGCGCTCCTGGACAGGCAGCCCATCTATCTCGTGACGGAGCCGTACGACGTGCTGCAACCGGCCGATGAAGCCCGTGTTCGCAGACTGCTTTCGAGCGGGAAGGAGTGACATACCATGACGCTGCCACGCCGACTAACAGCCGTTCTCACCTTCGTTCTGGTGTGCGAGTCGCTTCCCGCGTCGGCCCAGACCCGCCTGGTGAATATGGTGCCGAACAGCCGTAGTGGAGAGACCAACCAGGATGCAGAGCCGACGATCACTGTTGATCCCAACAGTTCTTCCCGTATGGCCGGCTCGGCATTCACGTGGGACAATCTCACGATGGGGCCCAACGTCACCGCTAGCGCTCCCATCTACGTCTCCAGCGATGGCGGCAATACATGGTCTCTCGCTTTCATCGTGCCCAGCAAGGTTGGCGCTGGTTTCCCGACCGGCGACATTACGCTGAACTTCAGCTCCACTCTCAGCGGGGCGCCGGCCCACCAGACGAGCTGGCTCTACGGCGGAATCCTCAGTTCCACGGGTTCGCCGAAGCCGATGGTTGTCCTCAGGGCGCAGGATCCGTATGCCGCGACGGTGATGGCGACTCTCGATACCCGCACCGGCAACGTCGATCAGCCGCACACCACGGCCGGGACCTCGGGTGCACAGGACAAGCTCTATGTCGGCTTCAACAGCGGTTGGGGATGCGTCGTTCCGTCGGGTCGCACTTCCACGGTCGACGTCTCGCAGGATGGCGCGGCTGCCGTGCCGACCCTGACTCTCGACGTGATTGATGCGCGCAACTCGGCTTGCCAAGACGGATTCGCGCAGGTAGTGGCGGCGCACAGGAATGGTACCGTCTACGCTGCGTTCATCCACGATTGGAGCGGCACCCCGCGGCTCGTCGTGGTGCGCGACGACAACTGGGCCACCGGGCCCAATCCCTTTACCGCCCTTCAGGATCCCAGCGATGCGGTTGCCGGGCGCTTTGTCACAACCGGCCTGACTCTGGCCTCTGGATCCATGGGACAGAATCGCCTCGGCGCCAGCAACGTCTCCATTGCCGTCGATCCGAACAACAGCGACCGCGTGTACGTGGCGTGGGGAGATTGGAATGGGCCGAACAGTGAGACCATCCATGTGCGGCGCTCCATCAACCGAGGTGTGGACTGGTCAGGCGATTTGCTGACGCTGACCAGCGCGATGAACCCTCAGGTCGCGATCAACCATATTGGGGTGGTCGGTGTGCTGTACCAGAGCGTCACCAGTGGGAAATGGGAGACTCGCCTCGCCCGCTCCAACAACCCGGATGCGACAACCTTCGATACCCCGGGCACGCTGCTCGCCAGCCAGAGCTCGACGATTCCCACCCTCAGTTACTCGCCCTATATCGGCGACTATGCCTCACTCGTGGCCACCCAGCGCGGCTTCGTCGGCATGTTTTCCGCGAGCAACTACCCGGACAAGGCGAACTTCCTGACCGGCGTCACGTACCAGCGCCAGGTCGACTGGGCGACGCACAAGCTGTACGCGGACGCCGCCCACACGGTGGAGGTCGCGCCCTCTATCGATCCCTTCTTCTTTTCGTTCGAACCCAGCGCCCCTCCTGCCTTTGACAACGCATTCAGCCTCCACGCCGGCGCGGCGCTGCCGCTTGGCACCCTGAACACCGCCTACGATCCGGGCCTGACCGGGAACGTCGACGTCATCTTTGCATTGACACCACGACTCGCCCTCGACCTTCGCGGCGGCCTCGCGAGGTTCAGCGCCAGCGTCGGCGGGGGAAGCCTCAACGTGTGGGACATCTCGGCGAACCTGAAGTACATGACGGTCGTCGCGATCCCGTGGGTGTTCGTCAACGGTGGATTCGGTGCGTACCGTGTCGGGTCGGCCGACTGGTCGGCTGGAGCCAATCTCGGAGTCGGCATCGGTTGGCACCTACCGCCACCGACGCTCGATGCGGAAGCTACGATCAACTATCACCGCGCCTTCACCCCGGGCGACGATGTGCCGTACATGAAACTTCAGCTGGGGTTGATCAAGACGTTCTAGCTCGCCGACGACATTCCGCGTGGAGTGTGGCCCGATGGTCGACAACGCCATGTCTGGCTCCAACTACATGGGGGTCCTGGTCGGTATGGTCGATCCCAAGAATGCGATTCCGGAGTGTCGTGAAGACAACGACCGCCGCACGACGGCGCACCCCAGTTGTCTTACCCCTATCAATACGCCGCGAAGGTCGTGTGCGGCCAGCCACCGGAGCTGGCCTGGCAAGGTGATCCCCTTCGCGGTCGACACGCGGCGCGGCGACGAAGCGTTGAACGTCGATTGTGTCGATGTCGCGAAGCGGGCGGCTCTGGGTGCGACATCGTTCGAGGGCTTCATCGTGTTGGAGAGTGCGCGGAGTCTCGATGTGACGGCCATCTACGCGGGGCCGGGCGGTGTCGATGTCGAGCAGATTCGCGAACGCGCGGGCCGCTAGGCGGCGGCGTGCTATGGGCTCGGGCTGGGTGACGCTGCACTATCTCGACGTCACGGTCCTGCTGCTGGTGGTCGGTTTCAGCGCGGGACCGGAACATCGTGCGGCAGCTCAGGACTCACCCGACACGTTACGTCTTTACTCGCGACAGGATCCCATCGCGAGACTCGACCCCAATGGGTTCCTGTTCAATCCGGCATGGTTGAATATCCCGCAGACGCCCCCGGACATCGGGAGGATTTGCCGCTTCCGCGTCGCCACTGGTGAACTCGAAGAGCGGACGCTTCTTATTACGAAGCACGGCAAGCTCTCCTGTCTCTCTGGATACGAGGACAGTGTCGTCACGTTGAATGAGGCTGGCTCGACCCTCGGCCTGGGGTTCGTGTGCGCGACCAACAGCCAGATCGGAACGGTGCGTGGACACATCAACTGGTTCCCGGTCACCGCGACCGGCCTGCTGCGTTGGGTGAACTATGCAGGCGGACCGGGTGCGGACAACGATCTGTCCTTCAGCTTCCTGACCCCGACCCCCAACGCGGTGACGCGGGGCAACGACGATTGGGAAGGGAGCGCGAACAGTGGCAAGGCATACCACATCGAGCTGAACTACTCCGAATCGCTATATCGTCTCGGGACAAAGGGCCACACCTGGTGGAATGCCCTGAATGGGGCCCTGAAGAGCAACGCCGCCATGGCGCGCCTCGTAAATGACCGTCTGTCGATAGTCACCGGCCTTTTCGGTCTCGACGGCGTCCACAAGTTTCAGGCGGAGTTGCATCCGGTCTTCGCCATGGCGGTGTTGATCGATACTGTTCGGACCGGTCCACACCGTTTGCGCGAAGAATGGGCCGTGATGGTCCGGAGTCGCGGCAATCTGGGAGACTGCTCGACCGGTGCCATTCCGCTGGTGACTTCCTCCGACAACATCCAACAATTCGTCATGGACCTCGGGCGCTGGCCGGGTGCAGGAGCGCCGCGCTTGACGCTCGGTCCCAGCTGGACAACCGACTCCACGAGTCCACCTCGGGTGCGGCTGGACTCGCTCCACCTCCTCGTGGGCTTCCGTTATCCACATCCTGGACCCCAGGCGCGAGACTTTCTGTTTCTGGGCACGATCTACGTCGAGTGGCTAGGGGAGGGCAGTGGCACTCCGCTCGACCGCTTCGATGCATGGCTTCCCGCCGGCAGGCTACGCCACGTCACGTTAGTACCGTTGCAGCCGGACTCTCTCGTGTCGCGTCGCGCTCAGGAGCTTCCGGTTGGGCTCCCGGGTAGAAAGGCGCTCCAGATGGCCGCGGAGCAGATCGACACCCTGTCACGTGTGGGGGTCCTGAGCCAACCGCAGCTCGACTCAATCGATGCCGCGTGGCATCCAACCGGCGAAGCCCGGACCGAAATGACGGTACAGTTTCCGGCCCCCAAGCCTGTCGGGCGGACGTGCCCGGCGAAGCACGACCCGATCTGCCGGAGTCCGATCCGCGTCCTCGCCATGGGCAGCGTTGGTCTCAGAGGGCCCTCCGCTCCACCGCTAGGCCCTTTCATTGGGATCTATGCGCTCTCCCAGGCCTTCGAATGGTTGCCTGATCCCCTGAAGGGCATCGGCTATCGGCTGGATGGCCGGCTGCATGACAGATTCCATCGCAGCTGTGACACCGGCTGCACGCACCCGACGGTGGTGGGCTGGAGTGCTCGGCTGTCGGGCGTAGTGGCGCCGAACACGTTT
Source organism: Gemmatimonadota bacterium (assembly GCA_041484445.1). GTDB lineage: Bacteria > Gemmatimonadota > Gemmatimonadetes > Gemmatimonadales > GWC2-71-9 > DASTHG01. The sequence continues at coordinate 6,662 of JBGPHP010000103.1, forward strand.
CACGTGGGTCACTTGGGTACGCTGACGACATATTTCGTCGGCGGTGTCGGGGTGTTCCGCACACATCAGCACGCGACACTATTCGAGTGGCAGGCCGGCTTCGGCGGACACTTGTATAACCGTTATGCCATGGGGGTGTTCGCGGAGGTCGTGAACTATAACACCGCTGGCGGGCTGGGGAACCATTGGGCGCTCAATTTCGGATACGCCTTCTGACAAGGAAGAATCACCGCGGCGGCGCTCTACTTCCCCGACTCCTCTTCGAGCTGCCTGAGCGCGGCGAGCAGCCCCTCGGTGTCCTCCCGGCAGGCGGCGCAGTTCGCAATGTGGGTGACGATGTCCGGAAACTCCCGCGCCGCGTCCCGACCGCTCAGCACCGCATCGCAGTACCGATCGAACTGCTCGAACGCGGCCTCGCAGCCGGAGTCGCGCTCGGCGCGGCCGAGCAGCCGCTCCAACGGATCGTGCGTCATGGCAACTCCTGTCCCGCCCGCGTCATGGCGAGTCGCAGGGTACGGCGGGCGTCGTGCAGCACCTTGTAGATCGCGCCGCGGGTGCTGCCGAGCCGGTCCGCCAGCACGTCGATCGGCACCTCGTCGAGCACCGCCGCCTGGAACACCTGGCGCTGGCGTGCGGTCAACTGCTCGCGGATCGCCCGCCTCAGGAACTCCAGCGTCTCCGTCCGCTGCAGCGTGGCGAGGGCGTGCGGCACGGTGTCGGGCAGGGTATCCCAGATGCGCTCGTCGTCCTCGATCCGGTATTCGCGCCAGGCGTGACGCCGCAGCCGCGTGGAGATCTCGAACATCGCGAACTTGCACGCCCAGGTAGTGAAGCGGGCCTCGCCCCGGAACTCGCCGAGCTTCCGTAGCACGGCGAGCGCGGCGTCGCTCGCCGCCTGATGGCACAGATCGTCCACCTCGTCCCGTCCCCGCGCCGGGATCGTCGTGCCGCGCCGAGCGGCCTCCGCGCGCGCGACGCGCAGCAGCAGGGCGTGCAGCCGGGCAATCGCCGCCTCTCGCCCCGGCGCTTCGGGGCCGAGGTCGCGCACCCACGCGGTGGAATCCCGGTCGAGCTCTGCCGTCGCCATGGGCAAATCATGGCGGCCGGGGATCCCGGCCGCCAGGGCCCGCACCGGCTCAGCGATCGTCGTAGAACCGGCGCATGTTGTCGGCGATGTACTCGAGGTGATCCTCCACCGCGAAGTGGCCCGCCTCGAGCCGGTGCAGCTCGGCGCCCGGCAGGTCGGCCAGGTAGGCCTCGCCGCCGCCGGCGGTGAAGAACATGTCCTCCTGTCCCCAGAAGATTTGCGTCCGCGGCCGCCGCTCGCGCAGGAACCGCTGCCACTCCGGGTAGAGCGGCACGTTGGTGCGGTAGTCGTAGAACAGATCGAGGTTGAGCCGCACTGCATGGGGACGCTGCAGCAGCGCGACGTCGGACTCCCAGTTGTCCGGGCTGATCAGCTCGGGACGCCGGGCGCCGTGCAGGTACATGGTGCGGATCGTCTCCGGTGCGAAGAAGCCGTGCAGCGGCGCCTCGGTCTCGGGCGAGCGGTTTTTCCACAGTGCCCCGCGCAACCCGTCCCACGCGGCGGTGAAGCCGACCTCGTAGGCGTTGGAGTTCTGGATGACGAGCCACTCGAGGGCCTCGGGACGCCTGCCCACGATCCGGAACCCGACGGGGCCGCCGTAGTCCTGCACGTAGAGCCCGAAACGGTCGAAGCCCTTGAGGGCGAGGAAGCGCTCGATCACCTCCGAAAGGCGATCGAAGGTGTACGGCCAGGTGGCGGGGTCAGGCCGGTCGCTCAGGCCGAAGCCGGGGTAGTCGGGAGCCACCACGTGGAACCGGTCAGCGAGCGCGGGAACCAGATTGCGGTACTGGTGCGAGCTGGACGGGAATCCGTGCAGCAGCACGAGCTTCGGATTACCGGGGCGGCCCGCCTCGCGGTAGGCAATCGAGAGACCATCCACCGCGAGCGTCCCGTAGGAAACGGCGCGCGCATGGCTGGTGTCGGCCGGCATCTCCATGACCGCGGCAGCCATGGTAGAGTCTTTCGATCTGGACATAGGGCGGGACATTGGGCACCTGTCGTGGTGTTCTCCCCGGGAAGGGCAGCGGCCCCCGGGTGTGGTTGGGGCCAACCGACGCTGCCCCCTCAATGGTGTTCAGGGGGTTAGCGTCGGTGAGCCGCGAGATCTTACGGGGTAGGGATTCTGCCCTTGGTTCCCCCTCCCCGCGTCAAGCGGAGAGGGGGACAGGGGGTTAGCTACTGCTCGCGTTTTCCCGCCTGGTCACAGCACGATTGCGATGACGGTGGCCTACGCTCCGGGCGCCATTGTCGGAAATGCCGAGTTGCACTTTCCCGCCGAGGAGGTCGAGATTATGGGCATGCCCGCCGCCTCGCCTGACGTCACGACCATCGCCGAGTTGCTGGCGCTTCCCGAGGACGGGCTGCGTCACGAGCTATTGGACGGTGTCCACGCCGTGACGCCCGCTCCGGCGCTCTTCCATCAGATGATGGTGAGTGAGGTCATGGCCCCGTTCATTGTCACGCTGAGGGGGCAGGACCGATTCCGCGTGTTGTCGAGTCCCGCCGACATCGTCCTGGGAGTCCGCACGCTGGTCCAGCCTGATGTCTTCGTCGTCCAGCGCGAGCCGGGCAAGCCGCTGCGCCGCTGGGAAGACGTGGGTGTGCCGGTGCTCGCCGTCGAGATCCTCTCACCCGCCACCGCGACGCGCGATCGCGGCGCCAAGCGCCGCATCTATCAACGCGCCGGCGTCGCCGAGTACTGGATCGTCGATCTCGACGCCCGGCTGATCGAGCGCTGGCGCCCAGGCGACACGCGGCCGGAGATTCAGGACGACCGCATCGCGTGGCAGGCCGGGGATCTTCCCGAGATCACGGTCGACCTGACGGCGTTGTTCACGCGCGTGCTGGATACCTAGGGAGTCCTCGCCGAAGTCCCGTTGACCGGCCGTTGACGCAACCTTGCCAGATTGTCTTGCACCCGTGGCCGAGCCCTCCTACGTTCCGCCCATGACCGGATTGCTCACCGCTGAGGAGTTGTTCCACCTGAGCATCCCCGACAAACGCGCCGAGCTGGTGCGGGGCGTGCTCGTCGTGCGGGAGCCGGCGGGAGGACGGCACGGCCGCATCGCCTCGAACGTCGCCGGGGAGCTGCGCACCCACGTACGGGCTCACGACCTGGGCGCAGTCTACGCGGCCGAGACGGGATTCACCCTGGCGCGCCACCCCGACACGGTGCGCGCTCCCGACGTCGCTTTTGTCTGTCGCGAACGCCTCGTGAGCCCCGAACCCATCGGGTTCCCCGACCTGGCACCCGATCTCGTGGTCGAAGTCCTCTCACCCGACGATCGTTCGGGCAAGCTGCTGGCCAAGATCGCCGACTGGCTCTCCTCCGGTACACGCCTCGTCTGGGTCATCGATCCGGAACGCCGGCTCGCGCGCGTGTATCGGCAGGATGGCACCGAGCGGATCGTCGCCGCCGAAGAGATGCTGGACGGTGAGGACGTCGCGCCCGGCTTCTCCTGTCGGCTCGACGCGATTCTGTAGCTCAATTCCCCCTCTCCGGTTTCGTCCTCACGCCCTAGCCCCCGTCTCCCATCTCGTTCTCGGTCCTCACCCCCTGGCCCCCTCTCCCTTCGGGAGAGGGGGGACTAGGGCTCGAGTCCGGCTCTATCGAGTGCGCAGGTGATGCTGCGCACAACTTCCGGGGCCGTCTCGA
>JBGPHP010000104.1:0-10375 GCA_041484445.1 Gemmatimonadota bacterium
CTCAGCGTCCGGACGCGTGAAGACCGGCATGGTGCGCCTCCCTCGGGATCTGCGAGCGCATCTTACGGGACCTCGCCGCTCCCGCAAAGACGTCGCGCACGGTCTGGACTTGACACGGGAATGTCACCATAATCGGCCCCCCGGCTGGGGGCATGCGCGCGTCGGTCCGAGCCGCGTGAAAAGGGGGAGACTTCATGACGAGACGCTGGCACACGCTGCGGACAAGTACGCTCCGATCCCGACTCACCGCCGCTCTCGTAGTGGGGGCCCTTAGTGCCGTCATCACCGTGGGGGCCCTGGCGCAGAGCGCCAGCAAGAGCGCCTTGATCGGCAAGCTCGAAGGCCCCGAGGTCGTGACCGACTCCGCGAAGTTTCCCAAGACCTTCAAGGAGGCGCCACAGTTCGCCGCGCTGGTCAAGGCCGGCAAGCTGCCGCCGGTGGCGGAGCGCATCGGACAGGATCCGCTGGTGATCAAGCCGCTGAAGGAGATCGGCAAGTACGGCGGCACGTGGCGCGCCGGCTTCACGGGCCCGGCGGATTTCTGGAACGGCTTCCGGTGCTGCTCGGGACCGGACCATCTCATGTTCTGGGACTACACGGGCGACAAGGCCCTGCCGAACCTCGCCAAGGGCCTCGAGATGCAGGACGGCGGGCGCGCGTGGCTCGTGCATCTTCGTCGCGGGATGAAGTGGAGCGACGGCAAGCCGTTCACCGCGGACGACTTCGTGTTCTGGTTCGAGGACATCTACCGGAACAAGGATCTCGTCCCGACGCCGTCGGCGGCCATGGCCATCAACGGCAAGCAGGGCACGATCGAGAAGGTCGACACCTACACGGTGAGGTTCAAGTTCCCCGAGCCCTATTACATGCTGCCCGACGTGCTGGCCGGCTCCACCGATCTCGGCGGCCAGTGGAGCGCGTACCGGGGCCTGGGGGGCTTCGCGCCTGCCCACTACCTCAAGCAGTTCCATCCGAAGTACGTGGGCCAGGCCGAGCTGGACAAGAAGGTGAAGGAAGCGAAGTTCGACTCCTGGGTACGCATGTTCCTGGCCAAGAACGACTGGGCGCTCAACCCGGACCTGCCGGTGCTTTCACCGTGGAAGACGGTGACGCCGATCAACACGCCGACGTGGACGCTCGAGCGCAACCCCTACAGCGTCTTCGTGGACACCGCCGGCAACCAGCTGCCCTACATCGACCGCGTGGTGCTGACGCTGGCCGAGAACCTGGAAGTGCTGAACCTGCGCGCGATCGCGGGCGAGTACGACTACGCGTCGAGGCACATCGACCTCGGCAAGCTTCCCGTGTTCATCGAGAACCAGCAGAAGGGCGGCTACAAGGTCTATCTGGACCCCGGCGACTACGGCGGCGACATGATCATCAAGTTCAACCTGAACTACGACGCCGACCCGGAGATCGCGAAGTGGTTCAACACCGCCGACTTCCGCCGCGCGCTCGCGCTCGGCATCGACCGTGACCAGATCAACGAGACCTTCTGGCTCGGCACGGGTACGCCCAGCTCCGTGGTGCCCGCCGACAGCAACAAGTACAACCCGGGGCCGCAGTACCGGAAGCTGTGGGCGACGCTCGATCTGAAGAAGGCCAACGAGATGCTCGACAAGATCGGGCTCGCGAAGAAGGACGCGCAGGGCTACCGCCTGCGCGCCGACGGCAAGGGCCGGCTGCGCATCGAGATCATGACGCTCGGCGGCCAATTCGTGCAGTACACGCAGATCTCGGAGATGATCCGCGAGCAGTGGAAGAAGATCGGCATCGACCTCCAGGTACAGGAGGTGGAGCGCAGCCTCGCGCTCAAGCGCACCGCCGCCAACGAGCAGCAGCTCGGGGCGTGGAACAACGATGGCAGCGAGCATCTCTTCACGTTCCCGCTCCACGTGTTCCCCTTCGAGCTCGCCGCCGTCGCCTCGTCGGGGCCGCTCTACGTCAAGTGGTTCCACTCCGCCGGCGCGCAGGGCAAGGAGCCCGAGCCGCGGATGAAGGAGCTGATGGAGAAGTGGAAGAAGGCCTTCGGCGTGCCCGAGAAGGAGCGGATCCAGCTCGGTAAGGACATCTGGAAGATCGCCGCCGAGGAGGTCTACATCATCGGGGTGATCGGCATGGGGCCGGCGTCGATGGGCGTGCGCGTGGTCAAGACGAACATGGGCAACATTCCGTCGCGGCAGTACAACAGCCCGGACGGCAAGACCCCGGGAATCTCGCGGCCGGCGACGTTCTACTGGAAGAACTAGGAGGCTAGCGAGAGGGCGCGGCGGTGCTCGCGTACATCGGCCGTCGCGCTCTGCTCGCGGTCTTCACCGTCTGGGCGATCTCCGTCCTCTCGTTCGTGATCATCCAGCTGCCGCCGGGTGACTACGTCACCTCGTACATCGCCCAGATGGCGTCGATGGGCAGCGTCGTCACCGACGAGGAGGCGCAGAACCTCCGGATCCAGTACGGCCTCGGGCAGCCCATCTACGTGCAGTACGCCAAGTGGATGCGGCTGATCGCCCGGGGCAACTTCGGCATGTCGATGGAGTGGCGGCGCCCCGTGACCGAGGTGATCGGCGAGCGCCTGACGCTCACGGTCGTCGTGTCGGTGGCCGCGCTGATCCTCACGTGGGTGCTGGCGCTGCCCATCGGCATCTATTCCGCCGTGAGGCAGTATTCCGCCGGCGACTACGTCGCGACGTTCATCGGCTTCATCGGGCTTGCGGTCCCCAACTTCCTGCTCGCGCTCGTGTTGCTCTATCTCGGCTTCGTCCTGTTCAACGCGCACATCGGCGGGCTCTTCTCGACGGAATTTCAGGACGCGTCGTGGAGCATGGCCAGAGCGTGGGACCTCGCGAAGCATCTTCCGATCCCGGCCGTGATCCTCGGTCTGGCGGGCACCGCGCAGCAGATCCGGATCATGCGGGCCAATCTGCTGGACGAGCTGCGAAAGCCCTATGTGGTGACCGCGCGCTCCAAGGGCCTTACCGAGGTGGGCTTGATCTTGAGGTATCCGGTGCGGGTGGCGCTCAACCCCTTCGCGAGCACCATCGGCTACACGCTGCCGTACATCGTGTCGGGGAGCATCATCGTGTCGCTGGTGCTGGGACTGCCGACGGTGGGACCGCTCCTCCTCAAGGCCCTCATCGCGCAGGACATGTTCCTGGCCGGCACCATCGTGCTCCTGCTGGGGGTCATGACGGTGATCGGCACCTTGATCTCGGACATCCTGCTCGTGTGGGTCGACCCGCGCATCCGGCTCGAGGAGACGTGATGGCCCGGCCCGACATGGCCCTCGATCCCACGAGCGCTCCCGTACCCGGGGCGGGCGCGGCCGACGCGATCAGGCAGCGCATCTTCGTCGCCTCGCAGTGGCAGCTCACGTGGTGGCGGTTTCGCAAGCACAAGGTGGCGGTGGCGAGCGCGCTCGTCGTCATCGGCTTCTACCTGGTCGTCGTGGGCGCGGATTTCCTCGCGTACGCCGACCCCAACGCGTCCGAGGCGCAGCGCTCGCTCATGCCCCCGCAGCACGTCCACTGGTTCGACGGCGGGTGCTTCGGCCCGCACGTGTACGCGGTCAAGGGGGCCCGCGACCTCCAGAGCTTCAAGCGCGTGTATCGCGCGGATCCAAGCGAGAAGATCTCCATCCGGCTCTTCGCCCAGGGCTTCGAGTACCGATTCCTGGGCGTGATCCCGACGACGCGGCACCTGATCGGCGTCGACGGGGGCCGCGATGCCGCCAAGACGATCTTCCTGCTGGGCACGGACGTGCAGGGGCGTGACCTCTGGTCGCGGCTCATGTACGGCACGCGCATCTCCCTCACCATCGGCCTGGTCGGAGTGACGATGAGCCTGGTCCTCGGGGTGGTCCTCGGCGGGCTCTCGGGCTTCTACGGCGGGATCGCCGACACACTCATCCAGCGGGTCATCGAGATCCTTCGCTCGATCCCCACCATCCCGCTGTGGATGGGGCTAGCGGCGGCGCTCCCCCGGGACTGGTCAATCCTCCAGGTGTATTTCGCCATCACCATCATCATCTCGCTGCTGGCCTGGACCGAGCTGGCCCGGGTCGTGCGCGGCCGCTTCCTCTCTCTTCGGGAAGAAGACTTCGTCGTGTCCGCGCGGCTAGTGGGGTGCAGCCAGATGCGGACGATCTTCGTGCACATGGTCCCGTCGTTCATGAGCCACATCATCGCGGCGACGACGCTCGCGCTGCCCGCGATGATCGTCAGCGAGACCGCGCTGAGCTTTCTCGGGCTGGGTCTGCGCCCACCTGCGATGAGCTGGGGAGTCTTGCTGCAGCAGGCCCAGAACGTCCAGACGGTGGCCATCTCGCCGTGGCTGATGCTTCCCGCGGTGCCCGTGATCGTCGTGGTCATGGCCTTCAACTTCCTTGGGGACGGCCTCCGGGACGCCGCGGACCCCTATGGCCGCTGAGGTGCGGCCGACGCTCCTGTCCGTCCGGGGTCTCCGGACCTACTTCTATCAGGACGAAGGCACGGTGAAGGCGGTCGACGGCGTGAGCTTCGACCTCTATTCGAGGGGCACCCTCGCCATCGTGGGGGAAAGCGGCTGCGGCAAGAGCGTCACCGCCCGCTCGATCCTCGGGATCGTGGATCGCCCAGGCCGGATCGTCGACGGCGAGATCCGGTTCCGCCGCCAGACCGCCGCCGACGCGGCCGACCGCGGCCCGGTGGTGGACCTGGCGAAGCTGACTCCGAACGGCCCCGAGATACGGGCGATCCGCGGCGCGGAGATCGCCCTCATCTTCCAGGAGCCGATGTCCTCGTTCAGTCCCGTGCACACGATAGGCAGCCAGATCGTCGAGGCGATCATGCTCCATCAACAGATAAACCGGCGCCAGGCGCGCGAGAAAACGATCGAGATACTTCGGCGGGTCGGCGTGTCCTCGCCCGAGCAGCGGGTCGACCAGCTCTCCAACCAGTTGAGCGGGGGCCTGCGCCAGCGGGCCATGATCGCGATGGCGCTGTCCTGCCATCCGACCCTGCTCATCGCAGACGAGCCCACCACGGCGCTCGACGTGACCACGCAATCCCAGATCCTCGAGCTCATGCGCCAGCTGCAACGCGAAGACGGGATGGCGATCATGCTCATCACCCACGACCTGGGGGTGGTCGCCGAGATGGCCACCGACGTGGTGGTGATGTATCTCGGCCGCGTGGTCGAGCAGGCGCCGGTCGACGAGATCTTTCATGCGCCGCGGCACCCGTATACCCAGGGTCTCCTGCGCTCCATTCCCCGCATGCGCTCGCGCTCGCGGGAGCGGCTCAACCCCATCGCAGGCGCGGTGCCGCACCCCTACGACCGGCCCTCCGGCTGCCCCTTCCACCCGCGCTGCCCGCAGTTCATGGCGGGGCGCTGTGATGCGGAGGAGCCGACCCTGCGGCCGGTCGGGGACAAGCACTCGGTGAGCTGCTTCCTCTACCCGTGAGCGCGTCTCCCGCCCTGCTTCCCCCTGAGGTCTTGCTGCGGGTCACCGGGCTCCGGAAGCTCTTCCCGATCCGGAAGGGCTTCTGGAAACGGACGGTGGCCCATGTTCGCGCGGTGGACGGCGTCGACTTTCACATCGACGGAGGGGAGACCCTGGGCCTCGTCGGGGAAAGCGGCTGCGGGAAGACGACCACCGCGCGGTGCATCGTGCGGGCCATCGAGCCGACCGGCGGGGAGATCCTCATGCGCGTCACCGACGGCTCGGTGGTCGAGGTGGGCCGGCTGGGCCGGACGGAGCTGCGGGCGCTGCGTCGGGAGATGCAGATGATCTTTCAGGACCCCTTCTCCTCGCTCAATCCTCGCATGACGCTGCTCGATCTCGTGGGGGAGCCGCTGTTGGTGCACGGGGTGAAGAGCCGGCGAGAGCGCGAGGAACACGTGGCCGAGCTCCTCCGCCGCGTCGGGCTCCGGCCCGAGTACATGCGGCGGTTCCCCCATGCCTTCAGCGGCGGCGAGCGCCAGCGCATCGGCATTGCCCGCGCCCTGGCGCTCCGGCCACGCTTGGTGGTCGCCGACGAGCCGGTCTCGGCCCTGGATGTCTCGGTCCAGGCTCAGATCCTGAATCTGCTTCAGGATCTGCAGGCCGAGTTCCGGCTGACTTACCTTTTCGTGGCGCACGATCTCAGTGTCGTGCGGCACATCAGCGACCGCGTGGCGGTGATGTACGTCGGGCGCATCGTGGAGCTGGCGGAGACCGAGGCGATCTTCACCGCGCCCAAGCATCCCTACACCGCGGCCCTCCTGTCCGCGGTTTCCGAGCCGGACCCGCGCGTGCGCACGCGGCGCGTCATCCTCGAGGGGGAGGTGGCGAACCCCGCCTCCCCCCCGGAGGGCTGCTATTTCCACCCCCGCTGCCCGCACGCGATCGACATGTGCCGGACGCAGGCGCCGACCTGGCAAGAGATCTCACCCACGCACTTCGTCGCCTGTCACCGCGCCCGCGAGCTCCAGCTCGCCGGGGTGGAGTGAGGTGCCTCCCTGACCGCCTTTGACATCACCACATGGCCAGCCTAGACTCCCGGCAGTCCCTCCCATTGGGCGTCCAAGCATGACGCGGAGGCCCCGGCATGCAGTGTCCCCGGGGCCAGGACGCGCAGTTACCGTGGGGGCACCTGGAGGAGGAGCACGATGCGACGGATACTGGCGATCTGGCTGGGGGGACTTCTGGTGATGGGTGGCCTGGGCTCGGCCCGGCCCGTGGTAGCGCAGGCTCCGGTCGCGGGCGGCACGCTGACGTTCGCGGCGGGCGCGGATCCGGACAGCCTCGATCCGCAGAACACCCAGTCGAATCCGGGCGAGCAGGTGAACCGGATGATGTACGAGAACCTGGTCCGGTTCAATACCAAGATGCAGATCGAGCCCGCGCTGGCCGAGTCGTGGACGCAGTCGGCCGACGGCCTCACCTGGACATTCAAGCTCCGCAAGGGCGTCCGCTTCCACGACGGCACGCCGTTCGACGCCAAGGCCGTCAAGTATTTCGTCGATCGCGTGCTCGGCGACGAGAAGCCGTTCAAGGCAAGCCTGTACACGCCCTTCGTCCAGGGCGCGCAGGTCGTGGACGACCAGACGGTGCGGGTCATGCTCAAGCAGCCCTTCGCCGCCTTCCTCTTCCGGCTTGCCCACTCGGCCGGAGGTATCGTGTCTCCCGCCGCTCATCAAAAGTGGGGCAAAGACCTCACGCTGCATCCGGTGGGCACCGGCCCGTTCAAGTTCGTGGAGTGGGTGAAGAGCGATCGGGTGGTGCTCGAGCGCAACGACACCTACTGGGGCGGGCGTCCTCTGCTGGACCGCGTCGTGGTGAAAACCGTCCGGGAAGACTCGGCCCGGGTGTTGATGCTGGAGGCGGGTGACGCGGACCTCATCCTCAACATCCCGCCGGAGGACATCCCGCGGCTCCGCAAGGATCCCCGGTTCGCGGTCGACTCCATCGCGACCGCGCGAGCGCTGTACGTCGTGATCAACGTGAAGAAGAAGCCCTTCGACGATGTGCGGGTGCGGCAGGCGCTGAATCACGCGGTGAACCGGGAGGCCATCGTCAAGAGCCTGTTCCAGGGCAATGCGGAAGCGGTTCCGGGCATCGTCGCGCCGCTGCAGAACGGATTCGCGAAGCTGCCGGGCTATACCTTCGATCCCAAGAAAGCCAAGGAGCTCTTGGCCCAGGCCGGCGTCCCCGCGCTCAAGGTGAAGCTCTGGTCGCCCAAGGGCCGGTATGTGAAGGACTTCGAGCTGGCGCAGGCGGTCCAGCAGGATCTGGCCGCGGTCGGGGTGGACGCCGCGCTCAACACCATGGAATGGGGCGCCTACCTGTCGGCCACCAAGACCGGACCCGAGCAGACCGATCGCGAGCTCTTCCTGCTCGGGTGGTCGCCGTCCACCGGCGAGGCGCAGTGGGGGATCTACCCGCTGCTGCACTCCTCTCAGCTGGCGCCCAAGGGCGACAACCGCGGCTTCTTCGCCTCGAAGGCGCTGGACGACGCCATCGACAAGGCCACGACGGCCACGAGCGAGCAGACGCGGCTGGGGGCCCTGCGCGAGGCGCAGCAGATCGTCATCAAGGACGCGCCGGCCATCTTCCTCATCTCGCCGAACATGATCGTCGGCGCGGCGAAGAAGGTGCACGGGGTGGTGAATCTGCCGCTCGAGCTGACGTATCTGACCGAGAAGAGCTGGAAGGAAAAGTAGCCGGCGGCGGGATCACCGTGGCCGTCTACGTTCTCCGCCGGATCCTCCTGCTCGTTCCGGTCCTGATCGGGGTAAGCCTCGTCTCGTTCGGGCTCCTCCAGCTCGTGCCGGGCGATCCGGCGTTGATCCTGGCCGGCGAGGAAGCCTCGGAAGAGGTGCTGATCCGGATCCGGCAGGAGTACGGTCTGGACCGGCCGCTCCCGGTCCAGTTCGTCTCCTATCTGCGCCACGCGGTCGTGGGCGACCTCGGCATCTCCATCCAGTCCCGCCAGCCGGTGGCGACCCTGCTCGGGCAGCGCTTCCCCTTCACCCTGAAGCTCGCCTTCCTGGCTATCCTGGTCTCGGCGACGCTGGGGGTCGTCGCCGGAATCGTCGCGGCCACGCGTCGCAACTCGCCCCTCGATATCGTGGCCCTCCTGGGGTCGCTGGTCGGGATCTCGCTGCCCATCTTCTGGCTCGGCCTGCTCGCCATTCTCGTCTTCTCGGTCAAGCTGCGCTGGCTGCCGTCGGGGGGCGCGGGGACGTTCGCGCACCTGATCCTCCCCGCGCTGGTGCTGGGGGCTGCCTCGTCGGCGGTGATCGCGCGCACGACACGCGCCTCGATGCTGGAGGTCCTGCGGCAGGACTATGTCCGGACGGCGCGCGCCAAGGGCGTGTCGGATCGGCTCGTGGTGTACCGGCACGCCCTGGGGAACGCGATGATCCCCATCCTGACCGTCTTCGGCCTCGAGTTCGGCTACAACCTCGGCGGCGCCGTGCTCACGGAGACGGTCTTCTCGCTGCCGGGGGTCGGCCGCCTCATCGTGGAGGGCATCTTCGCGCGGGACTATCCCGTGGTGCAGGGCGCGCTGCTGATCGTCGCCACCACCTTCGTGCTGGTCAACCTCCTGACCGACGTCGCGTATGCCTACTTCGATCCCCGCATTCACTACAACTGACCTGGCGCCGAGCCGTCGACGGCGCTCGCCCGGGTTCTGGAGCGACGCCCTCCGTCGAATCCGCAAGAGCCGCGCTGCGATGAGCGGTGGCCTCGTCGTGACGCTCTTCATCGCGCTGGCGGCCCTGGCCCCCGTACTGGCGCCCTATGAGCCGCTGCGCGGCCAGCTCGGCGAGCGCCTGCTCCCGCCAAGCGTGGGCCACTGGTTCGGGACCGACGAGCTTGGCCGCGACGTCCTCTCGCGCGTCCTCTACGGCGCCCGGATCTCGCTGCAGATCCAGGTGGCCGCCGTCGGCCTGGCTCTGGTGCTCGGCACCGCCCTCGGGGTGGTCGCCGGGTACGTCGGCCGCTGGCCGGACATGCTGATCATGCGGATCGTCGACATCATGATGGCCTTCCCTGGCATCTTCCTCGCCCTCGCCATCATCGCGGCCCTCGGCACCGGCCTCGGCAATGTCATCCTCGCCAGCGCCATCTTCCTGGTTCCTCAATTCGCCCGCGTGATCCGCGGCTCCGTGCTCACCCTGAAGGAGAAGGAGTTCGTCGAGGCGGCCCGCGCGCTCGGCGAAGGCGACGTCACGATCATCGTGCGCTACCTGCTGCCGAACTCGCTCGCCCCGATCATCGTCCAGACGAGCCTCCGGATGGCGACGGTCCTGCTGACCGCGTCCGGCTTGTCGTTCCTCGGCCTCGGCGTTCAGCCTCCCAGCCCCGAGTGGGGCGCGATGCTTTCCAATGCGCGGGCCTACATGATCACAGCGCCCCATGTCGCCACCGTCCCGGGCCTGGCCATCATGCTGGTCGTGCTCGGCTTCAACCTTCTCGGCGACGGTCTGCGCGACGCCCTGGATCCTCGCTTGCGCGAGTGACTCGCTGCCGCGAGGCGAGCCCGCTCGATTGCCCGCGGGCGGACGCGTGCGATCCTCGCCGCGGGGCTGCCGATCCGAAGCGGACCAGACTCGTGTGGCGCAATCTCGAGGCTGAGTGGCGGGCGTCTCAGGCTGCGCCACCAAGGAATAGGCTCGGTGATTGCGAGCTCCAGTGCGACCGTTCACTGACTCCGGGAATGGGAATGGCGCCGATCCGGCGAGTCCGGCAGGGCCGCCGCACGAGTGGTGAGCTTTATGCGCGGCCCTGGGGGCCGCCGCGGAGCTTGGGATCGAGGAGATCGCGGAGGGCATCGCCCAGCATGTTGAACCCGAAGACGGCCAGGCTGATGGCGATGCCGGGAAAGATGGCCATCCACGGCGCCTGGAG
>JBGPHP010000105.1:0-10359 GCA_041484445.1 Gemmatimonadota bacterium
CCGAACACCCACAACGCCCCGAAGAAGGTCTGCTTGTAGCGGGATTTGAGATCCCGCAGGATGAGCTGGGTGAGAAGATCCCGGAATCGCGCCAGGGTCGACACGGCAGCAAAGCTAATGCATCTGACCGGCCCCGGACACGGCTGCTGCAACTCTCTGTGGCGTCTCCGCGTCATACAGGGTGACCACGCCGTCATACGTGGCCCGTCTCAGAGCAAGGAGGATGTATGAACAACATCGCACTGTCGCTCGGGGCTGTGTTCAGCCTCGGCGTCATGGCACTGGGGGGCCGGGCAATTGCGGGTGATCGGACGGCGCGTTCCCATCGCATGACCCCCGTGGACTCTGGCCTGGTGGAACCGGCCGGTCCGACGGTTGACCGAGTGTGGTATGGTGGAACGCTCGCTCCCATCGTCGTCGTTGCCGCGAGCCCTGAGGCGGCTCGGACGCACCGCGCCCGCGATTGTGCCGCGGGGGGCACCTGACCCCGGCGCTGGCACACCGGTCGAAACCGTTGTTTACTTCCCCCCGTAGGGTCGGCGACCTTCCCCAGTCACCCCACGGGGGGCTCGTATGAATGGCAGAGAATTCTGGGTTCGGTGGCGCGGCGACATCCTGCGCGGCGTGGTGATCTTCGGCGTCGTGATCGGCGGCGGACTGTTCGTCCGCTCATTGGTCGGCCGCGGCCGCGCCCAGTTGAGCGGGTTGCAGCAGACGTTCGACACCGACTTCTTCGCCTCGGACCGGCAGCGCGCCGAGCCGTGGACCTACTCCACGCCGGTCGCGCCGCATCACACGGTGTGGCTGCGCAACATCAACGGCTCAATCACCGTCGAAGCGGGCGACAGCCGCTCCGTCGAGGTCACCGCCGAGCGTACCTTCCGGCATTCTCCGGCGGATTCCGTGCGTCTGGTCGCGACAGCATCCGATGGAGGCATCACGATCTGCGCGATCTGGCCCGGGCCGACGAACAGCTGCGGACCGAACGGGCACTATGCGACCGAAGGCAAGATGCGCGGCAACGATGTTGCCGTGGTCTTCACGGTGCGGCTGCCCCGGGGGGTCAAGGTCGATGCATCGACTGTCAATGGGGACGTGGAAGTGCGCGGCGCGTCGGCCCCCATCGAAGTGGTCACGGTCAACGGCGACGTCACGGTAGAGACCTCGGCCGGGCCGGTGCGGGCGACCACCGTCAACGGCGACGCGCAGGCGACGATCTCGAGCTTCGGCGAGCCGGGCGACGTCACTCTCACCACGGTCCACGGTGACGCGACGCTCGAGCTGCCGGACCGCGTCGACGCGGTGCTGGACGGCCACACCGTCACGGGGGATATCTCCAGCGATTACCCGCTGACCATCGCCGGGAAATTCGCCTCCCACGAGCTGACGGGCACGCTCGGCAAGGGCGGTCGGAAGATCCACATCACGACCGTGGCCGGAGACGTCGAAGTGCGCAAAGCCAGCGCGACCCCCGAGGCTACGCCGGCGCTGCCGGCGCCGCCGACCCCGCCGACCCCCCCGAGGTCGGGTCGAGGTACGCCGCGACCTCGCGCGGGAACGTCCTGACGTCGATCGGTTTGGTGATATAGCCGTCGAAGCCCGCGGCCATCGCGCGTTCGCGATCCGCGGGCATCGCGTGCGCGGTCAGGGCGACCACCTTCCAGTGGCGGGGTCCCTCGAGCGCGTGCAGGTCCGCGAGCAGCGCAAAGCCGTCGCGCCCCGGCAGCTGGATGTCGAGGAGCACGAGGTCCGGCGCGGGCGAATGCGTGCGCATCGTGTCAACCAGCCCTTCGCCGCTCGCCAGCGGGATCACCGTGTGCCCGCGCAGCGACAACAGGGTGGCCAGGAGCTTCAGACTGTCCGGCTGGTCTTCCACCACCACGATTGTGGGCATCAGGGTTCTCCGACGGCGGGTCGCGCTTCGTGCGGCAGGGTGAACCAGAACGTACTGCCACGGCCGGGATAGCTCTCCACGCCGATCCGGCCGCCGTGGAGCTCCACGAGACGCTTGCACAGGGCGAGGCCGAGTCCCGTGCCCTCGTACTGACGGCTGGCGGACGCATCGAGCTGCACGAACTCCCGGAACAACTTGGGCTGATCCGCCGCCGCGATCCCGATCCCCGTGTCGATCACCTCGATACGGGCGCCGCCATCGTCGGCGCGGCCCACGATCCGCAGGTGCCCCCCCTCGGGCGTGAACTTGATCGCATTGGACAGCAGATTCAGCAGCACCTGAAGCACGCGGACGTGGTCCGCGGTAACCTGCAGGGGCTCGTCGGGCACTTCGATGTCCAGGCGGTGCCGTCGCTGCTCGATCTGGGCGCGCACGGTGTCGGCGGCTTCCCGCAACAGACCGCGCAGATCGAGGGCTTCCAGCGCGAGTCGTAGTTGGCCGGCTTCGATCTTTGAGAGATCGAGCAGCTCGCTGATCAGCTCGAGGAGGTGGCGCCCATTGCGGGCGACTGTCTCGATGAAGTCCCGCTGCGTCGGCGAGAGCGCGCCGACGTCCTCGGTCAGCAGCATGTCGCTGAACCCGATGATGCTGTTCAACGGCGTGCGCAGCTCGTGCGACATGTTGGCCAGGAAATCGCTCTTCAGCTGATTGGCCTTGGCCAGTTCCTCGTTCACCCGGGTGAGCTCGTCGGATTGCTCCTCCAGATATTGCGCCGTGCGCCGCACTTCCGTCGCCAGGCGGCGGGTGTGCTGGTAGGCGGACTCCCGCTCACACGCGATCGCGAGATTGGGCAGGGCAAGCTCGAGGGAATCCAGCTGAGCGGGAGCGAACCCCTCGGCGGGCAACGCCACGAGCAGGCCGACGAGACGCCCGGCCGAGCGCAGCGGCGCGATGCCGATTTCCCGTCCCGGCGCCGCGGGGAGGAGCAGCTTGGCTCGGGCGGCGGCGCCCGGCTCACCCGCGAGGAGCACGACAGCGGCGCCGCCTTCGCCCACCGCGTCACGCACGGTGATCCGCGAGAGGGGGCGCGGGGTGAGGCCGCGCGCGGCGGTCGGCTCCCACTCATTGGCTTCGTAGTCGGGTTGGTAAAGCACGAGCGCCGCCGCCCCCGTCGACTCGGCGAGCACATCCAGAGCAGGGGTCAGGCCGGCGCCTTCGCGCGGCGCCGCGTTCAGGGCCGCGAGCAGGCGGGAGGTCTGATCCTGCATCCGCTCGCGCCACGCGAGGCGCTCCGCCATGTGATTCACCCCCTGGGCGATCGCCCCGAATTCCCCCGAGGCGTCCTCCGGGAGTCGGGCCCCATACTCCCCGGCCGCGACCCGCTGCAGCGCGCTGACGATCGCGCCGAACGGCTCGGCGAGACGACGCCGGCCGTACAGCAGGCCGATGCCCAGGGACGCCAGCACGGCCAGCAGGACGATGGTGGTGGCGAGGGCGGCCTGTTGCGTAGAGTCGCCGAGGTCCTCCGCTAGCTCCCGGATGCGGTCCCGCTCGACCCCCACGGCCGGAGCAGCACTCGACGCTTCCAATCGGTCGACGGTCTCGAGAATGCCCAAGACGTCCCGTTCGGCGTTCCGCGCGCTGACCCAGGCGAGCAGCGCGATCGTCAGCCCCGCGAGCGCCACCGCGAAGAAAGTCGCGAAGAACAACCGCGTGATGCTCGGCGCCCGATGCCGGGGCGCCCGGAGCGGCGGGACAGGGTGGCTCATCGCCCCTATTAGTAGGATGGCGGGTGCGGTCTCGACAAGGGCGCGGGCACGAGGCAGCACCCGTGGCGTGGGTCGGCGAAGCGCCGTATCCTTCTCTGACTCTGTCCGACGATCCCAAGCCCACTTTGAGCGACCTGCTCGACACCCTGCGCGACGCCCTTGCCGACCGCTACGCCATGGAGCGGGAGTTGGGACGCGGCGGGATGGCGACGGTATTCCTGGCCAACGACCTGAAGCACCGACGCAGGGTCGCGATCAAGGTACTCCATCCCGACATCGCCGCCGCGATCGGGCCCGAGCGGTTTCTGCGCGAGATCGAGATCGCGGCCCAGCTGCAGCATCCCCACATCCTGCCGCTCTACGATTCGGGCGAAGCCGCCGGCTACCTGTACTACGTCATGCCGTACGTGGAGGGCGAGTCGCTGCGGGATCGGCTCGAGCGGGAAAAACAGCTGTCGCAGGAGGACGTGGTCAAGATCACCGGGGAAGTCGCGAGCGCGCTCGGGTACGCCCACAGCCGGGACATCGTGCATCGCGACATCAAGCCCGAGAACATCATGCTGTCGGGTGGGAGCGCGGTCGTCGCGGACTTCGGGATCGCCCGGGCCGCGTCGGCCGTGGAGCAGCAACAGCTCACGCAAACAGGGACGGTGATCGGCACCCCGGCCTACATGAGTCCGGAGCAGGGAACGGGGAGCGACATCGACGGGCGCAGCGACCAATACAGCCTGGCCTGCGTCGTCTACGAGATGCTGGTAGGGCAACCCCCGTTCACCGGGCCGAACGTCCAGGCGATCATCGCTCGCCATTCGATGGCGACCGTCTCGCCGCCCTCCATCGTCCGGGACACGATTCCCGAGACGATGGAAGCAGCGTTGTTGCGCGGGCTCGCCAAGGTGCCGGCCGATCGCTTCCCGACCGTGATCATGTTCGCCGAGGCGCTCGCCGCGCCGTCGCACATCACGGCGGCGATGCGGCGCCAGACGGGGGCTCTGCCGGCTCCCACAGACACGTCGGCGGTGTGGCAACGTCGCCTGATCTGGGTGCTCCCCGCGGTGGCGCTGATCGCGATCGCGGTGTGGGGAGCCGGACGCATGTTGGGACGGAAAGGCGGATCGCCCGCGCCCGGCGGCCCGGATCCGAGCAGCATCGCGGTCGGATATTTCGATGACCTGAGCCGCGACTCCTCGCTCGGCTACCTGGCGGATGGTCTCACCGAAGTCCTGATCGAGCAGCTGAGTGGCGTGCAGGCGCTGCACGTCGTGTCCAAGAGTGGTGTGGCGGCGTTTCGAGGCGGCGGCGTCGCGCCCGACAGCATCGCCCGCGCCTTGCAGGTCGGCAGTGTCATCCAGGGGAGCGTCGAGCCCGCGCGCGGTGACACGGTGCGCGTCTCCGTGCGGCTGATCGATGGAGCGAGCGGTGCCGATATCAGCCGGAAGACGTTCAGCGAGGCCCGCGGGGATCCCCTGAAGCTGCGAACCGAGCTCGCGACGCAGGTCGCGGACTTTCTGCGCGAGCGGCTCGGCCAGGAAGTGCGACTGCGGGAGCTCCAGAACGGGACCACCAACGCGTCGGCCTGGCTCCTTGCCGAGCAGGCGGAGAAGACGCGGAAGGACGCGGAGGCCGCGCTCGATGTGGATGAGGATTCGGCGGCGCGGAAGTTCGTCCGGGCGGACTCGTTGCTCTCAGCCGCCGCGACGGCCGATCCGCAGTGGGTCGAGCCCATCGTCCAGCGCGGGCAAATCGCGCTGCGACGGTCGCGCCTGACCCAGGACTACGGGGTGGCCGAGCCCTTCATCAATACGGGGCTGGCCTTCTCGGAGCAGGCACTCAAGCTCACCCCCGGCTACCCGCGGGCGCTCGAGCTGCGCGGCACGCTGCGCTACTGGAGATGGCTGTTGCACGGGGAACCAAATCCGGCGCGGGCGGCGACGCTGCTGCGGGACGCCGAGGCGGACCTGCGCGAGGCGGTGAAGCGGGATCCGTCGCTGGTGGCAGCCTGGAGTACCCTCTCCCACCTGGACTACCAGAAGTCCGACGTCACCCAGGCCAAGCTCGACGCTGCCAGCGCCTACCAGGCCGATGCATATTACGTCGGCGCCCGCGACGTCTTGTGGCGCCTGTTCACGTCCTCGTACGACCTCGCGCAGTTCGCCGACGCCAATCAGTGGTGTCACGAGGGGTTCCGCCGGTTCCCGCGCTACTACCGGTTCACCGAGTGCCAGATCTGGATGCTATCGGTCGACAACGTTCGCAATCCTGACCCCGGATTCGCCTGGCGACTGTACGGGCAATTGGAAGGGGTCACGCCGAAGGACCAATGGGACTTCGTCAAGCTCGATGCCCGGATCGCGGTCGCGGCCGTGCTGGCGCGCGCCAAACTTGTGGACAGCGCGCGACAGGTGCTCGGGCGTTCGCAGGGCAATATGGATGTCGACCCGGCCCAAGACTTGCTGTTCAGCGAGGCATTTGTCCGTACCCTGTTGGGCGACAAAGACAAGGCTTTGGACCTTCTCAAACGGTATGTCGCCGGGCACGAGGAGCGCCGGGCCGACCTCGCAAGAGACTACCAGTGGTGGTTCCGAGATCTGCGCAGCGACCCGCGCTACCAGCAGCTCGCCGGGAGCTCGCCGTGATCTCCAACGAACATGTCCTTCAGGACTAGTGGAGGCGAGATGCGGCACCGCCTGACGATCCCGATACTCCTGGCCGGCGCGCTCCTGGTGGCCGGTGCCTGCGGCACCGAACGGGAGCCCCTGGCCCCCGCGGCCACGCCGGCGCCGAGCTTCTCCAACAACATCAACCAACCGAGTCTGGATGACCAGATTGAGCGACTGATCCCGCAGCTGTTCCCCAGGCCGCGGCTGGTCATCGCAGCGTTCATCCAGTTCGAGGCAATTGAGTTCCTCGTCAAGAAGGGCAAGGCCGCAGCCGCGAAAAAGCTTACGCTGGACCTGGTCGCCTTCACCCTCGACATGTACAACACGCACCGGCTGATTGGGGATCAATCGCCCCAGACGCAGCAGAAGCTCCAATCGTTCATCAATCTGCTGTTCCAGTTTGCCGGACTGGGGTCGGCGCCGATCCCGCCGGGCGCGCTCACCGAGGACGGTGCGGTAGCACTGGTCGGGCCCGCGGGCGGCACCGTCGCCACCGGCAACAAGTTCGCGGGCGTCACGTTCCCCCCGAACACCTTCACGCAGACCGTGCTGGTGACGCTGAACCGGAACGGGAACCAGATCGACCCGCTGCCGACGCCGTTCCAGCAGTTCCCGTTGTTCTACGAGTTCAAGACGTTCCCGGAAGTCCCGACGCTGGGGCAGCCGGCGGTCGTGGGCGTGTGCGTGCTCGACGAGTTCGTGCCGGCGGGCCGGGCGCCGTTCCTGCGTCTGGCGCACCCGCTCCATTCGGATCCTTCGACGCTGGAAATTCTGCCGCTTGCCGCGGCGCCGTTCCTCGATTGCACGGGAGCGTCCGACGGCGGTTTCGCCTCGCGCCGCGGCGCCGGCCGGTCCATGGCCGGTGATCTGCTGTGGCTGATGATGGGTGCACCCAAGGACTTGCACGCCGAGAGCCACAACTTGCTGATGCCGGGCGGGCTCGGCGGCCGCACGTCGTCGTTCAGCACCTTCGGCGCGGTGGACCCGGTGCTGGTGCCCTACAAGGACACGGGGTACCGGTACATGCAGCTCGGTGCGGGACAGCCTCCGCCAGAAGGGTTCGAGCAGGCCGACTTCAACGATTCGGGCGAGGACTGGAATACCGGCGCGGCAGCCTTCGGCAGCGGTGGCGCGTGCCCGCTCGACAGCACGGTCCATACGTCCTGGCCGGCGGCGTCCGGATCCGTCACGGATGTTGCCCATTCCACGCAGATCGTGCTCCGCAAGACCTTCAACTTGCCGGCGGGAATGACAAACCTCACCGTCGGAGTCGCGATCGACAACGATGTCCAGGTGTTCGTGAACGGGGTGAACATCACCGGTGTCGAGGGATTCCTCGAGCACGAGAACTGTGCCACGCTGGACAGCTTCATCCTGACCGTGCCGAATTCGGCGGTGCACCCGGGGACCAACGTGATCGTGGTGCAGGCGCGGGACCGCGGCGTGGCGAGCTTCGTGGACATCCGCGTGACCGGACAGATATCCGGGGAGTGATGACCGGCTGGTCGTGATCGCTCGAGGCGACGGGCGGCTCCGCGGAGCCGCCCGTTCGCGTTTACGCCGTCGGCGTCGGTGGGTACTTTCCAGTCCGTGGCCGTCACCCTAGCGTCCCGATGAGAGTCTCCGGCGTCGTCCGCGTGCCGGGGGACAAGAGCATCTCGCACCGGGCGCTATTCCTGGGCGCGCTGGCGCGTGGGACCACCCGGCTCCACGATTTGCTCACCGGGGCCGACGTCCGCAGCACGGCGCGTATTCTCCGCCAGCTGGGCGTCCACGTCGGTCCGCTCCGTCCAGGAATCACAGTCGTGGTGCGGGGCGGCCGCCTCCGCTCGCCCCGCGGCGTGCTGCACTGCGGAAACTCGGGAACGACCGCTCGTCTCGCGCTGGGCCTGATCGCCGGGCAGGGAGTTCGCGCGCGACTCACCGGGGATGCCTCGCTGCGGCGTCGGCCGATGTCGCGCGTGGTGGAGCCGCTGCGCGCGATGGGGGCGAAGATCGACAACGGTGGAGGCGACCGCCTGCCGCTGACCGTGCGCGGCGGACACGTGCAGGGGATCACCTACGCCTCGCCGGTCGCCAGTGCGCAGGTGAAGAGCGCGCTGCTGCTCGCAGCGCTCGCCGGGCATGTGCCGGTGACCATCACCGAGCCGTGGCGCTCGCGCGATCATACGGAACGGTTGTTCGTGCACCTCGGATTGGATCTGCGGGAGCGCAGCAACGCCGTCAGCTATCAGCCGTCAACGGCCGACCTTTCGGGGTTCGAGCTGGCGATTCCCGGTGACATCTCCTCGGCGGCCTTTCTCGTGGCGGCAGCGATCCTGGCCGAGGGCGGCGAGCTGCTCATCGAAGGCGTCGGCGTGAACCCGACGCGTACCGGGGTCCTCGCGGTGCTCGAGCGCATGGGGGCCCACGTCGAACGGCTGAACCTCGGCGCGGCAGGTGGTGAGCCGGTCGCCGACCTGCTGGTGCGGCCTGCCACGTCGCACGGCACCGAGGTGGGGGCAGCGGAGATCCCATCCCTCGTGGACGAGGTGCCGGTGCTGGCGGTGCTGGCGAGTCGCGCGGTCGGGGAAACCGTGTTCCGTCAGGTGGGGGAGCTGCGGGTGAAGGAGAGCAACCGGCTGGAGCTCGTGGCGGCGAATCTGCGCGCGATCGGAGCCGCCGCTGAGGTGCAGGGTGACGACCTGTTCGTGCAGGGCGGAACGCAGCCGCCGCGCGGGCGGGTCGAGACCGCCGGTGATCACCGATTGGCGATGGCGTTCGCGGTGCTGGGGACCGTGCCGGGGGCCGAGGTGCGATTGTCCGAGCGCGCCTCGGTCGCGATCAGCTACCCGGGGTTCTTCAGGGCCCTGAAAGGAATCGGACGCGGTGCGCGTCATCGCGATTGACGGCCCGGCCGCCTCCGGGAAGTCCTCGACCGCAGCGCTCGTCGCGCAGCGACTCGGGTGGGTGCACCTCGATTCGGGGGCGCTGTATCGTGCGTTGACGCTGGCGGCGCTCGATAGACTCGGGGACGGGCGACAAGGGACGGGGGACGGGTGGTCGGCACAGCGTATCCTGGCCCTGGCCGAAGAGCTGCCGGTGCGGCTCGTGTTGGTGGGGCAGACGTTCCGGCCGGAGGTGGCCGGCGTCGATGTCGAAGAGGAGATCCGCTCCGAGCGCGTGACGGCGCGGGTGTCGGAGATGGCGGCGATTCCCGCGGTGCGGGAGTGGGTGAACGCCCGGCAACGCCGGGCGGTGGCGGACCACCCCGCAGGAGTCGTGGTGGACGGACGGGACATCGGGACCGTCGTCTTTCCGGATGCTCCGCTCAAGGTGTTCCTCACGGCTAGTCCCGAGGAGCGGGCGCGCCGCCGCCTGAGTCAACGCGGGGCTCGACTCGACGACGAGCGCGTGGTGCGGGAGAGCCAGGCGCTGGCGGATCGGGACCGGGTGGACGCGAGCCGGCCGGTTGCGCCGCTGCGGGCCGCGGCCGACGCCGTGGTGCTCGATTCCACGCGGGTGTCCCTGGACGAGCAGGTGGCCCGCGTGGTCGCGCTGGCGCGGGAGCGCCTCCCTGGGTAACCTTCCCGCGTTCACGGCCCCGGGGTGATGCTCCGGGGCCTGCTCATCAAACCCACTACTCAACCGGTAACCGATGCTGGCCGAACCGCAGGACCTCACCGACTCCACCCCCGAACCGGCCCCCAAGAAGCGCCCGCATTCCCCGATTCGCATTCTCCCCGGCATGGACGAGCAGTACACACCGGAGGAGATCGCGGGCATGTCGGAGATGTATGAGGGAACCCTCTCGAACATCGAAGAAGGGGAAATCGTCAAATCGAAGGTGCTCCGCGTCACCGACGCCGCCGTCATTCTCGACGTCGGGTTCAAGTCGGAGGGCGCCGTTGCGATCGACGAATTCAAGGACCCGAAGAGTCTCAAGGAGGGCGACGAGGTCGAGGTGTACCTCGAGCACCTCGAGGATCAGGAGGGCGCCGTCGTGCTCTCCAAGAAGAAGGCCGACTTCATGCGGGTGTGGGAGAAGATCCGCGAG
>JBGPHP010000106.1:0-10344 GCA_041484445.1 Gemmatimonadota bacterium
CAAGTTTTCCCGCGATGACGAGAGCCAGGCGGACCAGCTCGGCCTGCGCTACATGCGCCGCGCCAACTACGATCCCCGCCAGATGCCCGAGGTGTTTCGCATGCTCGACCGGTTGAGTGCGGCCGAGGGCGGCGCCCGTCTCCCCACGTGGCTCGAGACGCACCCCAGCCCGGCGAACCGCGTCAGCGCCATCACCAGCCAGATCGCGGCGCTGCCGCAGGATTTCTCCGGGACGAGCGTCAACCGCGACGCCTACGAGCGGCTGCTGGAGGGCCTGGTGTTCGGGATGAATCCGCGCCAGGGCTATTTCGTGGGCAGCCAGTTCTCGCATCCCGATCTGGCCTTCCGGGTGACGTTTCCCGATGGCTGGAACACCAACAACGGGGCGCAGGCGGTAGTCGCGGTCAGCCCGCAGGGCGATGCCGCCGTCGAGCTGTCGCAGGCACAAGCGCAGAGTGCGGACGCCGCGGCCAGGGCCTTCCTGTCGCAGCAGGGAATCACGGGCGGCACCGCCGCGCGCACGACCCAGAGCGGGCTGTCCGGCGTGAGCGCGCCGTTTGCGGCCGCCACCACGAACGGCGAGCTCCGTGGCACGGTGGCGTTCGTGGAATACCGCGGCGGCGTCTATCAACTCGTGGGCTACGCTCCGACCGCGCGTTGGCCGGCCTACCAGGCGTCGGCGGAGCGCACGCTGCAGAGTTTCCAGCGGCTGACCGATCCCGCGGCGCTGAACGCACAGCCGCAACGCGTCACCATCGTGCCGATCAGCCGGCGGACCACGATCGACGCGCTCGTGCAGCAACGGTCTTCGCCCATTTCCGCCGAGACGCTGGCCCTCATCAATCAAGTCGAGCGGCAGACGCCGCTCGAGCCGGGCCGGCTCGTGAAGTGGGTCGTCGGACAACCGCTTCCTTCATCGACCTCTTCGCGCGTGACCGGTCAGTGATCGCGCGGCGGAGGCAGCAGGTTCTCGCAGGACAACGGAGACGCATATGAAACCGAAGTACTGGACCAGTGTGGTTGCCGCCTTGAGCGTTGCAACCCTCGTGGCCTGTAAGCCGACGGGGCAGGCGGCGGAAGCCGCGAACGCTCCGGCGAACACCTCCCGGACGCTCGACGCCGGACGGCAGTTTTCCATGGCCACGACAGAGACGATCAGCTCGCACACCGCGAAGGCGGGCGATCCGTTCACCGCGACGGTCGTGGCGGACGTGCAGGATGACGCGGGCCGGGTGGCCATTCCGGCGGGCTCCGTGGTGTCGGGAACGATCACCGACGTCAAGTCCGCGCCGAACCCGAGCAGCCCGGGGACGCTGACGCTGGCGGTGAACAGCGTGACGGTTCGCGGTACGAGCTATCCGATCGAGGTGAGCATCGATTCGCTGGATACCCAGCGCCATGGCCAGGGTGTCTCCGGCGGCGACGTCGCCAAAGTCGGGGTGGGTGCGGCCGCGGGGGCGATCCTGGGCCGGGTCATCGGCAAGAATACGAAGGGCGCCGTGATCGGCGGGATCGTGGGCGGCATCGTCGGCGCCGGCGTCGCGGTTCAGGGCAAGGACGCTGACATCGTACTCCCAGCCGGGACGCATGTGCTGGTCACGCTGGCGAGACACCTCACCGTCACATGAAGCCGCTGGTGATTGCCGGCCTCGTGATCGCCGGTCTGGGAGCCTATGTGTTGTTGAAAGGGCTCACCTACAGATCCCAGAGTAACGTCCTGAAGGTCGGCGACCTTCAGGTCACCGCCGAAGAGCATCGCCTGGTTCCCCCGTGGGTCGGCGGGGTGGCGCTCGTCGGCGGGTTGGTGCTGATCGGCGCCGGGGTGGGGAAGCGTCGTGGAGCGTAAGCGGCCCTCGCCGCGCAGTATGCCTTGCAGATCACCTGGGAGGTCGCATGGTGGATGAAACGCCCAACATGAGGAACGGGGCTGTGGTGTGCGCCCGGTGCGGCGCGTACGGCGACCACCTGCACTATCACGCCGGGCGAGTCGGGGACGGGGAGCGGATCCTCTGGTTTTGCGCGAGATGCCTCGATCCCAGTCATGACGCGCCCAGTGCAGCCGGCGGGTGATTTGATGAATGCGGTTGAAGGGAGGTCCAGATGGTAATCGGTGTGGCGCTGCTGCTGTTTAGCCTGGTGTTGCTACTGAGTGAAGACGCTGATCAGACCGACGTGAACCGGAGGCGAGCAATCCCATGAGGCCCACACGACTGATGTTGCCCGGGGGCGACCCGACCGAGAACTTTGACGCTCCGGCCTACACCCGGGCGCTGACGCCGCTCCCCGAATTCCAGCGGATCCAGGCGTTGCTGGCCGCCGACCGGGAGGACACCAACAACCGCAGTTTCAACCGGCAGTTCTGGGCTACCATGGCGAGCGAAGCCGGCGGCGTGCCGAGCAGCGTCTTCACGGCGAAAGCGGGGCGCTGGGTGTCGCGGATCACGGGGCGGCCGTAGCCGGGCGGCTGACCCCCATCCCCGGGTCGAGCCGGTTGGCGAGCTGGCGCGCCGCCGCGAACAGCATCTTGGACTCGAGCGAGTCCGCGTGGATCTTGCCGGCCGTGACATCTTCTTCGATGCCGCGACAACACTCGGCCGCCCGCTTCATGCGAAACCGCCCCACGAATCCCTGATAGTCGGTGGAATCACCCGCCATGAGGACGCCCCACAGACGGATGCGGATGTCATCGACCGCATGCTTCAAGTCGGCGACGCCCTCTTGAGGAATCTGGGGAGCCTGCTCGAGGCGCTGCGCCATCGTCAGGATCGCCACGCGCACCTCGTCCATGGCCGGGTTTGCGGCGGGAATGCTCATCGGTTCCGTCGGGTTGTGGGCGCTCTATCATAGGGGTCGGCGACAGGGCGAGCAACCGATGGGCACGTTGCCCACTTGTGCGGCGCACGCCACAATTAGGGCCACACCCTCCCGGGAGATCCGAGTGCCAGTGAAGGTCGTCGACGCGGCGCAGGCCGCGTTCGCGTCGCAAGGTCCGGCCGTCACGCTCGGCGCGGTGGTGCACGAGGGCACCTGCTATCCCGGGCCCGTCGTGACGGTGCCGCTCGGCATGATGAACCGGCACGGCCTGATCGCCGGCGCCACCGGTACCGGCAAGACCAAGACGCTGCAGCTCATGAGCGAGCAGCTCTCGGCCGCCGGGGTCCCGGTGTGCGTCGCCGACATCAAGGGCGATGTCTCGGGGATCGCCGTGCCGGGAGAGTCGAACGAGAAGATCACCCAACGCGCCAAGGACACGGGATTCATCTGGAAGCCGAACGGCTTCCCGGTCGAGTTCCTGAGTCTCACGGGACAGCGGGGGGCGCAGCTGCGCGCCACCGTGTCGTCCTTCGGGCCGCTGCTGCTCGCCAAAGTGCTGGGTCTGAACGAGACGCAGGCGAGCGTGCTGAGCCTCGTCTTCAAGTATTGCGACGACAAAGGTCTGTTGCTCCTCGATTTCCCCGACCTGCGCGCGGTGCTGCAGTATCTCACGGGCGACGGCAAGGGCGAGCTGCGCGAGTACGGCGGCATGTCGGATACCACCGTCGGGGTGTTGCTGCGGGACATGGTCCAGCTGGAGCAACAGGGCGCCGAGGGATTCTTCGGCGAGCCGGAGTTCGATCTCGACGACCTGATCAAGACCGCGCCCGACGGCCGCGGTCTCGTCAGCGTGCTGGAGCTGACCGATGTCCAGGACCGGCCGGCGCTCTTCTCCACGTTCATGATGTGGATGCTGGCGCGGCTGTACCACGATCTCCCGGAGATCGGCGACCCCGACAAGCCGAAGCTCGTCTTCTTCTTCGACGAAGCCCACCTGCTGTTCGACAACGCCAGCAAGGAGTTTCTCCAGCAGGTGCAACAGGTCGTACGCCTGATCCGCTCCAAAGGGGTCGGCACCTTCTTCGTGACGCAGAGCCCCAAGGACGTTCCCGACGAGATCCTGGGACAGCTGGGACACAAGGTGCAGCACGCGCTGCGGGCGTTCACCCCGGAGGACGACGCGGCGCTCAAGGCCGCCGCGCGCACGTTTCCGAAGACGGAGTTCTACGACGTCCAGCAGACGCTCCAGTCGTTGGGCATCGGCGAGGCGCTGGTTACGGCCCTCACCCCGCGGGGCGTGCCCACGCCGCCGTTCGCCACTCGGCTCATTCCGCCCGTGTCGCGAATGGGCCCGTTGTCGGACGCGGAGCTGGCGCAGCGGCTCGGGGCGTCGGCCCAGATTCGCAAGTACGCCGAGGATGTGGACCGGGAGAGCGCCCGCGAGCGACTCGCCGCCCGCGTGACGGGCGTCGATGCGGTACGCGTCCCGCCGGGGCCCGCTCCTGCGCCATCGGCCGGAGGCTCGCGCGGCGCCGCGAAGCCCGCACCCAGCACGTTCGACAAGATCCTCAAGTCCCCGGTGGTACGCTCGGTGGCGGGTCAGCTCACCCGCGGGATATTGGGTGCCTTGATGGGCTCGGCGCGACGGCGCTCCAGCTGGTAGGATTCGGCGGTGCGGCGGATTCGCAGCATTCTTTTCACAGGAGAACGACGATGACAGATCCCAATGAGCCGCTCCCGGACTTTTCCGACGTCCAGGGCGGGAGCTCCTCGACGGCCCCGAAGCCGCAGGAGCGGACTTACACGGTCGTGAAGGGAGACAGCCTGTCGAAGATCGCCAAGACGCTGCTCGGCAGCGCGGGCAAGTGGAAGGTGATCTACGAGGCCAACAAGGACATCATCAAGAACCCCGACCTGATCTATCCGGGACAAGTCCTCCGGATCCCCCAGGTCTAATCCCAAGGAGTCCTCGCACATGCGTCACCACTTCCTGCACCGGGCTGCCGCGGCCGCCGCGGTGCTCAGTGTCGTCGCCGCCGGCTGCAAGAAGGCCCCACCGCCACCGCCGGCCGCGCCGCCGCCGGCTCCAGTCACCGTGGCGTCGGTCGATCTCGGGAAACAGCTGGGCCCGGACACGCGGGTCGTCCAGGCGATGACGACCTTCGGGGTGCGCGACACGATCTACGCATCGGTCGCGACGACCGGCTCCGCCACCAGCGCGGTGCTCACCGCCATGTGGACCTTTCAGACCGGTCAGAAGGTCGATTCGACCGCGACGACGATCGCGCCGACCGGCCCGGCCCAGACGGAGTTCCACATCGTCAAGGCGTCCCCCTGGCCGAAGGGGAAATACAAGGTGGCGATCTGGCTCGACGGCCAGGTTGCCGGCGAGAAGGAGTTCGAGGTCAAGTAAGCACGCGCGGGCGCCCCGGCAAACGAGGCGCCCGCGTTCCCGTCACTGCAACCACTGACCCACGCCGCCGTGATGCGAGTAGGCGCCGGTGTGCACCTTGCTCGTGGAATACGTCCCATCCTTGCACAGCGCCGTCGCACCGGCGGGCGCGATGCCGCAGCGACGAGCACCGGGGTGGTCTCCGCGGGTACGACCTTTTCCCGGTGACTGGGGTCACATGATGCGGACTTGAACTTCGGCCCGGCGTTCGGCCAGATTTCGCCACGCAGGCTCGACTCACACGTGAGAATTCGGAGGACCGATGCGTATACGATCTTGGGGACTGGTGATGGCCGTCCTCGCCGCGAGCGCCTGCGCCAAGGGAGACAAGACGGCCCAGCAGCCGGCCGACTCCACGGCGCGCAACCTCACCCTCGCTCCCACGGAATCTTCGGCGGCGCTGCACGACGTTCCGGCGCCGACCGCGCAGCCGCCGGCCACGCCCCCGGCGTCACCGCCGCCGTCCCGTCCGCCCGCACCCAAGCCCAAGCCGGCCCCCGCCGCTCCGGCCGCGCCGGCGACGCGCACCGCTGCCGCGGGAACGTTCGTGGATCTGGCGGTGACCGACACGCTGTCGTCGCACTTCACGAAGGCGGGCGACCAGTTCAGCGCCTCCGTCGTGGCCGACGTCAAGGACGGCCAGGGTCGGGTGGTCATCCCGGCCGGCTCCACCGTGCACGGCACGGTGGCGGAGGTGAAGCCCGCGCCCAATCCCAGCACCCCCGGCACGCTCACCCTCTCGCTCACGAGCGTTACCGTCGGCGGGACGAGCTATCCGATCGAGGCGCGGATCGATTCGCTGGAGACGGTGCGGCAGGGCCGCGGCGTCACCGGCGGTGACGCGGCCAAGGTGGGCGTGGGTGCCGCCGCGGGCGCGATCCTGGGCCGCGTACTCGGGAAGAACACCAAGGGCGCGGTGATCGGCGGCATCGTAGGTGGTGCGGTGGGCGCGGGTGTCGCCGTCCAGGGCAAGGATGCCGACATCGTGCTCCCCAAGGGAGCGCACATCAACGCATCGTTGACGGCACCGCTGGTTGTAAAGGCGAGCTAGTAGCCCGCCGCCGAACCTCCCGAGCGCGGGTCCGCCACCCCGATCCACCCGGTGGGCCCGCGCTCGATCCCCATCACGAGCGCGTGGTAGCCCCATTCCCGCACGGCGTGCCCCATGGCGCGCAGCGAGTCGATGACTGCGGGCGGGACCCCACCCCGCTCGAGCATCATCGTGTCGGGCAGCGCCTGGTGATGCAGCCGCGGGGCCTCGATCGCCTGGGCGAGGCTCATGTGGTGGTCGATGACGTTGCTGATGGCGTTGAAGACCCCCGTGATGATGCGCGGGCCGCCCGGAGCCCCGGCCACGAGAAACAGCCGGCCCTGCGGATCGAGCACGATGGTCGGCGTCATCGCCGAGAGCATGCGCTTGCCCGGGGCGACGGCGTTGCGCTCGCCCTGCACCAGGCCGTACATGTTGGGCTTTCCGGGCGCCGTGGCGAAATCGTCCATCTCGTCGTTGAGCAGGAACCCCGCCCCGGTGACGGTCACCGCGCTGCCGAAACTGTTGTTGAGCGTCGTGGTCACCGACGCCGCGTTGCCGTTCGCGTCGACGATGGAGTAGTGCGTCGTTTCGGTGCCGCCCGGCGCGCCGGCCTCGAACGGCGGCGTGGGCGTCGCCCGGGCGGGATCGATCTGGGCCCGCAGCTCCGCCGCGTAGGTCTTCGACAGGAGCCGCTCGAGCGGCATCTGGACGAAGTCGGGATCGCCCAGCCAGCGGTTGCGATCCTCGAAGGCGCGCCGCATCGCCTCGGTCTCGAGGTGCAGCAGCGCTGTGCTGCCGAAGGGCGGGAGCGAGTCGTACCCGCCGAGGATATTGAGGATCTCGCCCAGCGTCACGCCGCCCGAGCTGGCGGGCGGCATCGAATACACCGCGTAGCCGCGATAGTCGATCCGGATCGGCGTGCGCCACTTGGGGCGGTAGGCCGCAAGGTCCGCCCGGGTGATGAGGCCGCCGCCGCGCGCCATCTCGGCCACGATCAGCTCGGCGATCTGGCCGCGATAAAACACAGCGGGGCCCGAGTCGGCGATCAGTCGCAGCGTTCGGGCGAGGTCGGGCTGGTGGAACGTCGTGCCCGGGGCCGGGGCCCGGCCCTGCACGAGAAACTGCGCCGCCGAGGCGGGGAAGCGGACCAGGCGGTCGGCATCGCCCGCCAGACTGCGACTGCGATCCGCGTCGATCGTGTGGTCCTGGGCGAGCGCGATCGCCGGGGCGACGAGTGTCGCCCACGGCAGCTTGCCGAACCGCTTCCAGGCTTCGTACAGACCCGCCACGCTGCCCGGCACGCCGGCCGAGAGGTGGCCGGTGACGCTCCGGTCGGTCGGATTGCCCGCGGCGTCGAGGTACATGTTGCGTGTGGCGCCGGACGGCGCGGCTTCCCGGTAGTCGAGCGCGCTCACCTGGCCGCCGGCGTCGCGATAGACGATGAATCCACCGCCGCCGATGTTGCCTGCGTCGGGCAGCACCGCGGTCAGCGCGAAAGCGACGGCCACCGCCGCATCGATCGCGTTGCCGCCTTGCTGCAGGATCGTCCGGCCGACCTCGGTGGCCAGAGGATGGCCGGTCGTCACCATGGCGTGCGGGGCGGAGACCGCCACGGCCCGTCCCGCGAGGGCCCAGGTCGCGGGCCAGACGACGGGACGGGTCGCGACCGCGGGGGCCGGGGAAGGAGCCGGGCCGCTCGAACGGGCGCAGGCGGCGAGCAGGGCGAGGGAACCGACGAGGCGCAGGCGCATGACCAATTGTGCACGCCGCCCGGTCCCGCGGTCAACACCTAGAGGATCAGCGCCTTCTCTTCTCCGTCGCGCCGGCCCAGGAACTCCCCCAGCGGGGCGAGCCGCTCGATGTGGTCGCAGAAGATCTTGAGCGTCGCGAGCAGGGGCACACCCAGGAAGGCACCGGGGATGCCCCAGATCCAGAACCAGAAGGCGAGACTCACGAGCAGCGCCACGGGGTTCAGGGCGAGCCGGTGTCCCAGCAGCAGCGGGCTGACGAGGTTCGCCTGGATCAGGTTGATGGCGAGAAACGCGCCGGGAATGAGGAGGGCGTGCCCGACGTCGTTGAATGATGCAAACGCTCCGAGGGTGAGGATCACCAGGAGGCCGAGCGCACCGAGATACGGAATAAATTCGAGCAGCGTGACGAGCGCACCCCACAACAGGGGGTTCGGCATGCCGAGCCCGTACAGCGCGGCCGCGACGACGGCCCCCTCGATCGCGTTCACGGCCAGGGTGGTGAGGAGGTACGTGGAAATCGACGCTTCCGTCGCCCGCGCGATCTCGATCGCCTTGTGCCGGTCGCGCACGTTCGGCAGGCCCTTGATCAGCTTCTGGAGGAAGAGGTCGCCCGCGGCGAGCAGGAAATAGAGCAGGATGGTGACTTCGAGCAGGCCGGCACGGAATCGCTGCGTCGAGCCGAACAGCCGCGACACGACGCTGGGGCCGCGCACCACCACTTCGGTGGGCTTCACGGTCCCCGCCCCCGCGACCCCGCCCGCGGCGCTCTCCACCTGTTCGGCGGTCTTGGTCACCCGCTGCAATGGCCGCAACAGCCGCCGCAGTCGGCTCTGCGCGGTCGCCAGGGTCTCGGGCGCGTTCTCCGCCCAGCTCTGCACCGGGCCGGAGAGATCGTAGACGCACAGGCCCCCCACGCCCAGCAGGGCGATGAGCACGAGTCCCGCGGCCAGCGGGAGCGGCACGTGCCACCGGACCAGCGTCCGCACGGCCGGGCTCAGGAGGAAATCGAGCAGCAGCGCGAACACGATCGGGAGCAGGAACCCGCGGGCGAAATACAGCGTGTAGAACACCGCCAGCAGCGCGAGCACCGTGATGCCGACTGGCCAGCGTTTCCCTTCGTCATTCATGCAGCGACGATAAACCCTTACGGCGCCGCCGGCCACGCCCTAGTTTGCGACCACGCGTCATGCCCGACACACCGGCCTTCCAGGACCCCCGCCTCACCGAGCAGCGCAACCCGCGCACCGAGCGCATCGACGTCGCGTCGAGCCTCGAGATCGTGGATCTCCTGAACGCCGAGGACCGCTCGGTGGCGGCCGCGGTACACGGCCAGCGCGAGGCGATCGCCCGCGCCATCGATCTCGTGGTGGCTGCGTTCCGGTCCGGCGGACGGCTGGTGTACGTCGGCGCCGGGACGTCGGGCCGGCTGGGCGTGCTCGACGCGGCGGAGTGCCCGCCCACCTTCGGCACGCCGCCCGCGCTCGTCGTCGGGGTGATCGCGGGCGGGTTGCCCGCGCTGGTGCAGAGCGCGGAAGGCGCTGAGGACGACGTCAACGCCGGGATGGCGGCGATGGACACCGTCGCCGTGAGCCCGCGGGACGTGGTGGTGGGCATCGCGGCGAGCGGCACCACGCCGTACGTGCGCGCCGCCCTGTCGCGCGCGCAGACGATCGGTGCGCGGACGGTCATCGTGTCGTGCTCGCCGCCCCCCAAGCTCCTCGTCGATACCTGCGACGCGGTGATCGTCCCGGTGGTGGGGCCCGAGGCGCTCACCGGCTCCACCCGGATGAAAGCGGGAACCGCCACCAAGCTCGTGCTCAACACCATCTCGACCGGGGCCATGATCAGGATGGGCCGCGCCTACGGCAACCTGATGGTGGACCTGATGGCGTTGAGCGCCAAACTGGTGGACCGGGGCGAGCGCATCGTGATGGAGGCGTGCGGCGTGAGCCGCGAGCGGGCGCGCGCGGCGATCGAAGCGGCGGACCGGAGCGTGAAGCTCGCCATCGTGATGGTGCGGGCCGGCGTGGGGCCGGACGAGGCCCGGCGGCGGCTCGAAGCGGCCGGCGGTCTCGTGCGCAGCGCCGTGGGCGATCCTCCTCCGGTTTCCCCGGCGCCATGACCGAGCACCTGGCGGTCGGGCTGATGTCGGGTACCTCGCTCGACGGCGTCTCGACCGCCCTGGTGCGGCTGGACGACGCGGCGACCACGGCGCACTTGGTCGCGTTCCGGCAGGAGCCCTACTCGGCGCCGGAGCGCGGCGCCATCATCGAAGCGATCGCGCGCGGCGGGGC
>JBGPHP010000107.1:0-10344 GCA_041484445.1 Gemmatimonadota bacterium
CTGGTTCTGGCTCGTGCAGCATGCCGACGTCGGTCGCCTGACCCTCCAACTCTTCCTCGTCCCCGTGTTGGGACTGATCCTCGCCATGGTGCTCTTCCGGGAAAGGATCGGTACCCTCGAGGCCGCCGGCACCGTCATCGTCGTGCTCGGGATCAGCCTCGTCGCTCGCGAGTCGTCGCCGGCTGCCCAGCCGCGCGCGGTTCCCACGGCAGGAGTATGACCAAGGTCCTCGCCATCCACGACCGGGAGGCCTGCTACGCTAACGTGCGCGCCACCGCCTCGATGGCCTTCATCCCCTGGCCGAACCGCGCCATCGCCTCACGGTGCTTCTCCAATTCACTGTAGGGAAGGAAACGCACGCCGAGGTCTGCCACTCGGCTGAAGGCGGGCCGCGCGAGCTGGGCCCGAACGTCCGCCTCGCGACTGTCCGGGGCTACGAGGAACAGTCCCTGGGTCCGCTGGCCCGCGCCACCCAGCGCCAAGTCCAGCAAGCGGACGATGCCCGAGTAGATAGAGGTGGTATGCTCCACCTCGAACGCGCCGGCGACCTGCCCAGTACTCCGGTCGAGCCACAGCACGTCGATGAGCCGCACGGCCTCCGCTCCGGCCTCCTGATCGAGCGGACCCGGCAGGCAGCCCAGGCAGCCGTCACCGAGTCGTCCACCCGCGTAGGGCCGGCTCGCATCATTCGCGGCGACCCAGACCTCGAACCCGAGGGCGGCGCCGAGGTCGCGTAGCCAGCCCTGCACCTCCGTGTGCGTCCGGTCGCCCTCGCGGGCGGCGGCCAGCCCCTTGTCCCCCTTCGCCGCATCGTAGCGCACCCGCGCGAGATCTGCCTCCCAGGCAGCGCGCGCGACGGCATCGTCGCTCCTCGGCGGCGCCGAGTAGCGGCCCGAGCCGATGTCGAAGAGCAGTCCGGCGATCGCCCCGAGGTCGTTCGACAGCAGGTCTCGATCTTGCGCGTTGAGCTCGACGACGCCCTCGCGCATGGCCAAGTATTCGTCCCAGCGGCCCAGCTTCACCCTGGCGCCGGTGAGCGCGTTGTATCCCTTCACGATCGCGGTGTTGAACGGCGGCACGATCGTCGGGTGGAGGAAGTAGAGAAGGTTGGCTGCCGTGGGGCCCAGTCCCTTGATCTCACGTTCCGCGAGCATGCGAATCGCGTCGAGCAAGGCCGTCTCGCCTGAGCAGCAGGCGCAGGTGTCGAGGAATCGCCCGAATGCGAGCTGATTGTCGCGGTCTTCGTAGATGTCCGGAATACGGAGCTTGGGCTTCCAGAGCCACGCGTGATCCGCTCCCTTGAACATCTGCCGCTGCTCGGCGATCGATCCGACCACCGTCTCCAACGACGACCCTTTGTAAGCGTTGCCGAAGGTCCCCGCCTCGATTTCGCCGACCACCTGAGCCAGCCCACGCCGGATCGAGCGGAAGTTCTTGAGCCGCTCTTCCCAGAGAAACCACGTTTGGTATGTACCAGCCGAGTCGCTGCGCCAGCGGGTGACGAGCTCGCGGACGGGAGAATGGGCGTTGCTGTCGTTGCCCGGACTAGGTTGTCGAACAGGCTCGGTCACTCGCGGCAAGCCAAGGAGAGGAATCGCTGCGTCGCCAGACAAATTCGCGCACCGCGCTCCACGGCACAAGCGCGAGCGCACCTGAAACATCTCTGAACAGAACGTGAAGGGGTGTGCGAGGGTCGGCGCTGGGGCATTCGCCCCACCCGCCGAGCCCTGTCGCCCGCAGTCGACCGTCCCCACCCCGGCAGAGGCGGCAACGAAGAACGGCCTCAGCAAGGACTTAGCGTGGGCAGCACCGCGGCGCGCGTCCTGCACTACCGGACCACGGACAGAACAGGAAAGGCAAGCAGCCTATGAACAGCGACACCCGTTCCCGCAACTCGTTGGTTCTCGTCGGCTTTCTCATCGTCGCCGGGTTCTTCCTCATGACGGAGCACCGCGCCCACCTGTTCGGGGTTCTGCCGTTCCTGCTGCTCCTCGCCTGCCCGCTGCTGCACTCCTTCATGCACGGCAGGCACGGAGCGCACGGTGGCGGGGACCGAAGCCGTCAAGACGACCCGCACGCGGGCCATCGGATGCCCGAGGAGCGCACGCCATGACCTCGACCACCCCGGCCTACGGCCTCTGGCTGCTGGTGATCATCAACTCGGCCATCTTCATCATGTTCGCGTTCAGCTTCACCAAGCCCAAGACGCGCCGCGACTGGCGCTCGCTCGGTGCCTTCTCGGCGTTCCTGGTCGCGCTGTTCACCGAGATGTACGGCTACCCGCTCACGATCTACCTCCTGTCGGGGTGGCTCGGGCGGCGCTATCCGCAGCTCGATTTCTTCTCGCACGACGCGGGCCATCTCTGGAACACGCTGCTCGGGTGGAAGGGCGACGCGCATATGAACCCGCTCCATCTGTTGAGCAACCTGCTCATCGCCGGTGGCTTCATCGTGCTGGCCCGCGCCTGGACCGTGCTCCACAAAGCCCAGCGCGACCATACGCTCGCCACCACCGGCGCGTACGCCCGCGTGCGTCACCCACAGTACGTCGGTTTCATCACGATCATGGTGGGCTTCCTGCTCCAGTGGCCGACGATCCTGACACTCG
Source organism: Gemmatimonadota bacterium (assembly GCA_041484445.1). GTDB lineage: Bacteria > Gemmatimonadota > Gemmatimonadetes > Gemmatimonadales > GWC2-71-9 > DASTHG01. The sequence continues at coordinate 2,609 of JBGPHP010000107.1, forward strand.
TCATGTTCCCGATCCTCGTGACCATGTATGTGCGGCTCGCGCGACGGGAAGAACGTGATGCACGCGCCACGTTCGGCGCGGAGTGGGACCGGTACGCCGCCAATACGCCCGCATTTATTCCGCACCTGGGACATCAAGCCCGGGCGACCCCTTCGTCATCCACGCCCGCCCACGGAGCTTCCTGATGGAACCCAGGCAGCGGTTTTCTCTCTGGTATTTCCTGGCGGTGGCACTGGCGTTGATCGCCATTCAATCGACGTTCTTCGCGGCCCACAAAGCGAATGTCGCCTACAGCGAGTTCAAGACCCTCCTGCGAGAGGGCAAGCTGAGCGACTTGGTCATCGACGGCCAAACCATCTCCGGGGTTGTCGACGTCCAGAGCCTCGACAGCGTACTGCCCAAGGAGCGCGTGGCAGCTCTGAAAGGCACCGGAAAGGGGACTCACCTCTTCGTGGCGACCCGCGTAGACGACCCGGCGCTGGTAGGCGAGCTCGAGGCAGCCCGCATCCGTTTCACCGGCAAGGCGACGAACCCCTGGTCATCGATGCTGCTGGGCTGGGTCCTGCCCGTGCTGTTCTTTTTTCTGCTCTGGCGGTTCATGGCAGGCCGCATGACCCACCAGGGCGGGCTGATGGCCATCGGGAAGAGTAAGGCGAAGGTCTACGTCGAGCAGAGCACGGGGGTGACCTTCGCCGACGTTGCGGGGATCGACGAAGCGCGCGCCGAGCTGGTGGAGATCGTCGACTTTCTCAGAAACCCGGAGCAGTACCGCCGGCTCGGCGGGAAGATCCCGAAAGGGGTCCTCGTGGTCGGCGCCCCGGGCACCGGGAAGACCCTGCTCGCGAAAGCGGTAGCCGGGGAGGCGAAGGTCCCGTTCTTCAGCCTCAGCGGATCGGATTTCGTCGAAATGTTCGTGGGCGTCGGGGCGGCGCGGGTGCGGGACCTTTTTGTCCAGGCCCAAGCGCATGCGCCGAGCATCATCTTCATCGACGAGCTCGATGCGCTCGGCCGGGCGCGCTCCGCCGGCTCCATCATCGGCGGGCACGAGGAGCGGGAGCAGACACTCAACCAGCTCCTCGCCGAGATGGATGGGTTCGACACGCGCAAAGGCCTGATCATCATGGCCGCCACGAACCGGCCCGAGATCCTGGATCCTGCGCTGCTCCGCCCGGGGCGCTTCGACCGCAAGGTCGTGATCGACCGCCCCGATCTCAAGGGACGGGAGCAGATCCTCAAGGTTCATACGCGTGGAGTCACACTTGCGCCGGAGGTCGAGCTAACCGCGATCGCAGCACGCACTCCCGGGTTCGTCGGCGCGGATCTCGCGAACCTGGTGAACGAAGCGGCGTTGCGCGCAGCCCGCCTCGGGAAGGCCGCGGTCGAAATGGCCGATTTCGACGAGGCCATCGAGCGGGTCGTGGCAGGGCTCGAGCGCAAGTCGCGCGTGATGAATCCGAAGGAGAAAGAGATCGTGGCGCACCACGAGGCAGGGCACGCGGTCATCGCCGAGTCCAGGCCCAACGCGGACCGCGTGGCGAAGGTGTCGATCATCCCGCGGGGCGTGGCGGCGCTGGGTTACACACGCCAGCAGCCGACCGACGACCGCTATCTGCTGACGCGCGCGGAGCTGCTGGACCGGCTCGACGTGCTGCTCGGCGGGCGTGCCGCCGAGGAGCTGATCTTCGGCGACGTGTCCACGGGGGCGCAAGACGACCTGCAGCGCGCCACCGATCTCGCCCGGCACATGGTGACTCGGTTCGGCATGAGCGAGACGCTTGGGCCCGTGACGTTTGAGCAACCTCCCCAGAGCGTCTTCCTCGACCTCCCGGCGGCAACCGGAAGGGAGTACAGCGAGGCGACCGGCCAGGTGATCGACGCCGAAATCCGGCAGCTGCTGGACGCCGCTCACGAGCGGGCACGTGCGACATTGACCACCCGTCGCGGCGCGCTCGAAGCCTTGGCACGCCTCCTCATGGAGAAAGAGGTCGTGGACCGCGATTCGTTGACCCAACTGTTGTCCGACTCCATTCCCCGCCCGGGCCGCCAGGTCCGGGCCAAGCCTCCGTCCTCGTTACCTGAGGTAACCGTATGAAACTCAACCCCAGAGCCTTCGGACTTGCGGCGGGCCTCACGGCAGCCGCGCTTTCGGGGGTATGCGCGCTCTTTGTAGCGCTCGCCCCGCATACTGCGATGGCCTTGCTCAGCAACGTGATCCACGCGGACCTCACGAGCCTCGCTCGAAACGTCACCGTGGGCAATTTCCTAGGCGGCATCCTGTTCTGGGGGATCGGAACGGGTCTCGTCTTCGCATTCGCCGGGTGGCTCTACAATCGGCTGAGCGCCAGCACCCCCGCAGCCCCAGCCTCCATCCGCGCTGCGGCGCAGCATGGGTGACACCGCGGTCTCACTGCCCCGGTGCCACACGTGGTGCCGGGGCTGTCACCCACCGAGGTTTGATGGGCGCACGGCAGCAGAACGATGAATGCATGCGCCTGCCACGAACCCCACGAGCGGCGCCGCGTCGTCCTGACCGGTGGACCCGGCGCGGGGAAGACGGCCGTCCTGGAGCTCATCCGCCAGTCCTTCTGCGTGCACGTGAAGGTGCTGCCCGAGGCGGCCGGGATCGTTTTCGGTGGAGGTTTTCCGCGCGGCGAGCTGCCCGCCCTCCGCCAGGCCGCACAGAAAGCGATTTTCTACGTGCAGCGTGAGTTGGAGGGAGCTGGAGATACCGAGAATCCGGCGGTGGTCTTGTGCGATCGCGGCACCGTCGACGGCGCCGCCTATTGGCCTGGGCCGGACGACTTCTGGTCCTCCGTGGGAACGACGTTGCAGGAACAGCTGCGCCGCTACGACGCGGTCATCCACCTTCGCACGCCCGCGCTGACCGGCGGCTACAACCACGACAATCCCTTACGAACCGAGTCGGCGGCGGAAGCCGCCGCGATCGATGCGAAGATCGCACAGGCCTGGGAAGCGCACCCCCGACGATTCGTCGTGGATGCCGCGCCGGATTTCATCGCCAAGGCCGCACGAGCGGTCGAGATCCTCCGCGACGAGATGCCCGCGTGCTGCCGAAAGCACGTCGTCAATGCCACCGGCGCCCGGGGGTCTTGAGTCGGAGGAGGGGTCAGGGTCGGCGAAGAAGTTCGGTGGCGGACCCCGCCCGCCCACCACCCATCTCGACGAAGCAGGCCCCCTCGCCGCCGAACTCCCACCGGCTTCATGTTTTGATTGACTTCATCTTAAGTTTAGAGTAGTCTAATAACGAGAAACGTACGCCCGACCTCATTGGGGGCGGACGACCACGGTCACCGGGAGTACGTCATCAACGCAACTGTACAGAGCGCGTCTCTGACGCCGACCGTCGAGGACTACCTGAAAGCCATCTACCGCCTCTCGAGCCAGGGGGTGGTCGCGGCGACAGGAGACATCGCCGGGCTGCTGGATGTCAGCGCTCCATCGGCGAGCTGGATGGTCAAGCGATTGTCGGAGGCAGGCCTCATCGAACATGTCCCCTATCGTGGCGTGCGGCTCACGAGAAAGGGGCGGCGGGCTGCGCTGCACACACTCCGCCGCCACCGCATCCTTGAGGTCTACCTCGTGAAACGCCTGGGCTACGAGTGGGACGACGTCCACGAGGAAGCCGAGCGGCTTGAGCACGCGGTCTCGGGCAAGCTGATCGAGCGGATGGCCGCCGCGCTCGGCGACCCGCGTTACGATCCGCATGGTGCTCCGATTCCTACGTCCGAAGGAGAGATCGAGCAGGTGGACCTCGTCACCCTCGCCGAGGCCGCCGTGGGCGCGACCGTCGAATTCCGCCAAGTGAGCGACGAAGATCCCGACCGCCTTCGGTATCTGGCGGAGCAGAAGCTCACACCCGGGACGCGAATGACCGTACTCGAGCGTCAGCGGTTCAACGGCACCATCACCGTGCGCGTAGGAAACGCGACCCGCGTCGTCGGCCAGGAGCTCGCAGGGGCGCTGCTGTGCCGTGAGGTCGCGGCATGACGCACGTCTCGCGCCGCGAAGCGCTGATGCGAGGCCTGGTCGGGCCGGCGGGCCTGGCCTCGATCGTCTCGATCGCCAGAGATTCTCTGCTGGACGAGCAAGTCGATCCGCAGCGCGTGATGAGCGGTGGGCTCCCCGGGGCGGCGGGCATCGATCCGATCAAGTTCCTCAGTACTTTCGACCACGGCGAGGTGAGTCACCGCCTCAACGGCCAGCGGGTCCGCGAGTACCGGATGATGGCGGTGGACCGGAAGATCGAGATCATGCCGGGACTGTTCTACGACGCTTGGACATATAACGGCCAGGTGCCCGGCCCGACGCTCCGCGCCACAGAAGGCGACCTGGTCCGCGTGAATTTCACGAATGCCGGCTTGCACGAGCACACCATCCATTTCCACGGGTTCCACGCGGCTGATATGGACGGCGCGCTCGAGCAGATCCCGCCGGGCGGCAGCTACATCTATGAGTTCGAGGCCCGACCCTTCGGGCTGCACCTCTACCATTGCCACACGATGCCCCTCAAGCGGCATATCGCAAAAGGGCTATACGGAGCATTCGTCATCGACCCCGAGAAGCCGCGGGCGCCCGCGCACGAGATGGTGATGGTGATGAACGGTTTCGACGTCAACTTCGACAGTGAGAACGAAGTCTACGCTGTGAACACGGTGCCGTTCGCATACCAGATACACCCCATCGTTCTGCGCCGCGGCGAGCTGAACCGGATCTACCTCGTGAACGCCCTCGAGTTCGATCTCCTCAACTCGATCCACATTCACGCGAACTTCTTCCACGTCTACCGGACCGGAACGTCCCTTGTCCCGACCGACTTCACCGACACTATCACGCTTGGCCAGGGCGAGCGGCACATCCTGGAGCTGAGCTACGAGCGGCCTGGGAAGTTCATGTTCCACGCTCACCAGTCGGAGTTTGCGGAGCTGGGGTGGATGGGGCTGTTCGAGGTCCGCGACGAGCCAATCACCGCGTGATGAACCAATCGAAGTGGGTCTGGTTCGGTCTTCCGCTGCTGCTGCTCGGACTGCTGTCCGTGATCGTGATGAAGGGCGGTCTGCTCTCGGGCTTACGACGAGGCCTGCCGCCGGTTGAAGAGCTGACGGTGAACCGCGTGCGGCTCGCGCCTGGGCACATGTGGCTCGAAGTGGTGAACGGCGGACCCGATCCGGTCACCGTGGCGCAGGTCATGGTCGACGAGGCGTTCTGGCACTTTACCATGGAGCCGGGCCGGACTGTACCGCGGCTGGGCCGAGCGACCATCGAAATCCCGTATCCGTGGATGGTTGGGGAGCCGCATCACGTGAAGCTCGTGTCCTCGAATGGCATCACGTTCGACCACGAGATCTCCGTCGCCGCGGAGACGCCGGCAGTCGATGCACAATACCTCCTCACGTTCACGTTGGTTGGCCTCTACGTCGGCGTGCTCCCGGTCGCGATCGGCCTGTTGTGGCTGCCGTTCCTGAAGCGGCTCGGCCGACGTTGGATTCATTTCGCTCTGGCGCTCACGGGCGGCCTGCTCGCTTTTCTCGTTGCAGAGGCACTGCACGAGGCCCTGGAGACGGCCGAGCGCGTGGCTGGCGCGTTTCAGGGGACAGGGCTTGTCGTGCTGGCGGTGGCGGGCTCATGGCTGCTGCTGCAAGCGGCCGGCGGCGTGCGCCGGCCGCCCGGGACCGACGGACGCGCGGTCCGCCTGGAATTGACCTTTCTCATCGCCCTCGGCATCGGGCTGCACAACCTCGGTGAGGGACTCGCGATCGGCGCGGCGTATGCCCAGGGAGCGGTCAGCCTCGGGGCGTTCCTGATCGTCGGATTCATGATCCACAATACAACAGAAGGCTTGGGCATCGTGGCGCCTGTGGCCCAGGATAGCCCGTCACTTCGGTCGCTTGCGCTCGCCGGTCTGTTGGCGGGCGGTCCAACGATTCCTGGTGCCTGGCTTGGCGGCCTCGCATACTCGCCGTGGCTGGGAGCTGTGTGTCTCGGCGTGGGGGCGGGCGCGATCCTGCAGGTGCTCGGTGTGCTCTATCGCGTCGTGGCGCGCGAGACCACGGACGCGTTGTGGACACCGCTGAACGCTATCGGAGTCGGAGCCGGCATGGTGTTGATGTACGGCACCGGCTTGCTCGTCGCCAGATGAGACGCAGCGGCGTTGGTACCTGTCCCGGAGCAACTCCTTCGGCGGCCGTTGTCTGATCCCCTACCTGTCGTGTACATTCGACGGTCACTGGCCATGCATCCGAGAGCGCTGCGCTGCCTTGTCGGCATAACCATGCTGATCGTGACTCCCGCTGCTGCGGCGGAGTCGGTTTTCGGCGCGTCACGCGATGTGGCGGTGCATCACGAATCCGCATTTGCGGCAGCCGCCCATCAAGATCCTGGCGTTCAAGGCCACCGCGGACACGAAGACTCAGCACCCACCCATGAGCACGACACTCCCGCTGACCACTGCACACACCTCCACGGTGCGGCGGCCCTCGTTGGAGCATTTCGCTTCTCCCTCGCAGCGCCTGTTTCCCCGGAGTATCACGCAGAGCCTGCCCTCCATGTAGGCGGGTCTGCGTTCGAAGAGTTCCACCCTCCTCGGACCTAGCCTCCCCGTAGGGCCATAGCCGCAGGCGCGCCCGTTTATGGCGCGCGGCACGCGGCACCTTCAACCGCTAAAACAGAGACCCGAATCACACGCGATTGATTGCGTGTGCGAGGTGTTTTCCATGATGCTTGCGTTCATCAGCGCGGTCGCGCTTGTTACTTCCCAGGACACGATTGTCCTGACCATAGACGAGGCCACGGCGCGCGCCATCGCCCTCAGCCCATCCGTCGCCGCCTCCATCGGCGCGGTAGGAGCCCCTCGCGGCGTGCGTGCCGAAGCGCGGTGGCCGTTCCCCGACAACCCGACCCTCGAGTACGGCCGCATCCGCCGGCGGAGTGGGGTGTCGACGACCTACGATCGCCAGTGGTCGGTGACCCAGGAGATCGAGATCGCCGGCCAGTGGGGCTGGCGCGGGAGTGCCGCTACGGCGTTCGTGCGCTCGGCTGAGGCGCGGGTCGAGGACGTTCGCCGGCTCGTGGCGCTCGAGGCGCGTCGCGCGTACACGGCGCTGTCGATCGCCGAGCGCCGAGCGACCCTGACGGATTCGGCAGCGCGGTTCGCCGAACGGCTCGCCGATTTCGCTCGGCGCCAATTCGAGGCCGGCGAATTGAACCGGCTCGAGTGGAACGCCGCGGCGCTCGAAGCCGCGCGCGGCCGCAGCACGGCAGAGCGGGCGGGAGCCGACGCGGCCGCCGTTGCGGCCAATCTCGCACGGCTCCTCGCCCTGCCGTACGACTCCACGCCTCGAACGATCGCCCTGGCCGCGATTCCCGACTTGCAATGGGACTCGGACAGCTTGCTCCTGGCCCTCGCCCGCACCAGGCGACCGGACCTGCAGGCGAGCGAAGCGCTGCGGCGGGGAGCGGACCGGAACGTGACGGCCGCACGACTGTCATTCATCCCCAACCTCACGGTCTCGGCGTTCGAGGCGCGTGAGGCAGGCACTGACCGGCTTTGGGGGTTCGGTGTCGGGCTGAAGTTCCCGCTGTTCCATCGTCAGCAAGCGGGCATCGGCGCCGCCATGGCGGCGCGCGCCGCGGCGCGCGCCCCGCAAGCGGGGTCCGAGCCGGCCGTCCACGCGGAGGGCCTGGCAGCGGGGGCCCCGGTGCTCCGAGCCCGGGCAGCC